>JBEKWP010000081.1:0-17416 GCA_049512915.1 Candidatus Sulfotelmatobacter sp.
CGCTCTGAACGGTCGCTGGTTGTTCGCTAACCTAACCGCCTCATCTCCGCTTCGAGAGCCTTCTCTTCTAAGCGCTCGGAGACCTCCGTCTCCTCTTGACTTTTACTTATCATGGATGTCCCCAGGTTTCCCCCCGCTCTTAAATCCGATATCGAGAAACACCGAGTCTCCGGTGACCACAATCACGGTGCCTACGAGTTGCTTCCCGCCGTCTGCACTCTTGCGCGAATGGCCCTTGTCATACTGAGAAAGCAGGTCGCCAAACGACTCGCCAGTTTCGGCGGTCGATTCAGCAGTGAGTTGGGATTCTGGAATGCCGGGGTTGGACATGATCAAGTCGGGAAGCAGTCAAGAAAATGGTAGGCACGAGGAGACTCGAACTCCTGACCTCTACCGTGTCAAGGTAGCGCTCTAACCAACTGAGCTACGCGCCTACGCTCCACTTATTCTAATGTCGCAGGCCGCTTCTCGCAATGTTGGGAGCGGCGTTTTGGTCTGGGCAGCGCGGCGAATCGCGATTGTCAGTTGCCAAGTCCGGCCTGCGGCGTTGACAATCGTTCCATGCCGAAGCAGTCCCGGGAAGTCGATGCAGGTTCGGCCGGCCGGACGCCCGCGCGAGCTCCTTTTTCGCCTGGAGCCATGGTGGTCGTAACCCTGGGCAATCCGCGGGACAAATTCTGGGGCATGATTCTGGCGCTCGCTGCGGAAGGCCTCAGCATGACAGGGATCGAGCTGGCTTCCTTCGAAGATTTCGTCGTGATGGTGAAAGACGGCGAACCCTTCAGCCCGGCTGTTGTGTTCTTTCCGATGGACCGGATCGAACGCATCGAACTCGACCTTCCCGACGGAGGTTTGCCTTCCCTTTCGCAGCGTTTCTCTTCTAAGACCGGATTCGACCCAGCCGTGCTGCTGGGCGGGCTCCAAGGCGGCGCAGATCAGCGCAGACTCTCTTCGCGTTCCACGGCTCGTCCGACTGAGGATCGTGCGAATGAGGACCAGGCATGAAGCTCTCGCAAATCTTCACCGCTCCGAATCAGCTCACGCTGCTGCGCATGGTCTTTGTTCCGTTCATCGTGATTGAGCTCGTCGAAGGCCGCTATTTCTGGGCTTTGGTTCTTTTCGTGATTGCGGGATTCAGCGATGGCCTGGACGGGTTGCTGGCACGCAAGCTGCACCAGCAGACTCTGCTTGGCCAGTATCTCGACCCCATCGCCGACAAGCTATTGCTAAGCACAATGTTTCTCGTGCTCTCTATCCTTCACAAGATTCCGTGGAAGTTTACTGTGCTGGTGTTCAGCCGCGATATTTCCATTCTGGCCGCCAGTGCGGTTTTGTTTGCTATCGCGGGGCTGCGCAACTTCCGCCCCAGTATCTTCGGAAAGGCGAACACCTTTTCGCAGATCGCTGCCGTGTTTTTTGTGCTGCTGTTTTCAATCAGACCGGCACGCTGGGTGTGGATCACGCGCACTGTTTTTTTGCGCGCCACATTCGCTTTTACGATTATCTCCGCTCTGCATTATGTTCTCCTGGTGCAACAGCGGCTGCGCTCACATTCTCACGCGCTGCCGGCGCATACTCCCGCCGATATCACCGCCAGTTGACCCTCTTTCTGGCATGCCCCTAGAATTGAAGGTTCGTGTCTGAGCGCGACCGTCGCCTATGGCCTTTCGCCTTTACAACACCATGTCCTCGCAGGTCGAGGAATTCCATTCGCTCCGCGACAAAGAAGTTCGGATGTATGCTTGCGGCCCGACCGTCTACGACTACGGCCACATTGGCAACTTCCGAACCTTCATTGCGGTTGACCTGCTGCAGAGATTCTTGCGCCAGTCCGGCTACACCGTGCGCTACGTGATGAACATCACGGACTTGGATGACAAGATCATCCGCAACGCGGCGCGCGACGGAGTCAGCGTTCAGCAATACACCGCGAAGTACGAGAAAGCGTTCCTCGAAGACGCTGCCATGATTGGCATCGAGCAGCCAATGCTGGTGCGCGCCACCGAACACATCCCCGAGATGGCTGAGTTCGTAGCCAAACTGGTCGAGAGAGGGATCGCCTACCGCACCGACGATGGATCGTATTACTTCCGCATCGCAAAGTTTCCGCCCTATGGCAGGCTTTCGAAAAAAGATTTCAGTGGGATGCTTGACGGAGCCCGCGTCGATGTAGACGAATATGACAAAGACAGCGCGCGCGACTTTGCGCTGTGGAAGGCGCCAAAGCCGGGCGAAGCTTCCTGGGATAGCTCGATTGGGCCGGGACGCCCCGGCTGGCACCTGGAGTGCTCCGTCATGTCGATGGAGGAACTGGGCGAGAGCTTCGACCTGCACGCCGGCGGAGAGGACTTGGTCTTCCCCCATCACGAAAACGAGATCGCACAATCGGAGTCGCTCACCGGAAAGACCTTTGCCCGTTTTTGGTTCCACGTGCGCTTTCTGCTGGTTGAAGGCGAGAAGATGTCGAAGAGCCTGGGAAACTTCTACACCCTGCGCGACCTGGTGCTGAAAGGGCACAAACCATCGTCGATCCGGTACTTGCTCGCGTCGGTTCCCTATCGTAACCAGTTGAATTTTACTTTTGACGGGCTGAAGCAGGCTGCGGTTTCCGTGGAACGCTTGCGCAATTTTCGCCAGCGTTTGACTGTGGGGACTTTTCCTTCCGGCTCGAACCCAGAAATGCAAACGCTTGCGACTGAGACCATCCACCGCATGCGCGCCGCGCTCGATGACGACCTCAATACTGCGCAGGCGCAGGCCGCCATCTTCGAGATGGTGCGTACCGCCAATTCCGCGTTAGACGCGGGTGGCATGAAGAAAGACGATGCTGCGCCGCTGCTCGCCGCGCTTGAGAAGTTTGATGAGATTTTCGCCGTGCTCAAGGATGACGATGGCCCGAAGATGAAGCAGGTGTTCGATTGGGCTCCGACGGAAGGCCGAGAGAAAGACATCAGCAACGAACTGAGGGAGGCTGTGAAGTCCGGTCAATTCTCAGACGCTGACATCGAAAAGAAAATCGCGGAGATGGAGCAAGCCCGTCGGGCGCGTGACTTTAAGGTATCCGATGCCGTGCGCGCGGAGTTAACCGCTGCCGGCATCATCATCGAGAATACAAAAGACGGCGTGCGCTGGCACAGAAAGTAGTTTTGTGAGTGTTAAGCTGAGAGCTGACAGCTGAAAGCTTACGGCTCCCAATGAAATCCCTCGACGAATATCTTCGCGACGCCGAGCAGGCTCACGGGCATCTGTGCGCTGGACAAGTCCTGGGCGTGCGGCTGGCCATGCTGGGCCTCGAGAAACTTGGCATCGAAGACCCGCGCGGGAAAGACCGCAAGCGGCTCGTCACTTTCGTTGAAATCGACCGCTGCGCCACCGATGCCGTGGCCGTAGTCACTGGCTGCCGGCTCGGCAAGCGCGCGCTGAAGTTTCGCGACTGGGGAAAAGTTGCGGCGACTTTTGTCGACGTCAGCACCGGCAAAGCAATCCGCATCGCGGCCAGGGAATCTTCGAAGTCTCTCGCGCGCCAAATGCATCCTGAAATCGCCGACAAGAATCAGCAGCAGATGCTGGCTTACCGCGAAATCACGGATGACGACCTGTTCACGACACAATGGGTAAAGGTAGATTTACCCCCCGAAGAGTTCCCCGGATACAAAGGCGAGCGCGTGGTGTGTGAGGCGTGCGGGGAAGGCATCAACTTCCGCAGAGAAGTCCGGATCAAAGATAGAGATAAAGAGAAAGTGCTTTGCCGCGCCTGCGCCGGAGAGAGTTACTACGAGCCAGTCTAGGCAGCCTGTTCGTAGGCGTTAGCCACACGCAGGATCGTCGCCTCATCAAAGTGTTTTCCTAGAATCTGCAGGCCGATCGGCAGCTTCTCCTTCGTCTCGCCGCAGGGAATCGAAATGCCCGGAATCCCCGCCAAATCCGCCGTTACGGTGTAGATGTCAGCCAGATACATGGCCAGCGGATCATTCGACTTCTCCCCCAGTCGAAATGCCGCCGTCGGGCTCGTCGGCGTGACGATGGCATCTACTTTGCGGAAGGCTTCTTCGAAATCGCGCGTCAATAACGTGCGCACTTTCTGCGCTTTCAGGTAATACGCGTCGTAGTAGCCTGCGCTCAGCGCGTAGGTACCGAGCATAATGCGGCGCTTCACTTCGGCTCCAAAGCCCTCGTCGCGGCTGCGCCGGTACATCTCCGAAAGTGTTTTCACTCCCGCGGCGCGATAGCTGTACCGCACTCCGTCGTAGCGTGCCAGGTTCGAAGACGCCTCCGCGGTTGCGATCAAATAATAAGCAGGAATCGCATACGGCGTGTGCGGCAACGAAACTGGCACAATCTCGCAGCCCCGGCTCTTCAGTTTGTCGATGGCCGACTCAACCGTGTGCCGCACTTCACCGTCAAGTCCCTCGCCGAAATATTCTTTGGCCACGCCTAATCTCAGCCCTCGCACCGGCTTTTCGATTTCAGCAACGTAGTCCGGCACCGGCAGATCGGCCGAGGTTGCATCCATGGGGTCGCGTCCGGCAATGGTGCGCAACACAATCGCCGCATCCTTCACCGTCTTCGCCAGCGGTCCAATGTGATCGAGGGAAGATGCAAACGCGATTAGCCCATAACGCGACACGCGGCCGTAAGTCGGCATCAATCCAACCACGCCGCAGAACGAAGCCGGCTGCCGGATCGAGCCGCCGGTATCTGAACCGAGCGCGACCACCGCCATATCTGCCGCGACCGCTGCCGCCGAACCGCCTGAAGATCCTCCGGGGACGCGGCTCAAATCGCGCGGATTGTGCACCGGACGAAACGCCGAATTTTCATTGGACGAACCCATGGCAAACTCGTCGCAGTTCGTCTTGCCGAGAATCATCGCGCCCGCCGCTTCCATGCGCGCCACCGCGGTGCAGTCATAGGGCGGAATGTAGTGGCCCAGAATTTTTGATCCCGCGGTCGTGCGCACTCCGCGAGTCGACATCACATCTTTGATCCCGACCGGCACACCGCCCAGCGGCGGCAACGGCTTGCCTTCGGCAGCCAGGCGGTCGATGCGGTCGGCCTGCTCCAGCGCACGCTCTTTGCAGAGCGTGAGATAAGCGCCGATTTTTTCATCTTCGTTCTGGATGCGCGCGTAGTGCGCCTCGGCCAGCGCAAGCGCCGTCGTCTTGCGCTCCTGAACAGCGGAGCGAGCCGCATCGATGGTGAGTTGGGTCAGTTGCATAGCATATGAGAAGGCGGTCGCGGCGACGGACCTTTATCTTTCAATCACCTTCGGCACGCGGAAGAATGTTCCATCGGCATCCGGAGCATTCGCCAGCGCGACATCCTGTGACAAAGATTTTCGCAGTCCCTCGACCACATCTTCGCGGCTGGCGTAAGCAAACCTCTCGCTGCCCTGTTTGGATTCGTCAACGCCGTAGCGGTCCGATACCTGCGCCATCGGTTCGACCGCCGACGTATCCAGTTCGTTGAGCCTTTCGATGTAGTCGAGAATCGAATTCAGATCCCGCACCATGCCGGCGCGCTCCGGCGCGGAGAGTTCCAGGTTGGCCAGATCGGCGACATAGGCAACATCTTTTTCTGTAACTTTCATGTTCTGTGACTCATTATTAATTATTGTGGAGAATGCCCCTGAAAGAAATGGATCAACTCAGCCTTGCCGGATCACAAACTCGATCCTCTCCACCTTTTGTCCGGCATAGCGATTCAACGCGGCGAGATACCGTGGCGCCAGGGCCTGCATCTCACGTTTCCACCCCGCATCCGGAACTTCGACGCGCAACACTGCGTCTACAAACTCCACAGCTCGCGTGCGCTCGGCGACGACAGATCCGCAAACCAGCGGCCAGGCCAGCGAAGGCGCTTCGCACGGCGGCACGCGCCGCAGTGAGCCCACCACGATTTTTTCCAGTCCAGATCCGGCCTGCTCCAATGTAGCTCCTGGCAAAAAC
This sequence comes from Candidatus Sulfotelmatobacter sp., assembly GCA_049512915.1. Taxonomy (GTDB): domain Bacteria; phylum Acidobacteriota; class Terriglobia; order Terriglobales; family Acidobacteriaceae; genus Sulfotelmatobacter. The sequence goes on from JBEKWP010000081.1 coordinate 5,949, forward strand.
AAGTTCTCGCGACGGAATCATTCCGTCGGAGATTTCGATTCTAGCACTCGAGGCAGCCCGCAAGGAGTTCAGGCAAACAGCAAGCTCAGAGAGGAAATTGCTGCTTCACGAACTCAAGTGCAGTGTCGCGCGAAAGCAACCGTCCATCGAGTTGCGCATCTTCCGCGGCCTCGAGAATCTCGCGGAACCTGGGCCCGGGCTTATACCCGGCAGCAATCAAGTCGTCGCCAGTCACCAACGCCGCGGGACGAATCTTTTCCGGCGGAATCTCGGCCAGCTTCGTCCGGATCAATTCGTACGTGCTGAGATTGCCGTGGCTGGCCAGGCTGTCGGCGCGATGCAATGCGAGGTGCTCGTCGAAGCCGGGCAGGCGAAAGAATCTCTTCAGCGTCGACTCCTTCATGCGCGTGACATGCCCGAAGCGCATGTGATTGTCGACCAGCGCGAGCACTTGAGCTGCGTCGTGATTCGAGAACCGCAGGCGCCGGCAGATTTCCCCGGCAATCTTTACGCCCACATCCACATGATCATCGAAACGAATCCGGTCGGGCGCCACGCGAAACGTCGCAGGTTTACCCACGTCGTGCAGCAGCGCACCCCACGCCAGCGCGGGCGGGCAAGGACGCGGCAGGTTTTCCAGCAGCAGCAGCGTGTGAACAAACACATCGCCCTCAGGATGAAACTCAGGCGGCTGCTCGACGCCCTTCATGGCTGAAATCTCCGGCAACACCTCTTTCAGCAGCCCACTCTCATCGAGCAAGAGAAACGCCCGCCGACCGTGGCCTTCGGTGAGCATCTTCGTAAGCTCGTCGCGAACCCGCTCGCGCGACACCACCTGAATTTCGTGAGCCAGGCGTTGAATTGCCGCCAGCGTCCGCGGTTCGATCACATATTCGAATCGCGCGGCGAAACGCACCGCGCGCAGCATGCGCAATTTGTCTTCCCCAAAACGCAGCTCCGGATCGCCAATCGCGCGAACAATCCCGGCTTCGAGATCTCCGCGTCCGCCCACAAAGTCGAGCACCTCGCCGCTCACCGGGTCGAGCATCATGCCGTTGATCGTGAAATCGCGGCGCGCAACGTCCTCGCGCGGGTCCTGGCTGAAACGCACTTCATCGGGACGCCGCCCGTCGGAGTAGCCGAGATCGCTGCGGAAGGTCGCGACTTCTACGGCTCGGGATTTCGGCAGCGCGTTTTCGTCTGCGTTCGTCCGATGATCCTCGGTCCGAAGATCAGGAACCGGCACAAGCACGACTCCAAACTGCGCTCCCACGGCGTAGGTGTCAGGAAAGACCTCCATCACTTGCGCAGGTGTTGCGCTGGTCGCTATGTCGTAATCCGCGGGCTCGCGCTTCAGTAGAAGATCGCGCACACATCCACCCGCCAGGTAGGCCAGAAAGCCTTGCTGGCGCAGAGTCTGGATGATCGAGATGGCAAACTCTTTCAACATTGGACCGTCGACCTTGGGTAATTAACCCGACGCGACATATTTTGCATTAAGCTAGAGCAAGCCTTGAAACGCGAAATGATTATGCCAGACGCCTACATTCTCGGCATCGAAAGTTCCTGCGACGAAACCGCCGCGGCGGTGGTGCGCTCCGGAGAGCAGTTGATCTCAAACATCGTAGCGTCACAGATCGCCACGCATCAGCCTTACGGAGGCGTCGTCCCCGAACTGGCCTCGCGCGAGCACTTGAAGGCGATCGTTCCGGTGGTCCGGCAGGCGCTGGCCGGTGCCAACCAGACTTTGAATTCAGTCGACGCGATCGCAGTCACTCAAGGACCCGGCCTCGCCGGAGCGCTGCTGGTGGGTATCAGCTATGCCAAGGCGTTGGCCTTCGCCCTCGACAAGCCGCTGATTGCTGTCAACCATCTCGAAGGCCACATCCATGCCGTGCTGCTCGAAGAGCGGCAGAAGGGTAATCACGCGCTGCAATTTCCCGTGCTCGCTTTGGTTGTTTCCGGAGGGCATACGCACCTCTATCTGGCCGCGCAACGCAATCAAGGTTGGACTTACGACAACATCGGCCACACTCGTGACGACGCCGCCGGCGAGGCTTTCGACAAAGTCGCAAAATTGCTCGGCCTCGGTTATCCCGGAGGCCCCGTCATCGACCGGCTCGCGCCTCACGGCGACGCGACAGCCGTGAAGTTCCTGCCCGCGCAGATTAAGCATCGCGATCGTCGCGACCGGAAAGGGCAGGAGGAAGTAGCAACAACAAAGAGTGAGCGCCCCCGCTTTGACTTCTCCTACAGCGGCATCAAAACTGCCATGCTGCGCTATGTGGAGATTCACGACATGCATCGTTCCATCGAGATCCGCCGCCAGGCTCTGGCAAAAGTTTCCAAGCCGAAGCTCGAAGACTACCTTGCCAACTGCGATCGGCAGACTCTCGATCTGGTCGCTTCATTTCAGCGCGCGATGGTGGAAGATCTGGTGAGCAAAACTCTGGCCGCCGCCCGCGCCTACGATGTTGCCACGCTTTTCGTCACCGGCGGAGTGGCGGCGAACAACGAATTGCGAAGCACCTTCGAGCGGGATGGCGCTCAGGACGGCCTCCGCGTGTATTTCCCCTCGCGGCCGCTCTCCACCGATAACGCGGCCATGATTGCGGCCGCGGCCTACCCCAAGTTCCTGGCGAAAGATTTTGCGGCCATGAACTTTTCCGCGGAGGCGGGAATGGTGTTGCGGTGAGTGGATCGAGAACGACTTCTGCGGGTGGTTGCGGCTTACAGCCCAGACGCGTTTGTTCGCGGCCGCGCCCGGTAAAGAACGACTGCCGCGATGCAGGACGCGGCGAGATAACCGAGAGCCAAGTAGTGGAGGAATCGCTGATCCCCATTCGTCGGCGGAGAATACGAGTCCCGGATCACGGCAAACAGCGACGCTGCAAGGAACAGTGCGTCGGCCAAGCAAAAAAACGACCAAAACTGCCTCTTCGTAATCTGCTTCCGCGCGGGGATTCCCGTCGCCACAGCGTAGTGCTTCCGATCCTGTCGTGAAAGCACAAAGAGCGAGAGAACGCCGATTGCAAAAAACGCCGCACAGAACATCGGTGCGATGCCGAAAACTACCAGGCACCATGCGGTCCAGGCCAGGGCGGAAACGAGTTTGCTCCGACGCGACAGCGGGGCACGGTTCCCGCCTTTCCAAACAACCTTCATCTTCGGAAAGAAGACCGGGGCCCAGCAGATCCACATTCCCAGGACTCCCGCTGCCCTCAGAAAGTAGACGCCGAGGCTCGAAGACTCCCTGCCAATCACTATTTCCCGGCTCCCTGGCCGTTGCTTTTCCCCATCACGGCATCCAGCGCCTTTTCCAGCTGGCCTTGGATGTCGATGTCTTTATAGATGGCGAAGTTGGCGCGCTTTTCCTTCTCATCGAAGCCGCTGGCGCGGCCCGCAACAATAATGATCGGGATTTTGGCGGTCTCGGGGTTCTTCTTAACGGCCGTAATCAGTTCGGAGCCCGACATCTTTGGCATTTGCATGTCGGTAACGATCAAGTCAGGATGCACGCGCTCGAGAATCTGCAGGGCCTCCAGGCCGTTGGTAGCCGACTCCACCGCGAAGCCGCGTTCTTCCAGAAAGCGACAGACGGTATACCGGATCAGCATGGAGTCGTCGACTACCAGCGCTACGCCAGGCATGAGTTTGCAACGTGCGGAATGCACGCCCCCGGCTCGCACACTAGCAGAGCCGGTTCGCCGGCAACAAGGCGAAATGCGGCACAGCGGTTACTATGGTGATCACAGGCTGTGCTATCGCGCCTTCGCTGGTTCGGTTCGGGTTCGGCTTACGAAGCGTGGTCTACGATTCCTGGGCTTCGCCTTCGGTGTTTTCCTCAATGCTCATGTCTTTGAGTTCGCTGGACTCGAAGACTTCGCGGCACTCGAGGCACTCTACGAACTCTGCGTCTTCTTCACGGCTGACGATCTGCACGCGCGGGTGTTTGCAAGGTTCCTTGCCCACGTTTTGAGGATGCGAGAACGGCTTTGAGGTCATAAATCCGGACGCCCCGCCCTCATCAAATGCCGGAGGGGCGGATTCGCGGGAATTTCCCGGTATTTTAGACCTGCTTCGCCAGTTGTCAAGTCCCTCGCCATTACCTCACGGTGAATTTCTTCTCTCGTTTCTAACAAGCCGGGCATGCCGGCTTCCTTCGAGCGTCCGGGAATTCCGACCAAAATCATCGCCAACGACTAAACCATTCAATCGCCTATAGTTACCATTGAATGGCGCTACCGACGGTTGCCTGTAGGAGCTTGCATAATTTTGGGCGATAGACGTAGAATGAATTACGACAGAAAAGGTCGGATTTCCGGTTTGTCCCAGCGATCGGATTCTCGGCTCAGGCATCGAATGCTCAAGCTAACCAAAAAGGCGGACTATGCGCTGATGGCCATGAAGCACTTGGCCGACCACGCGCACGAGGGCACTCGCAGCGCCAGCGCGAAGGACGTTGCCGATTCTTTCGGCATCCCGCCCGAGGCCCTGGCCAAGATTCTGCAGCGGCTGGTAAAGGCTGGCCTGCTGCATTCGCAGCACGGTACCAACGGCGGTTACAGGCTGGCGCGCGCGGCCCATACAATTTCGGCCTTCGAAGTAATTCAGGCCATCGACGGCCCTTTGTTCATCACATCCTGTGTCACCGTTCGCGGCGAGTGTGGCCAGAGCGACCGCTGCAACATCCGCGAGCCGTTGCGCAAAGTGAATGAGAGCATCGAGGCCGTGCTGAAACGCATCAAGATCTCTCATATGCGCGAAGAACCGGAAGCCGCGGAAGTCGCGACGGTCAAGCCCGCAGAACTGGTCACGATCGTTTAGCAGTTCGCAAATTGGATTTGACTCGTATTTGGATTGATTCGTATCAGGGCACGGCTTCAGCCGTGCCGAGATGCACAAAACTCGATGAGGGCTTTAGCCCCTGAGGTAGGAGAAGCAATTATGAGCACGGATGTAAAGATCCCCCAGCAGCTTCCAGTCACGCAGCACGCCGTTCCCAAGGGAGTGAAGCTTCCCATTTATATGGACAACCACGCCACCACGCCCATGGATCCCCGCGTGTTGGAGGAGATGCTGCCCTATTTCATGGAAAAATTCGGCAACGCCGCCAGCCGCAATCACTCGTTCGGCTGGGCCGGTGAAGAAGGCGTGGAAACGGCTCGCGAGCGCATCGCCAAACTGATCGGCGCCACCACCAAAGAAATTATTTTCACCTCGGGCGCCACCGAGAGCGACAACCTCGCCATCAAGGGCGTAGCCGAGATGTACCGCGAGAAAGGCAACCACATCATCACCGCGGTCACCGAGCACAAAGCCGTGCTCGACACCTGCAAGCGCCTCGAGAAACACGGCTATCGCGTGACTTACCTCCCCGTGCAAAAAGATGGCCTGGTCGATCTCGAAGAGCTGAAGCGCGCCATGGACGACAAAACCATCCTGGTAAGCATCATGGCCGCGAACAACGAAATCGGCGTCGTGCAGCCCATCGCGGAAATCGGCAAACTGTGTCACGAGCGCGGCATCATCTTTCACACCGACGCCACGCAAGCGATCGGCAAGATTCCCATCGATGTGAACAAACAAAATATCGACCTGATGTCGATCTCCGCGCATAAGATGTACGGCCCCAAAGGCGTCGGCGCCTTGTACGTCCGCCGCAAGAATCCGCGCGTCCAGATTTCCGCCATCATCGACGGTGGCGGCCACGAGCGCGGCATGCGCTCCGGCACGCTCAACGTCGCAGGCATCGTCGGCCTCGGCAAAGCCTGCGCCATCGCGTCCGAAGAAATGTCGCATGAGGCAGTCCAGTTAGCCAACTTGCGCGATCGCCTGCGCGATCGCATCATGAACCGCCTCGACGAAACTTACATCAACGGCACCATGCAGCATCGCCTGCCCGGCAACCTCAACATCAGTTTTGCCTACGTGGAAGGCGAATCGCTGCTGATGGGCATCAACGACATCGCGGTTTCGAGCGGCTCGGCCTGCACCTCTGCGACTCTGGAACCATCTTATGTATTGAAGGCTCTCGGCACCGGCGACGACCTGGCGCATAGTTCGATCCGTTTCGGCATCGGGCGCTTCAACACCGCCGCCGAAGTCGATTATGTGGCCGACCGCGTCATCGAAACCGTCGAGCGCCTCCGCGAACTTTCTCCGCTCTACGAAATGGCGAAGGAAGGCATCAACCTGAAGGACGTGAAGTGGGCTGGCGAAGCGCATTAGAAGCGAGGTTTCAAGGTTTCAGAGTTTCAAGGTTTCAAAATCCTTGGAGGGATGAAGCTCTGGATTCTGAATCATTGAGACCTTGAAACCTTCGAAACCTTGGAACTTTGAATTTGGAAACCTGGAGAAAAAAATGTCATACAGCGATAAAGTAATCGATCACTACAACCATCCCCGCAACGTCGGCTCCATGGACAAGAGCAGCGCCGACGTAGGCACCGGCCTGGTCGGCGCGCCCGAGTGCGGCGACGTCATGAAGCTGCAGATCAAGGTCAACCGCGACACCAACGTCATTGAAGAAGCCAAGTTCAAAACGTTTGGCTGCGGTTCCGCGATCGCCTCGTCCTCGCTGGCCACCGAGTGGGTCAAGGGCAAAACGGTTGATGAAGCCCTCGCCATCAAGAATATGGACATCGTGAAGGAGCTGTCGCTTCCTCCCGTGAAGATCCATTGTTCCGTGTTGGCCGAGGACGCCATCCGCGCCGCGATCAGCGACTGGAAGAAAAAGCAGGAGAGCGCAAAGCCGGTCGCGGCCGCGGTAACGCAGTAAGCTTTTCGGCAGGCGCTTGAGCGCAGCTCGACCTCGAAGGGCGCGGCTTCAGCCGCGCAGCCTCGGGAAGGGCACGACTTTAGTCGTGCCGTTAGCGTCGCGTCTCATGGCCTCTTTGGCCGTTGAGGCACTGTGCCAGGAATTGAAATGACAACGACAACCGAACAAACCGCGCCAGCACCGCAGGCAGCCCCGGCCAAGAGCATTCTCGTCACCGAGAAAGCCCTCGCCAAGGTGCGCACCGCGATGGCCAAGGAAGGCATCTCGCCCGAGCAGGGCGGCTTGCGCCTGGGCGTGCAGGGCGGCGGCTGTTCCGGTCTGAGCTATAACATTCGCTTCGACACGCAGCCGCGCGAACGCGACCGCATCTTTCAGTACGGCGATGTGCGCGTGTTCGTTGATCCCAAGTCGTTCATCTACCTGCACGGCATGACTCTCGACTACCAGGAAACGCTGATGCAGCAGGGATTCGTCTTTGTGAATCCCCAAGCCACGAAGAGTTGCGGCTGCGGCACTTCGTTCTCGGCGTGATCGAGCCAATTCCGTGGAGCGGACGCCCTCGCCCGCGAACGTCTAAGGCCTCACCGCCCTCGCCCAGCACAGCGGCACCTTGGGCTTGCACAGTTGCTACATTGTGCTGAAATTAGAAACGGACAAGTATGAGCAACCCGGGTTTAACCAACATTACCGCGAAGCCCGCACCCGAGGAAACTCAATCCTGCTGGTCGTGTGGAACCATGCGCGCCGTCCACTTCTGCGAAGCTTGCGGCAAGGTTCAACCGCCCGCGCCAGTCGACTACTTCGCATTTTTCGGTTTACCCCGCAAGCTGGATCTCGACGTCTCCATTCTGGAAAAAGACTTCTACGAGCTGAGCCGCAAGCTGCATCCCGACCTTAACGCCCAGGCCGGCAGCCAGGAGCAGGAGTGGAGCCTCCAGCAGAGTTCCCTGCTGAACGACGCGCATCGCACGTTGAAAGATCCGATCAAGCGCACCGAGTATCTCTTGAAGCTCGAAGGCGTGGAACTGGAAGAGCAGTCGAAGTCCGCGACAGAAAAAGCGCGGTCGACCGGACAAATAAAAAAGCAGATCGTGCCACCCGAGCTGCTCGCAGAAGTCTTCGATCTGAATATGCAACTCGAAGAACTGCGCATGCACAAGAAGATGGGCGAGGACGATCCCGCCCTGATCGAAGAAATTGGCAATCAGAAACACGACCTGGAAGAAAAGCAGGAAGCGCTTTTGCGCGAGCTTCAGGAACGCTGGAAAATGTGGGATGGAATGATCCAGCGCGAACACAACGGCCAGCCGGTCACTGAAGAAGAGCGCAGGCAGGAGCGCGACAAAATGGTAGACGTGCTGAACCGCCGCAACTACATCAGGAATTTGGTTCGAGACGTAAACGAAGTCTTGGAGAATTGAGAAATTGAGTCATCGGGCGATTGGGCGATTGAAAATCGCGGGTTTTTCAATCGCACAATCACCCGATCGCAAAATCACACAATGGCTACGGATCGCATCGTCGGTATCGACCTGGGCACCACGAATTCCCTCGTGGCCTTCATGCAGGGGGAGAGCCCTGTCGTCATCCCCGGCGACGATGGCTCGAATCTCGTTCCTTCGGTCGTCGCGCTCGACGAAAACAATCAGCCCGTAATTGGCAACGCCGCGCGCAAATATCTCACCGAAACGCCGGAGCGTGCCGTCTACTCGATCAAACGCCTGATGGGACGCGGCGTTGAGGACGTTCAGGCAGAATTGAAGTTCTTCCCCTTCCGCCTCGCGGAAGACCTGCAGCCCGGCGAAGTCATCAGCATCAAACTGGGCGACAAGAAGCACGGCGAGAAGACCTTCACGCCGCCGGAAATCTCCGCTCTCATTCTGCGCCAGCTCAAGCGCAATGCCGAGCGCTTCTTCAGTGCCCCGGTCACCAAGGCTGTCATCACCGTGCCCGCCTATTTCAACGATGCACAGCGTCAGGCCACAAAAGATGCCGGCCGCATCGCCGGCCTCGAAGTCTTGCGCCTGGTCAACGAACCCACGGCCGCGTCGCTCGCCTATGGCCTCGACAAAAAGCAAAATGGAATCGTAGCCGTCTACGACCTCGGAGGCGGCACCTTCGACATTTCCATTCTCAAGCTGCACGACGGCATCTTCGAAGTCATCGCAACCAACGGCGACACGCATCTCGGCGGCGACGACATCGACAATCTGCTGATCACCATCGCCCTCGATGACACGCTCGGCGACCTTGGACTCGATCTCCGCCGCAATGGTGAGGCCGTGCAAGCCATTCGCAATGCCGTAATCGAAGCAAAAATTGCGCTATCGTCGCAGCCCTCGGTCAAGCTCGATGTCGAATTGCCCGGCGGAAAGCGCTATCTCCGCGAGATCACGCGCGAACAGTTCGAACAGCTTATCCAGCCCATCATCGACCGCACCATCGGCCCCTGCAAGCAGGCGCTGAAAGACGCCGGACTCAAGCCCGAACAAATTGACGAAGTCGTTCTGGTCGGGGGATCCACGCGTATCCCCAAAGTCCGCGCGCTGGTCAAAGAACTTTTCCACCGCGAGCCCCACACAGACCTGAATCCCGATGAGGTCGTCGCGCTGGGGGCGGCAGTGCAAGCCAATATTCTCGGCGGAGGTTCCGAAGCCACCGAGAACATGCTGCTGCTCGACGTCACGCCATTGTCGCTCGGCATTGAGGTCGCAGGCGGAGTCACCGACAAAATCATCCTTCGCAACTCCACCATCCCCGCGTCGGCCACGCAGTTCTACACCACGCAGATCGACGGCCAGGCCAACGTCGCCATTCACGTTTTGCAAGGCGAGCGCGAATTGGCAAGAGATTGCCGCTCGCTGGCACGTTTCGATTTGAAAGGCATTCCACCGATGGCCGCCGGCATGGCGCGCATCGAAGTGAAATTCCTCATCGACGCCAACGGCATCCTCCACGTCTCCGCGCGCGAGCAGCGCAGTGGCAAAGAGGCTGAAATTCAGGTCCAGCCCAGCTACGGCCTGACCGACGAGCAGGTCGAGAGCATGATCCTCGACTCTTTCGACAGCGCGGAAGAAGATTTCCGCCAACGCCAGGTCATCGAAGCGCGCAACGAAGCAGACACGATTCTCGCGGCGCTCGAAAAAGGCAAGAAGAACCCGGCCTGGGGTCACTTAACCACGGACGAGAAGAAAAAGATCGCGAAAATGGAGAAGGCGCTGGCCGAGGTAAAGGCCGAAGACGATTACCAGGCCATCCGCAAAGCTATCGACGCGCTAAACCAGGGCACGACGCGCCTGGCTGAGCTGATGATGGACACCGCCGTCTCGACCGCACTAAAAGGCAAGACCATGGACGAGGCAGACATGGGCGAAGGCCCCACAGCCCCGCACCCCATGGCCAAAGCAGAGTTCGAGTAGCGCCGAATCGTAGCGCCGGCGTCTCGCCGGCGGTCGCGAGGGCGTCTCGCCCTCGCAGCTTGAGCAAAGAAGAAGCGTAAAGTTCTTGAGGAGCAGTCAATGTCAGAAGAAAAAACACAAGGCGCCGGCACAGCCACCGAAGAAGCTCCCGGCGAAAATACGGTGCAGCTCACGTTCCTCCCCGAAGGCAAGACAGTCCAGTTCGAGCACGGCAAGCTGCCCTACCAGGATCATGGCAAAGAAGAGTCGATTCTCGACGTCGCACTCAACTTCGGAGTCCCGCTCGACCACGCTTGCGGCGGCAATTGCGCCTGCACCACCTGTCATGTCTGGATCAAGGAAGGCGCCGAAAATCTTTCCCCCATGGATGACGACGAAGCCGACCGTCTGGACATGGCCGCCGACTTGCAGTTAAACTCGCGTCTCGGCTGCCAGGTGCAGATCACGAAGCCGGGTAAAGTCGTCGTCGAGATCCCTGCCTGGAACCGCAATTACATTTCAGAAGAGCATCATTAAAACTGGGCTTCGGGCTTTAGCTATCGGGCTTCGGCTCATAGAGTTTTCGCCGAAGCGCGAAGCCCGCATTAAGGATCTACCCATGCCTAAATCTCTCACCTGGGACAACGCCGAAGACATCGGCATCCTGCTCTCCGAAGTTCACCCCAATCTCGATCCCCTCACCGTCCGCTTCACTGACCTGCATCGCTACGTCACCGAGTTGCCCGACTTCAAGGGCGACCCTGGAGCCTCCAACGAAGGCAAGCTCGAAGCCATCCAGATGGCGTGGCATGAAGAATTCCAGGATCGAACGCAAGGGTAAGCCAAAGGAAAGAATTAGCAAACAAGGGCAAGGATTAGAACAAGATAGCAGGTCTATGCCGCCAAGATTTTACAATTTCGTGACAATTAAACCTTAGCCGCGGCCCTAGCATAAGCAGGAAACAAGTTGTGGCAGGGCTCCCAAGTGTTCGTCCCTAGCCATCAACTTCTCTCTCCGTCCAACTGCAAAGGGCACGGCTCTCACCGTGCCCTCTTTTTTGTCGCGTGAATCTTTCTACATCAGCCCGGTCCTAGCCCACTGTTGCCGGAACCGGCTCTTCCACGCTGGCCTCGCGCAAAAACTTCGCCGCTTCCTCCGGCGGCGTTGGATTAATGTAGAAGCCCGTGCCCCACTCAAAGCCCGCCGTCTTGGTCAGCTTCGGCATAAACTCGATGTGCCAGTGATAGTGATCATTGGTCGGATCCTGCGCCGGCGAAGTGTGAATCAC
>JBEKWP010000082.1:0-16930 GCA_049512915.1 Candidatus Sulfotelmatobacter sp.
AGAAGCCGCCCTTCCGCATCGTAGACGAAGGTGTGATTGCTCGGAGGGCAGGCAATCTCATCAAGTAAATTTCCTGCGGCGTCGTAGCAAAATCCGACAATCTGGTTGTTCGTGTTGGAGGTTTGAGTGAGCGACGGCGAACGGCTTCGCTCAGGATGACAGTCGTCAGGTAATTCTGCGTTCGTGCTACTCCCATTCTCCGTGGCGTCACCCTGAAAACTGCCGTCCTGCTAGACTTCTGTTCATGAAAGCCTTAGTAATCACCAGTCTCTCCGGGCCGGATGGGCTCGCAATTCAGGATGTCGCTGAACCTGTGCTGAAACCGGGACAGACGCTGGTTCGCGTAGCCGCGGGGGGCTTGAATTTTGCTGACTTCATGACCTCACAAGGCGGATACCCGGGAACGCCCGCGCCGCCGCTGATCGCCGGCCGAGAGTTTGCGGGCATAGAAGAAAACAGCGGGGGCCGCGTAATGGGCTATGCCCAGTGGGGTGCCTTCGCCGAAAAAACTGCCGCGTATTCGCATATGCTGTGGGGCGTTCCCGAGCACTGGACCGACGAACAAGCCGCCGCTTTCCCTGTCAATTATTTCACTGCGTACCTCGCCTATTGGCAGGCAGGAATGACGGAGGCGCCGGTTGCCGGCAAGACCCATCGCGTGCTCATCCATGCCGTTGCCGGAGGCGTGGGCACGGCGGCGGTGCAGATTGGGCGCATTCTGGGCGTTGAAATGTACGGGACTTCGTCGACTGACGAGAAGCTGGCGCGAGTAAAAGAACTCGGCCTGCAGCATGGCATCAACTACAAGCAGCACGACTATGAAGAAGTGGTGAAGAACCTGACGCACGGCGAAGGCGTGGACGCGGTGTTCGAAATGCTGGGCGGGGAACACACGGCGAAAAGCCTGCGCTGCCTGCGCGACTTCGGACGCGTGATCCAATACGGCACCGCGACCGGCAAGCCGCCGCAACTTGATGTGCGGGCTTTGTATGCAAAATCCGCGAGCCTGCAGGGGTTGTGGCTGACTTACTTATCGCAGAAGCGCGAGGTCATGGAACCGGCATGGATGCGACTTTCGGAATGGATCGCGCAACGCAAGCTGGCTCCAGTGATTGGCGAGGTGTTTCCTCTGGAACGCGCTGTCGAAGCATACAAGCTGCTGCAGGAGGGCAAGAATTACGGCAAGGTAGTGCTGAAGACTTGAGTCTTAGCGCTGGTGAATCACTCTTTGCCCAGGTACTGGATTCTCCCGTCGAGGGCGCGCCCGTTGCCGTCGATGAAGATGGGAGCCGGCTGGGTTGGCGGATTAATAATGCCGTTGGATAGCAGAGGATCGGGATGGTTGGTGATGTTGTCGAAGCCGGCGCGCACCGCCCAGCGGCGCCCGAAGAAATGGATTCGCTTCTCGAACTCCAGGTTTACGGTGTAGTACGTGGGAAAGCGGAAAGTTCCCGGAGGATCGGGTGCATAAATTTCTCCCGTCTCTAACGTGGCGTTGACGGGCAGACCGGTACGCGCTTCGGCGGAATAAACCAGATCGACTTTGTGGACGATGGGCAGCTTGAAAAATGGCACCACACCGTATCCGACGAAGCGGTTGGGCGTATCCCAGGGAAACGGGCCGGGCAGCTGCTGGCTAAGCACCGGGAGATCCGCACTGAAATCGAAGACCTGGTTGGTGCGCGCGCGGGAGCGGGTGTAGGCGCCGAAGATCTCGTAGTGCTGGCGGAAGCGGTGGCGCAGGCTTACGGTGAAAGCGTCGTAGCGATCGTCGCGCTGGTTTTCGAGGAAGAAGTTTCCATCTACCGCGCCACTGCGGGTGTTGTAGGCGAAGCCGTGGACGCCGCGCTTCTGGATGAATTCCAGTTTCAGAAAGATGGCCTGCGGCAGTTTCTTCTCGAGGGCGACGCTCCAGTTCAGATAGCGCGGGGCCGCGAGCGTGCTGCGGTCGACAACGAAGTTGGTGGGCAAGGGGATGGGCGCGGGCTCCGGGCTGCCTCGCAGATGGATGCACCTGACGCTCTTGCCATCCGCTTCGAGTGGGCAGCCCTCCGAATCGAAAAAGTAATCGATCCTCTCACCGTCCTGGGATTGATGAATCAGGCCCAGGCTGGTGGCGTCGTAGGTAATCCCAATTCCCGCCGAGAGCTTGGTATTGCTTTCGTCATCGAAAATATAAGTTCCAGCCAGGCGGGGGGAGAACAGCGGCGTTCGAACGATTTCATCCCAATCGAAACGCAGGCCGGGCTCGATGAGCAGACGATTGGTGATAAGCCAGCGATCTTCGGCGTAGGCCGTGGCTTCGTTATTGTAAATCGTGGAGTAGTTGCCGCCGGAGAAAATCGAATAGCGCGCGCAAGTTGGCGCGGGCACGATGGGAAGTCCGTTTATATCGGTGGGACAGGGCTGGGGCGGGCCCGACTGCACAAATGAGATCGGCTGGCGCAGGAACTGCGCATCGTAGTTCAGGCGGTCGAGGTCGGTGCCCAACTTGATGTCGTGACGGCCGAGCCACTGATGCGGCGGAAGGTAGAGGTTCGCCAGGGCCTGCAACCGGCGGGCGGAAGAGTCCTCGTGCAGATAGTAGTTGCCCCCGGTGGCCAGGATGGTCTCGATGTAGCCGGCATCTCCATGGGGAGTGAGGGTCAGGCTGTATTGGTCTCCGCCGATTCCGGTTTCGAGCAGCGCCCCGCCGCGGAAATAGTATTGATCTTTGAGCGAGCCGAGATAGGCGGTTTCGACCTCGCTGGGCGCGGTCGGCTGAGGCATCAAAGCCCACATTCCGGCGTTGGGATCGTGAAAGTAATCCGAGAGGAAACTGGCTGTCACGATGTTCCGGGTGGTGAGGTTGGATTGCAGCTTGATCAGGTTGTCGATGCGCCAGACGTGGTCGAAGTCGGCGCCGGAGGGCAGCTGCTTGGTGATGTAGTTGTCGTACTCGCCGTCGAGCGCATCGAAAAACCACGTGTCTCCTTTGCGAATGGGGCCGGACATGGTGTAGATGGGCGTCCAACTGCCGAGGGAGATGCCTTTGACGTCCTGGGGCGAGGGAATGAAGTCGGTTGCGAGGAAGCGGAAGTGATCGTTGCCCATGCGTGTGTTCAAGGCCATGACCCCGCCGGAACCTTTGCCAAACTCGGCGGGTTCGCGGCTGGGGGTGACTGCGACGGAGCGGAAGGAGTCGATGCTGGTCTGCACTACGAGCGCTCCGCTGGTGGGCTGGGTTACGTTGAAACCGTCGAGGACCAGCAGCGTCTGGTAGGTTTCGGCGCCGGCGATATGGGCCTGACCATAGGCATCGGGTGTGACTCCGGGCATGAAGATCAGGGCGTTGCGATAGTCATGCGGATCGGGGTAGGGAATGTCGAGAAGCTCCTCGCCGCTGAGTTCTTCTTTTGAGGAAATTTGCGCGGGGTCGATGGCCGGCGGGGATTCGACCACGTCGACCACTTCCCGCGCCTCGCGCTGGCGGGAAAGGGTCACATCTACATTGGCGGTGAAACCAACTTGTACGTCGGGCTGAATGGCCGCGTAGAAGCCGGCTTTTTCGACGCGCAGTTCGCAGCTTCCGGGGGACAACTCGGCGAATTCACAATGCCCGGCGAAATCGGTGCTGCAGCGCAGTGCGAGGGCGGGAGCCGGGGGTTGCAACTGCACTCGGGCGGAGCTGACGGCCAGTCCATTTTCGTCGGTGACGGTGACCATGAGCTTCTGAGCGGGGGCCGGGCGAGGTGGGAGGGGCGATGCGTTCTGCGCTGAAGAAAAGATTACGCACAAAGCTTCGAGCGCAAGCACGAGCAGCCATTTCACGGTTACGCTCTGCCCCGGCATGGTTTGAGTATGGAATCATTCGGGCGGCGCGGCAAGCTTTCCCTGCACATTCGTAACCTCAGCCTCAAAGATCCATTCCTCACTTACCATGAAATTCAACAACGAGCAGGACGCGATGGCGATGGCGTTCGCGATCAGGTAGTTCATGTGGCCGAGGCCGACCATTAGCTTCATCAGTGCCAGATTGCCGGCGATGGAAACTCCGCCGGCAGCCAGGTTGAAGCGCAACAGCCGCGGCAGCGATTTTTGCCATGACGGGTGCACCCGGTCTGCCCAGGTATAGCGTTCGTGCCAGAGAAAGTTGTGGACGACTGCCGTTTCCACCGCCAGCGCTGTCGCCAGCAGATAGTTGAGATGAAATCCGCTCTTGAAGGCGAGCAACACAGCCAGCTGGACTGCGACCCCGAGAGCGCCTACGAGGTTGAACTTCAACCAGCGGTGAAAGCCGCGGAAGCTCGCCCCTGGGTGGTCTCCGGCTCGGGTTGTCACTTGGCGATGCTCTTTTCTGCGGTCCTCAGGCCGGCGGTTTTTTCTCCGGCGATCTTTTTTTCGGCGATCTTTTCTCGGGCGATCTCTCCGGCGATCTTTTCCCCGGTGACCCTGTCTTCGCGATAAAGCCGCACGGTGTTTTGTGCGGTGAAGAAGACGACCATCAGCGCCATTCCAGCCAAGCCGATGGCTCCTCCCAGGTTGAAGAGCTTGTAATATCCGCCTAGAAAATGCACTTGTGGCTTCCACAACACCGCCAGGTTGCCAACCACCAGCAGGATGCGCAGTTCGGTTGGACCGAAGCGCCAGAACGACAGACGGAACTCGCCCAGCGCGTGTGTCGCGAGATAGGACTGGATCGAGAGCATGAGGAAGGCGACGAGCAGGCCGATGGCGATCCCGGGCTGCATGTAACCCGACAGGGCCAGGCCGCCCATCAGCGCGAGAGCGCCGAAGCTATCGACCATGTGATCGACGTAAAAGCCGTAACGCGGACGCAACTGTTGGCGCGCGCGAGCCAGCGTTCCATCGAGTGAGTCTCCCAGCCAGTTCAATGCCAGGCAGAAAATCACCCCGAGCAGGGCATACTGGTTTCGCGCAGCCAGCATGTAACACGCGCCGGCCCCGAGCTGCGCCGCCAATCCCAACCCGGTGAGGTGGTCGGGGCCGATCCATGGCGGCGTGCGCGCGGCCAGCCAGAGCAGAGCGCGTTTCTCATGTGCCGCTACCCAGCTTTCCTGCACCCGCTGCATTTCCGGAAACGGACGCGCCTGCCTCATCTCCAGAAGCACGCGCGGGTTCACTTGCTCACAAAACTCGGTCAGGGTTTGAGAGGCGGGGCTTGATAAGAATTGAATCGCCATGTCTGCCTCCGGGCTGGTCTTGGGTCTTGGGTCTTGGGTTCTTTCGGCCTTGGCCTGAGGCCGGAGTCACTTTGACGCGGAAGGAATGCGGCGGCAATGCACTGGGGATCAAATGCGGCTCAACTCGAGATCAACCGGCAAACCTTTCTTCTGCAGTTCGTTACAGCGCGAGGTCATCTGCCGCACACTCTTTGCAGGAGCGGCTTTCTCTCCAACCGATCGATACTGTCCGATCCAGTGTCAATAAAGGAACCATCGCGGCCTGATTCGGACGATAAACTCCGTCGCGAATGCGACCTCTGGTAGGCTTTGAAGGAAAATTGCGTCCTTCGCACGTAAATCTGCGGCCCATGAACAGACTTCTACGGTTTTTCCGCCCTTCGCACCAGCACACGGCTTTTTCGGCCACGCTGCTGCTGATGTCGGCGGTGATGCTGTCGCGGGTGATCGGCTACGTCCGCGAGGCTTATATTGCTTATGCTTTCGGCGCCGGGCCGCAGACTGACGCCTACGTCGCAGCCTTCACCCTGCCTGACTGGCTCAACTACATCGTGGCCGGGGGCGCGGCTTCCATTACATTCATCTCGATCTATACGCGGTTTCTCGCGGAGAAGCGCGATGCCGACGCGCAGAAGACCTTCTCTATTGTCATCACGGTGATGACTACGGTATTGATTGCCGGCACCATTCTTACGGAAATCTTTACGCCGCAGTTTGTGCGCTGGATGTTTCACGGTTTCTCGCCCGCGCAGGTGGAGTTGACGGTCCACTTGACCCGCATTCTGCTGCCGGCGCAAATCTTCTTTTATGTTGGTGGAGTGGTCTCGGCTGTGCTGCTCTCGCACCGCTTGTTTCTTTTCCCTGCCTTCGGGCCGCTGCTCTACAACATATTCATCATCGTGGGCGGGGTGATTGGCGGACGCCACTTTGGAATTGCCGCGTTGGCGTATGGCGCGCTGGTGGGAAGCATTGTTGGTCCGTTTCTGGCCAGCGTGATCGGCGCGGCGCGGATTGGGACTGGCTATCGTCCTTCGTTCGACGTCACCAATCCTGCGTTTCGCGAGTGGGTAAAGCTTTCGGTGCCGCTGATGCTTGGCGTTTCGCTGGTGACGGCGGACGACTGGATTTTGCGCCACTACGCCTCGAGCGGCATTGGGGACATTGCCCGGCTCAACTATGCCAAGCGGTTGTTTGCGGTGCCTATTGCGGTGTTGGGACAGGCTACGGGACAGGCCTCGCTGCCGTTTTTTGCGCGCCTGTTCAACGAGAAGCGCTTGCAGGAATTCGCTACGACGGTCAATGATTCCGTCTACCGCGTCGCCGCCGCGTCGTTTCTCGCTACGGGATGGATGATGGCCGCGGCCTTTCCGCTGATCGACCTGGTCTATCGCCGGGGAAGGTTCCTGGTCTCTGATACGCAAACCACGGCGGTCTATTTTTTCTGGTTCTCGCTTTCTCTCGCGCTCTGGTCGGCCCAGGGGCTTTATGCCCGTGCCTTCTACGCTTCCGGCGACACGCTGACTCCCATGGTCGCCGTCACGGTAATTACCAGCGGTTCGTTGCCGATTTATTCGCTGCTCTTCCACCGCTATGGAGTTGTCGGCCTGGCCTGGGCTTCCGACATTGGCATTGGAGCGAACCTGCTGGCACTGGCCTTGCTGCTGAATTACCGGAAACTGGTTTCACTGCGAACCCTGCGGTGGGACGAATTGGGAAAGTCGGCGCTGACCGCGGTGGTAGCCGGAGGTATCAGTCTTGAAGTGGCAAAAAGTGTCACGCCGTTCGTATCGGCTCACGGCAGCCGCATTGCTGACTTGCTACAGTTAGGATTGATTTCGGTCACCTGGGCGGCGGCGGCGGCCGTGGGACTGTGGCTGCTGAAGTCGCAACTGCCCAATGACCTCCGCCGGCGGAAAGCTACAGCGTATCCCGCGGTGGCGGAGGGTGAGAGCAAGGAGATATTGGGATCGGGAACGCAGCCGTGAGGAAGGTAGAAAACAAAGCGGCGGATATTCGCGGGTTCCGCGATTTCCGCCGCTGAGCTTTCCTTAAACTCGCTCTAAACTTGCAAACCGATACAGCTAACTTACGCGCGTGCGCCGACTGCTGCGGGCTCGGCTATGGCAACGGTCTTATCTTCCCCGTTGGCCTTCAGCGTGGGCTGGCCGCCCTTGCGGATGTCGATGCCGCCCTTGAAGTAGGCGCCGTCTTCAATGGAGATGCGCGCTGCCACCACGTCGCCGGTGAGGGAGCCGTCGCTGCGGATATCGACGCGGTCGCTGGCGGTGAGGTTGCCACGCACCTTGCCCAGCACAACGATTTCGCGGGCATTGATGTTGGCTGCGACCACGCCATTGCGGCCGACGGTTACGCGATTGCCGGAAAGGTTGATCGAGCCTTCCACGCGGCCATCAATATAGAGAGATTCCGATCCCGTCACCTCACCCTTGATCACGAGCGACTTGCCGATGGTTGCCTGGTCCGCAGTAGTGGTGGTAGCGACCGGACGCGGGCCAACGGCGGGCTCACTCGCCATGGTGGCGGGGGCGTTCGGGGTAGACGTAGTTGGACGCTCGGGCTCGGCTGGCCGTCCTGGGGTCTGAGGCTGATTCGTCGGCTTCCACATGGATGAAAAGTTCCTTTCCTGGTTGGGATTAGAGGTCTTGTGCCGCACTTGCGTGACCAAACCAAATTGTACTCCGCTGTCTCAAAATGAGCGCTGTGGAAAAGCCTTTATTTTCAACAGAGTTTCCTACCTTGGTACCGAATTGGAATTTCCGAAGGTGGTCGTCGGATCGCCTGTTCCCTCCCCTTTCTACCCGGCAGCCGTGTAACGATTGCCGAAAATAAATCGCGTGGATTCCAGTTTCACAGGCTCTCGGAGTATGCTGTTGCCTCGAAGATTTATCGAAGGTGCGGGCCAGCCTCGCAGGAGTAAGAACATGTTGGAACCAGCCGTGATCACCCCTTCAGCACTCACTGTTGCCCGGCCGCAAGCGGGCGAATACGCGCCCTATTACGAGCGCTATATCTCTCTGGTGCAGGGCGAGGACATTCTCAACACACTCGACCGGCAGCGCCGCGAAATGATGCTGCTGCTCTCCTGCCGCGACGAGGAAGAGGGCAACTTCCGCTACGCGCCGGAAAAATGGAGCGCCAAGGAAGTTCTTGGCCACATTTGCGATACCGAGCGCATCTTCGCCTATCGCGCGCTGCGCATCGCGCGGGCTGACGCGACGCCGCTCGAGGGATTTGAACAGGACGATTATGTCCGCAACGGCGGGTTCGCGGAACGTCCGATTGGCGATCTGGTGGAAGAGTTCATCGCGGTGCGCCGCGCGACGATCTCGCTGTTGCGCAATCTTGACGAAGCGGCCTGGGTGCGGCGCGGTCTCGCCAACGGGAATGAAGTGAGTGTGCGGGCCCTGGCTTACATGATCGCGGGGCATGAGTTGCATCACCGCAGGATTCTGGAAGACAAGTATTTTGCGGTGAGCCGTTGACTCGATTCCCATGTCTTCACGCGCACTGACTGAACTGCTCCGCGGTAAGGGAGCACACGCTGATCCTCTGGCGTGCGTCGAGGATCTTTCTGCCGAATTGGCTGCGCGTTCGGTCGCGGGATTTCCGCATTCCATTGGACAACTTGTCTTTCACATGAATTATTGGATGGACTATGAAGCGCGCCGCATTCGCGGCGAGCGTCCGGCGTACCCGGAGCATTCTTCGGAGAGCTTTCCTGCTGCGAGTTCACCCGGCCATGCGCAAGATTGGGATGGGCTGCGCCAACGTTTTGCCGGTCTGCTCGCGGAATTCGCCGCGCTGGCGAAATCTTCTCCTGAAGAAATGCAGCGCCAGATTGAAACCGTGCACGACGGTGACACGAAGCTCGCGGGAACGCTTGAGGCTGTGCTGTGGCAGATGGTCGCGCACAACAGTTATCACACCGGCCAGATTGCGATGATCCGGCGCGCGCTCGGCACCTGGCCGCCGCGGGGCGGCGGAGACGCGTGGTGAAATGGTGAAGACTGGCAATCCGGCGAATAGCCTCTGCGGTATGCTGAGAGCTGACGGCTGATAGCTGACAGCTCCCGCATGCTTTCCGACTCCACCATCCTGAAACACATTGCCCGGCAGCCCAAGCGCGCTGCCGGATTCAAACAACTCGTGCGCGAACTCGGGTTGCACGGCGACGCCCGCGGAGAACTCGACGCGCATCTTCAGAAGCTGGTCGCTGCCGGCGAACTGGTTCAGCTCAATTCTGACCGCTACGCCATCCCTCAACCGGCTGTCGACAAGAATCTGGTTGTCGGACGCCTGAGCATGCACCGCGACGGCTTCGGCTTCGTCATCCCCGACCTGAGTTCGCTGAGTGCATCGCTTAAGTCGCGGCTGGCGGGGGATATTTTCATCGCGCCTCACGCTATCGGAAACGCCATGCACGGCGATCGCGTGCTGGTCGATGTTATGGCGGTTCGTCCCGATGGCCGCGCTGAAGGACGCATCGTGCGGCCGGTGGTACGCGCCCATCGCACCGTGGTGGGGATTTTTCACTACGGCAGCCGCCATAATTCCGTGAAGCCGATTGACAGCAAGATCACACAGGACATCTTGATTCCGGCGGGTTTGGAATATCCCGAAGTTGTTGTGCCGGCGGCTTCTGAGAAAGCCGGCGGGACGGCGGCGCTACGAAGACCGGCACAAAAATCTGTCGACCGCGTGCTCGGCGACGAGGCCGCTCGCCGCTCGGAATGGGATGACCTTGAAGGCGTGGTGGTTGACGTTGAAATCACCGACTGGCCCACGCCTACGCAAAATCCGCGGGGCCGAGTGATTGAGATTCTGGGCCGGCAGGATGACTTCGGGGTCGACGTTGAAATCACCATCCGCAAGTTTCATTTGCCGCATCACTTTCCCGCGGCAACGCTGGAAGAGGCGCAGGACATCCCAGCCATCATCCCGGCGACGGAACTTCGCCACCGCCGCGACTTCCGCAGCCTGCCCATCGTCACCATCGACGGCGAGACGGCGCGCGACTTTGATGACGCGGTGATTGTGCGACCTCTCGCCGACGGGAATTTCGAGTTGCAAGTTCATATTGCCGACGTCGCGCAATACGTCACGCCGGAGTCGGCGCTCGACCAGGAAGCGCGGCTGCGCGGCACCAGCGTTTATTTTCCTGATCGCGCCGTGCCAATGTTGCCGCTTGAGCTCTCGACCGATATCTGCAGCCTGCGTCCGCAGGTTGAGCGGCTGGTGCTGTCATGCCTGATGCGGATCGATTCCCGTGGCGAAATTGCTGGTTATGAGCTGTGCGAAGGCGTGATCCGGTCGGCCGAGCGCATGACTTATACCGCCGTGAACGCAGTGATTGAGGGCGACGCCGCGGCGCGCGAGCGTTATGCGCCGCTCGTTTCCACGTTCGAACTCATGCGCGATCTGGCGATGATCCTCAACCGTAAGCGCCAGCGCCGCGGATCGATTGACTTCGACCTGCCCGAGCCGGTCATTGAATTCGACGAGTTTGGACTTATGAAAAGCATCACACGCTCGGAGCGCAACATCGCTCACCGCCTGATCGAAGAGTTCATGCTTTCCGCCAACGAGTGTGTCGCGCACTATCTTGAATCGAAACACGTCGCGTCTCTGTATCGAGTTCATGAGAAGCCGGACGCCAAGCGCGTCTACGATTTTGAAGTGATTGCTGCGACCTTCGGATATTCGCTGGGAGTGGGCCCGTTGCCCATTCACCGGGTGCAGCTCAAGACCGACCGCCGGGCCGCGCGCGGCGCGGGCAAACAGGTGCGCCAGATTGAAATACCAAAAGACGTGCACATCACTCCCCGCATGTACCAGAAACTGGCGGCCAAGATCGCCGGCAAACCGGAGGAGCGCATCCTGAGCTACCTGATGCTGCGGTCGCTGAAGCAGGCGCGCTACTCGGAAGAAAATTTGGGCCACTTCGCGCTGGCGGCAACCAGTTACACGCACTTTACGTCGCCGATTCGCCGCTATCCCGACTTGATCGTGCATCGCATCTTGAAAGATGTGCTGCGGGAATCGCCCGAGAAGCGGGACGGGGATATACCAATCGGGGTCTCATCCGCACTCGACAGTAGCGCCGGCGTCCCGCCGGCTCATTTACGGGACGAGGACAACTTTGATGCGACGACGGCAAGCCGGCGAACCGCCGGCGCTACGCCTTGGTCGAAGCGCCGTGACCCCGAGTCTCATCGCGAGGCGCCGCTCGACGGCCCTATCAAAGTCGAGGAGTTGCACGAGATTGCCGAAGAGTCGAGCCAATCTGAGCGCCGCGCCGACGATGCTGAGCGCGAGTTGATGGAGTGGAAGAAGGTCAAGTTCATGCAGGATCGCATCGGCGAGGACTTCGACGGATTGATCACCAGCGTCACCAAGTTTGGCTTCTTCGTCGAGCTCACAGATTTGTTTGTCGAAGGCCTGGTCCCGCTGAACACGCTTACCGATGATTTTTACACCTACCACGAGAACACGCGGCAGATCATCGGACAGCGTTCGCGCAAGACTTACAGCCTGGGCCAAAGGATTCGCGTTCTGGTCGACCGCATCGACCCGGTGGAAAAGAAAATCCAGTTTGCCATACTGGAAGAAGCCCCGAGCCGGCCCGGACCCAGAATCTCCGCCCGCAAAGCGAAACGCAAGCGGAGATAACAATCAATCAAGGCGGGAATTGCGCCGCTGGTGATAAACTTCTCTGGTAACCCCATCCGCTGTGGATGCGAAGCAGCGGGTTCCTTCCTAGTCGGGACGTGGCTCAGCCTGGTAGAGCACTCGCTTGGGGTGCGAGGGGTCGGCAGTTCAAATCTGCCCGTCCCGACCATTTTTCTCTCGCCTTTCAACTGTCGGCTCAAGCAGCATGTCCTAACGAATCTCCACGAACCAAGAAGAATACTTTGATCGCGAGTGCCTTTCTCCGACAATCGTGGAAAGCTGTGCCTTGGATCACGCGGGCCGCAGCGCCGCTCTCATCGAGTTCTTTTCAAAATGCCGTTGAGAGAGGCTCACACCGGGAGAATTCTTATGTCTGGGCAAGTCATTCTGTATTTCGACGATCAGGCCGACGCGCTTCGTTTCGCTTTGGCCGCAGGCTCGGTGATGGCGGGCGATGATGCTCGCGCCACCGACGATCTGGTGCAAGAGACTTCACGCGTCAGCCGCATCCGCCTGGACGCCGCGAATGCGGGGAAGAAGCCAACTCCAGAGCGCGCGGCGTGACGAAGATCGGAGCACGCGGCTAGCTCAACGCAGGCCCCTGCGCCAAAGTCGTTTGTGTCCGCGCATACCCCTCCTCTAATTCTGAATCCTAGAACGTGATCCTCACTGCCAACTGGCCGATGCGCGGCGCGGGGCCGCGAAAGCTTCCCGTCGTCGTGATCTGGCCAAAGGTGGCGCCGTTGATGTTCGTGGCTCCGTCGAGCACTGTTGGCTGCGCGAACTCGGGATGATTGAGGGCGTTGAAAAATTCCACACGAAATTCCACGCCGACGCTCTCCGTGATGGCGGTCGTCTTCGCCAGTGCCACGTCAAGATTCGTCAGATGCGGTCCGCGCAGCACGTTGCGCGCGAGACCGTAGGTGCGGTCTGCCGGATTATTCACCGGATCAAGCTCAGGGAAACAGGGGTTATCCCCTTCGTAGTAGGAATTGTTCTGCAAGGGAATGTTGGAAAAACTATTGGGATCGAAAATGAAGTGGCCGCTGATCGGTTGTCCGGTTGTGATCTGGCACTGATTGGGATTGCTCGGATTCGTGCCGTAAATGGTCGGAACGATTGTGGTCAGGCGCCTGGGATCGAGCATGCGTATCGGCGCAACGACAGCGGCGTGGGAAAGAATAGGATCGCCGGCCCCGGAGGTTCCGGGGTTTGTGGGGTCAGTCGTATCTCCCAACCCCGCGGGGATGTCGAAGGGAAAGCCAGTGCGCCAGGTCACGATGGGATAAACGCTCCATCCCTTGGTCAGTCGCTTTGGACCGGTGGCCCACATCCGATCAAAGGGCAGGTCCCAGCCTCCGCTGAAGCTGATTCGCTGCCGGACATCGCTGTCTCCCGAGGCATAGAAAAGATCTGGGCTATAAGCCGGCACCTGCGAGTTGCGTTGGGCGAATCCGGATGCGTTGTCCAGATTGTGACCGTAGGTGTAAGCGAGAGTGAAATAAGCCGTGCCCAGCTTTGAAGTCTTGGGCTGCCGAGTGAGGCTGGCTTCAAGAGCATTGTAGTTTGCATTCGACACGTTCTGGAATTCCGGAAGCTGGCCGAAGCAACCCAAGCAACTGCTGTCTAAGGCGCGGTTGGTGGTTCCCAATACCATGGGATTGAAGTCTTTTAACGAGGTCAATCCATGTCCGGAACTGCCGACATAATTTGTTTCCAGCACTGTGTCGGCGAAAAGATTGCGTTGCAAGCTCAGGTTGTATTGATAGACGTAGGGCGTTCGCAGGTGTGGGTCAACTATAAAGACGGCGCCACTACTGTTGATGGGAAGAAACTGCGCGAAACTGACGTCGGTTGCGGGTGGTGTCGAAGGGAATGGATTGGGGGTCCCATACGACTGATAAGGCTGCTCGAGATAACCTATCGACCCGCTCTGCGACGGGCCAACGCTATTGAAATAGAAACCGGGCTCGGCATAAAACGGGACCTCGCCGTTGAATTGCAGGTTATCTTCGCCTTTGAGGATGTCGTAGAAAACTCCGAAACCGCCGCGCAGGCTGGTCTTGCCGCTGCCAGTTGGGTCCCAGGCAAAGCCGAAGCGCGGCGCGAAGTTTTTCTTGTCGGGGAAATTCACGCCGGTTGGAGCTCCGGGATCGCCGGGAAATACCAACCCGGGCGGCGCGTTGGGAAATCGCTGCGACTGCAATCCTGGAATCACCGAGAAACTGCGGCCCTGGGTGTCAGCCTTGGGGGTGTTGTATTCGTACCGCAGACCCATCGTTAGCACGACGTTCTTGCGAACGTGCCACTCGTCCTGGCTAAATACATAAGTGCTTTTGCTGCGAATGTTGGAAGCAGCAAGCGGTCCTTGAAAATAGCCAGACGCGGCTCCAAGCAGAAAATCAGCGTAGGGATTCCCGGATGCGGTGGAACCGTCAAGGGAATAGAAGTCGAATTCTCCATTCGTGTAATAGTCGTAGATCAGGTTCTCCTGGTACGGCGAGAATCCGGCGCCGAACTTCCAGTTGTGTTTTCCTTGAGTCCAGGAAACTGCATCGGTCCACGAAAAGGTATTCTCCACGAAGCGCGTAGGGCCATTCTCACTAGGGCCAAATTGATAGCCCGTGTCGAAGAATATGTTGGTGGGGCCGGTTGCGAGGTCTGGCGTAATCTGGACGCCGAGGCTGGATCCTGTGGGCAACTGCTTGGTCACACTATCCTGCAGGTAATTGCTGCGATGAGTCACAAAGTGGAACTCATTCAGGAGAGTAGGAGAGAAGATCCTGGTATAGCCAATGTTCGTAAAGTAATAATCGGCGGTGGTGCGACTGGGAAATCCCGGCACGGTGGCGTAGGGAAACGGGTTCAGAAATAATGTGCGATTCGCGCCGATCGTAGCGGAGATCTTGTCTTTGGCGCTCAGGTTGAAGTCGAACTTGGTGGTCAGCTCATCTGCGTTGTTGGTCTGCTCCAATGAAGTGGAGAACAGCCCGGTGCAGATGCCATCACCGTTGCAAACCGTCTGGTTCGTGGGCGAAGTCGTGAGCAGGCCGGCCTTGATGTAATTCTGCGCGACAGGGTCGATCTTGGTGGGATCGATAATCGCTAATGCAGCATTCCCGCTCGGCGATGCGAAATAGGGATTGTTCCCCAGGAAGGCTGCGACATTTGGGTCCGGACATCCGCCCGCGGTTGTGCAGGTCACACCGTCTTCCGGTATAGCCTGTGAGAAATTTCCCTGAAGCTCCTGCGGCGTGTAAACCGGAATGTCGATGTCAGGCACAGCCTGAATTTGTTTCTGTCCCTGGTAGGCGAGAAAGAAAAAGATCTTATCCTTGCGGATGGGTCCACCCAGCGTGCCGCCGAACTGGTTGCGCTTCAGATCGAGCCGCGGAATACCCAGCGGGATGTTGAAGAAGTCATTGGCGTCGAGCACCCGGTTGCGGAAAAAGTCGAAGGCACTGCCATGGATCTGATTGGAACCCGATTTGATCACCTCGCTGATGATGCCTCCACCGTTGCGTCCATATTCGGCGGTGTAGTTGCTGGTAAGCAGGCGGAATTCGGCAATGGAATCAGGATTGGGATCGAGAAGATTACTGTTATCCAGCAGATCATTGTTCAGTCCGCCGTCGAGCAGAAACGTGACGGAGTCGGTGCGTCCCCCGGCGATGCTGTAGTTGCCGGCGCCGCCGTTGTCGTCATTGCTCTCCGTCACTCCCGGCTGAAGCAAGGCGAGGTCGAGCGCGTCGCGACCGTTCAGCGGCATGTTGGTGAGGGTGCGCCCGGTGATCGACTGCCCCAGGGTTGGGTTGACGGTTTCGACCGGCGCAGCTTCGGCGCCGACATCGATTGTCTGGCTGGCGGCTCCGACCTCCATCTTGATGTCGATGCGCAGGGCCTGGTTGATGGAGAGCTTCTGCTCGGCGCTGACCACGGTGCGAAACCCCGCATGCTCGGCTTTCACTTTGTAGTTCCCGATGGGCAGCGCCAATACCTGAAAGTGACCTTCGTCGTCAGTAACGGCGGTTCGGACGACCTGGGTGGCTGTATTGGTCACAGTGATCTGCGTCGCCGCGATCACCGCTGCCTGCTGGTCGTAGACCGTCCCGAAGATTCTTCCGGTCGCATCCTGAGCCGAAGACATAGCCGGGATTACGATCGCTGCCAACAACAGCAACCCAGTTGTTGAACTCTTCTTAACAATGTCTACAAGATTCTCCGCAACAATGCCCCGCTTCTTCTGACGGATTCCCATTGGTCCCTCGCCGCAGGCGGCATTCTACACCCGCGCGCCGGCGGATTATGAACTTGGTTGGTGACAAGGCAGGCTGCGGTGCAGAGTGGTGTTGCGGACCGGAGTTATCGGCGCACTTATCCCGTGCGCCGCGTGGAGAGTAGACTCAAAATCTCGCGCAGCCCCTGGCGGATGCGCTGCATTTCGGCGGAGGATTGCGCGGGGAATGGAATGGCGGCTTGCCCTTTATCAGTTTTCGATTCGGAACGCAGTTGCTGACGCGCGCCTACGATGGTGAAGCCCTGTTCGTAAAGCAGTTGCTTGATGCGGAGGACGCTTTCCACGTCGCGTCTGCGGTACATGCGCTGGCCGGTGCTGCTTTTTACGGGCTTGAGTTGCGGGAACTCGCTTTCCCAGAATCGCAACACGTAAGCGGGCAAACGGCACAGGGTGGCCACTTCTCCGATGCGGAAATAGAGTTTGTCAGGGATGAAGATCTCATCCGTCCTCTTGCCCGAACTCTTCTTCCTGGCATTCATGTTTTTCGCGCCCACGCCCGCCCTCACCTGTGAAGCCTGTGGCTCCCAATTGTGACATACCCGGAGGAATCCTTATATGGAGAATTTTGGGGACTGGGCCGCACTCAGTTCGGGAAGCCCAAGCTTAACGCTGGTTGCGAATTGCCAGCTGCTCCAAATCAAAACGCCTCTCAAGAGGTGCTTCTCCTGAGAGGCTCGTTAAATCTTGGCCCGTGCGAAGTATCGTTTCGCAGACGGTTAGTGTTTCTTCTTTTTTTTGGCCTTTTTCTTCGTTGCCATGA
>JBEKWP010000083.1:0-23055 GCA_049512915.1 Candidatus Sulfotelmatobacter sp.
CAGTCCTATTCCACACTGGCTGCAGCGCCGGGAATTCGGTGGGTCGCTCTTAGCCTTCTGCGCAGTGCGCGAGTAAAGCCGCGCAACTATGCTCTGGCAGCGCCACTCAGGTAATATGTTCGAAGTCTTCCCACTCCCGATGCAAAAGCTGGAAGAGCCAAAGCAGATGCGAAACGGGCGCTCTTCGCCGCTCCTCCCGGTGACTGCAATCGTTGCCGCGCGCAACGAAGCCCGCAATCTGCCGCGCTGCCTCGAATCCCTCCGTGACCTCGGCGAGGTCTACGTCATCGACTCGCAAAGCACAGACGCGACAGCGCAGATCGCAGAGTCTTACAGCGCGCACGTCGTTCAGTTCCATTACCAGGGCGGTTGGCCCAAGAAGCGCCAGTGGGCGATGGAATCCCTGCCTCTGGCCCACGACTGGATCTTCCTGGTGGATGCCGATGAAGCGCTGACTCCCGAACTGGCGCGCGAAATCCTGGAAGCAATCCAAAATCCCCGCGTCGACGGTTACTACATCGCCCTCCGCATGTATTTTCTAGGACGCGAACTCCGCCACTGCGGCGCCAGTTTCGACAAGCTCTCCCTGTTCCGCCGCGGCAAGGGCCGTTTCGAGTGCCGCCTCCGAGAGCAGGACGCCTCCATGGCCGACATGGAAGTCCACGAACACGTAGTCGTCGAAGGCAAGACGGCAAGACTCGAACACCCTCTGCTGCACGACAACGTTGAATCACTCTCGCATTACATCCGCAAGCATGACGAATATTCCAACTGGGATGCCAGAGTGTGGCTCGAAGGCGAAGCCGGCTCGCGGGAACTGCCCCCATCGCTTTTCGGATCGCAGGCGCAGCGTCACCGCTGGCTGCGCAAGAAATTCTTTGCCGTTCCAGGTTCGCCGCTCCTGTTCTTTTTGTATAAATACGTCTTCTGTCTTGGATTTCTCGACGGCGTCCCCGGATTGATCTATTGCAGTTTCCAGGGCATACAGTTTTTTCACATCAAAGCCAAAATCTACGAACTCAAGATCAACCAGTTGAAGACGCAAGCAACGCCACGCAGCAAATAGAAATCCTCGAGGACAAACCCTAGTTCATGCTCATCCTGGGCCTAAACATGTTTCACGCCGACGCCTCCGCGGCCATCGTGCATGACGGTGAGGTAGTCTTCGCGATCGCCGAGGAGCGCCTCAATCGCCGCAAGCACTTCGGCGGTTTCCCCGCGCTTGCTGTCAAGGCGTGTCTCGATGCCGTAGGCGCGAAGATTTCTGACATTGACCACGTTGCCGTCGGCCAGGATAGCGACGCTAATCTCGCCAAAAAAGTTCAGTATGCTCTCACCAACCCAACCAAGATTCTGAACTTCATCCGTCTCCGCCAACGCAAAGAATCGATGCGCGACGTACGATCCCTGCTAGCCAAAGCCCTCGAAGTCGACCTGGCGCAGCTTCGGTTTCAAGAGCACCACCTCGAGCACCACATCGCG
Organism: Candidatus Sulfotelmatobacter sp.; assembly: GCA_049512915.1. GTDB lineage: Bacteria > Acidobacteriota > Terriglobia > Terriglobales > Acidobacteriaceae > Sulfotelmatobacter. The sequence goes on from JBEKWP010000083.1 coordinate 1,483, forward strand.
CACATCGCCAGCGCCTACTACTGTTCGCCCTGGGAGAAAGCCGCCGGATTCAGCTACGACGGTTCCGGAGATTTCGTCTCCACCATGATGGCGCGCTGCGAAGGCAGCGACATCGAGGTGCTCGCGCGCGTATTCCTGCCGCACTCCCTCGGCAGCCTCTACACCATGATTTGCGAGTTCATCGGCTACAGCAAATACGGCGACGAAGGCAAAGTCATGGGCCTCGCTCCCTACGGCAAGAATAACGATGCGTACCGCCACGTACTCAACAAGATCGTCGCTCCCAGGAATTCCGGCTTCCAGCTCGACCTCAGCTACTTCAAGCCGCTAGGCAGCAATGCCGGCATGCAGGTTCTCCCCGATGGCACGGTCCGCCTGGCTCGCCATTTTTCCGCTCGTATGGAAGAGCTCTTCGGAGAGCCTCGTCCTCCGCACACCGAAATCTCGCAGCGCGACATGGACTTAGCATTTGCTCTGCAGCAACGCTTCGAAGAAATTTTTTTTCATCTCCTGAACCACTTGCACCAGCAGGTTCCTTGGGACAATCTTGCCATGGCCGGAGGTTGCGCGCTCAACAGTGTCGCCAACGGCAAACTGTTCGACCAGACGCCCTTCCGCCGCACCTACATCCAGCCCGCAGCCGGCGATGAAGGCCTGGCCATCGGCGCCGCACTTCATACTTATCATTCCGTTCTGCGGCAGCCCCGCCGTCACGAATTGAAAAATTCTTATCTCGGCCCGGAGTTCTCCGACGCACGCATCGAGTCGTCGCTGAAAAAAGCCGGTCTGGATTATCGCAAGCTCGAACGCGCTCCTCTGCTCGAAGCGGTCGCCGGCGAGATCGCCGCCGGCAACGTCATCGGCTGGTTTCAAGGCCGCATGGAGTGGGGCCCACGCGCTCTCGGCAACCGCTCCATCCTCGCCCACCCCGGCCTGCCCAACATGAAAGATGTTCTCAACGCGCGCATCAAGCATCGTGAATGGTTTCGCCCCTTTGCTCCCTCCATTCTCGCCGATTATCAGCATGAGTATTTCGAGCATGACCATCCATCTCCCTTCATGCTGCACGTCTACAAGATCCGGCCGGAAAAACGTAAACTGCTCTGCGCCGTGAACCACGTCGACGACACCGGACGCTTGCAGACCGTCGCTCGCGACGAGAATCCGCTGTACTACGATCTGATTGCCGCGTTTCATCGCAAGTCCGGCATCCCCGTCGTGCTCAACACTAGCTTCAACGAAAATGAGCCCATCGTCTGCACCCCCGAAGAAGCGATCGACTGCTTTCAGCGCACCCGCATGGATGTCCTGGCGATCGGTCCTTTTTTGGTGATGAAGTCGAAGACTGACAACTCGGTTCCAGCATGAGTGCTCTTCCCGCCAATCCCGGCCATGCCTCAGCGGGTCTTCGACGCGTCGCCAGATTCCACCATCTTCGAGCGCTCACCTGGACGGATGACGTTCTATACGCTTCGCGCGGTTATGACCTTCTGCGAACGCGAATTTCTCCAACTTCGGATGAACGTCAGACTGAAAGCCAGACTCCTTCCGACAATCAGCCCTGGGAAGCCATTGCGTCATTCCATCCCGCCTACTGGCGCCGTTGGACTGCGCGGACGATACTGAGTTCGCGCCTGGTGCGCGATGGTTTTCACGCGCTGGCTGTTCTGCCCTCGCAAGGCATCGTGGCGGCGGTGCCGGGGGCGATCATCACGCTCCGCCCGGGCGAAAGCGAATTCCACATAACGCACAGAATCACTCGCGGCACGCGTCCGCTGCACATCACGGCAATCCCCAGCGGCACGGTTTTCTGGGGAGAGTATTTCGACAATGCTTCCCGCGATGAAGTTCACGTCTACGCTTCGACGGATGCAGGCGCGACATGGAGTGTGGCTTATACTTTCCCGAAAGGTGCGATCCGCCACGTGCACAACATCGTGCACGACCCGTGGGGAAAATGCCTGTGGCTGCTCACCGGCGACTACGGCAATGAATGCCGCATCGTTCGCGCGTCATACGACTTCCGCCAAGTCGACATCGTCTTGCAAGGCAACCAGCAAGCACGCGCCGTCGCCTGTGTGCCCGCCGAAAGCGGTCTCTACTTCTCTTCCGACACGCCGCTGGAAACGAATTACATCTATCATCTCGCTCGCCAGGAAATTAGTCGCCAGGAAATGGATCGCCAAGAAATGCACCGCCGGGGAAAGTTGTCGCAACTCGCTCCCCTCAGCAGTTCGTCCATTTACGGATGCCGCGTAGGGCGCGATATTTTCTTCTCCACGATGGTCGAGCCGAGCAAGCGAAATCCAGATCGTTTCGTTCGCATCTACGGCGGCCACAACGGGCGGGACTGGTGCCCCCTACTCGCCTGGAAAAAAGACGCCTGGCCCATGCGCTTCTTCCAATACGGCAACGCCTTCCTGCCCGGTGGCGAAAACAACACACCATACTTAGCCGTCACGACCATCGCGGTCGAATCAGAAGATATGATCACCTCGCTATATGCGGTCCGGTCCCAGACATGATTCCGTTCCGCTTCGTGATATGCTTCGGGAAATCTCTCCGGGACCCATGCCGCTTTTGCCAAGCCTCAACTATTACCGTCGCATCGCGAGCGCCTATCTCCTCGGCGGGCAAAGCCATCTCACGTTCTGGCACGAAACCCCCGAAGAGAATCTGAATGCCAGCGCAAATGAACTCGGCGAGTACTACATGCCGTTCACCGCGAAAGCCAACTACAAAGGCGCGTACGACTCGTCCGGCATCCCCCAACTCGATTACCGCGGCAAGATCGGCCTCCAATACAACCCTATCGCGATTGCGCAATACGGATTAGGCAACTACAACCTCTTTCGCCGCACCGGCACCGCCGAGTATCGTGACAAATTCTTTCGGGTTGCAGACTGGCTAGTCGGCCATCTCGAAAAAAATTGGCAAGGCCTCGCAGTCTGGAACCACCACTTCGATTGGGAGTACCGCGACACGCTGCGCGCGCCTTGGTATTCCGCGCTCGCGCAGGGTCAGGGAATTTCAGTCCTGGTGCGTGCCCATAAAGAATCCCACGATGCACGCTATCTCAACGCCGCACAACACGCCTTGTCCAGCTTCTTCAAGCCCGCCGCGGAAGGCGGAGTCACATTCACTGACCAGCAAGGCGACGTCTGGTTCGAGGAATACATTGTGTCGCCGCCCACTCACATCCTGAATGGCTTCATCTGGGCAGCCTGGGGCGTGTACGATTATTTTCTTGCGACCCGCGACCATTCTGCACAAGACCTCTTTGCCCGGGCGGTGCGCACCTTGACACGCAATCTGGATCGCTACGATCTGGGATTCTGGTCCCTCTACGAACAATCGGGCACGCGCCTGCCCATGGTGGCCAGCCCCTTTTATCATCAATTGCACATTGTGCAGTTGCGCGTGATGCACCGCTTGACCGGCGAAGACAAATTTGCCCGCGTCGCCGGTCGCTGGGAAAGCTACAGCCGCAGCCCAAGCAAACGAACTCGCGCCCTGTGCTACAAAAGCGCATTCAAGCTCTGTTACTACTAGGTTTGATCAGTATTGAGAACCAATGAAGATTCTTTACGTCTCGCAATACTTTCCACCGGAGATGGGCGCGCCGGCCGCGCGCGCGGCCGAATTGTCGCGGCACTGGGCTGCGGCAGGGCATGATGTGTCGGTTCTCACCGGGTTTCCCAATCATCCGACCGGCGTCGTGCCGACCGAGTATCGCAGCAAGCTCCGGCAATTGGTCGCGCACGAGCAAATCGACGGCGTAAATGTCGTGCGCACATGGCTGCTTCCTTTTCCCAATCGAAGAGCGTACGAGAGAATGTTGAACTACAGTTCGTTCTGCGCATCGGCGGCGAGCACAGGCCTGTTCCTCACGCGGCCTGACGTCGTGATCGCGACCTCGCCGCAGTTGCTGGTCGGCCTTTCCGGTTGGTGGCTGGCTCGTTCGAAGCGCGTCCCCTTTGTGTTCGAAGTGCGCGATCTCTGGCCGGAGTCGCTGGCCGCGGTTGGCATGGGCGAAGCCAATTCGTTGCTGCACCGGTCGTTAGCCAGGATCGCGGGCTTCCTGTATCGCCATGCGGATCGAATCGTCGTGGTCACGCCCGCCTTTGAAGACTATCTGGTGAAACACTGGCGCGTGCCTCGGGAAAAGATTTCAGTGATCGAGAACGGGGTTGAGACCCAGCTATTTGCTCCCGAGCCATCTTCCGGAAAAGCCGCCGTCCTGAGAAAGGAATTGGCCTCAGACGGAAAGTTTGTCGTCTCCTACATCGGCACCATGGGAATGGCACATGGGCTGGAAACAATTATCACCACCGCTTCTCAGTTGCGCGACACAAATCCTGAGATTATTTTTCTGATGCTGGGTGAAGGCGCCGAGAAAGAACGCATCGCAGCGCTGGCGCGAGACCGCGGCCTGAACAATCTGCGATTCGTCGATCAGCAGCCCCGCGAAAAAATCCCCGCCTACATCTGTGCGTCAGACGTTTGCCTGGTTCTGCTCAAAAAAACCGACCTCTTCAAGACAGTGATTCCTACCAAGATGCTGGAGTTCATGTCGTGCGCGCGCCCCGTGATTCTCGGTGTAGACGGGCAGGCTCGCGCGATTCTCGAAGAAGCCCGCGGCGGGCTCGTCATCGAACCTGAAAATTCAGACGCCCTAGCGGATGCCATTCGCTATCTGGCAACGAATCGAGAAGCCGCTCGCACTCTGGGAAAGAACGGAAGGGAATACGTCGTACGCAAGTTTTCCCGCCAGCAGACCGCGGAAAGATACATTCACGTACTCGAACACTTATTGAACTTGCCGGAGCGCAGCAGGACCGAAGTTGCTGCATGAGCCGTCTGCGCGGATGTCTCGCTCTTCAGAATGCACCTAGGGATGTACGGCAAGGATCGCTAATCCTGATCCCGCGGCTACAGCCGCGTTAAACCCAGCGCTCGCCGCCACTCGCGCTCCGCTGAGCGGCACAAAAAGAATGTCATCGGCCTGCATGGTGATGTCCGGAGCCTTGGCTTCGAGCATTTTCTTCAGCGGAACCCGCGTCTCCGTCATTCCGGCCGGCCCTTTGTGAATAATTCGCACTCCCCCCAGCTTCGCGGTGTGATTCGTTCCCCCGGCGAGCGCCAGGGCCTCCAGCACCGTCAAGGTGCCGTTATCCACCAGGAATCCCGCGGGGCGCCCCACATCCCCCACCACGTAGATGATCGGCGCTTTCGGCACCGTAATCGTGTCACCCGGCAGGATCTCAATGTTATCCTGCAAATCGTCCGCCAGATTTCTGGGCAGGTTCAGGGTGATCGATCCGCTCTTCGTGTTCTGTCGAATGACGCTTATCTTCCGTGCTGCCGCCGACGTGAACCCTCCGGCCACCGAGATCATATCGTAGAGTCTGCGGTCTCCCAGGGCCGGGTACAGGCCGGGCTTGGCGACTTCGCCGAGGATCGTTACTCCCTGGGAAGCCGACTCGTCGACGAAGATGGTAACGTGGGCATTGTGGACAAAACCCCCGTCCTCCAGCCGTTTCTGGATCAATGCTTGAGCTTCTTCCACTGTGAGGCCGCCCACGTGCGCGTAGTCGATCAGCGGAAGATACACATCGCCTGCATTACCAATGCGCGTTTTGGTGGTCAACTCCGGCACGTTATAAACGCTGACCTCAAGCAAATCGCCGGAACCCAGCTTCAGCTGTGACGTATTGTCATTGGCAGTGAGCGCCGGGCTCGCCGCAGATGCGCTCGGAGCTGCCTTCTCGGAGTCAGTGTTCTTTCCGCTTGCAGCCGGGGTTTGAGGGACGGGCACTGCCGGTGCTGCGCTCTCCGCCGGTGTTGATGCGGCGTCCTGCTGCGCCCAGGCCGTCAACTCCGCTCCCCAAAGCAAAACAACGAGAACAAAAACCGCAAGCAACCCGCGGCTGCGGGCAAAACCGATTCTGCAGAACTCCATTGCAAGCCTCGGGCGCAAAGAATCGTTGAAAGAAGGATCGCTCAAAAGTTTAGCACAGCCCAACCCGCGCCGATCGTGCCGAGTCGCAGAGGTACCTCACTGAGTTGCGTTTTCCACAGCTTTCTCACAAAGGGGAATTGAAACACAGCGCTCCGGCTGCTAGATTTCAAAGAATCCTCATACGCAGAAAGTTACGGAACGAACCCGGTAACTCACTACCAGCCAGCATCGTGCTGCTGCCATACTGCTCTGTCGGATGAGGATGCAGTGCGCCGACGTTCGTATTTGCTGGGGCGGAGGCCGATCGTTGACCATCGTTTTCTTTGCGATTTTCTTCCTGTCGCTGCTGTCATCGTTTGTCCTCACTCGCTACGTGCGGGACTTCGCATCCCGGCGCGGCTGGGTGGCGATTCCGTCTCAGGAGAGGCATCTGCATGCCCACCCTCTGCCTCGTCTCGGTGGAGTGGCCATCTTTCTTTCCTTTGCGCTCAGCATGTCGGTGGCTGCTCTCCTGGCCTCTTATGTTCCGCGCCTGCATTCCGCGTTGTCCGGGAAGACTCTTCTGACCATCCTGGTGCCCGCTTCCCTCGTTTTTCTCCTCGGCCTCTATGACGACCTTTATAGCGTCGGCCCCTACACCAAGTTCGCGGTGCAATCTCTGGCCGCCACCATGTTGTTCATGGGCGGCCTTCGCATTCTGAATGTCCCGGTGCTTTTCGGCGAGCGCCAGCTCCCCTGGTTCGTGGGCTTGCCTGTCACAATTCTGTGGGTCCTCGCCATCACCAACGCTTTCAACCTGATCGATGGACTGGACGGCCTGGCAGCCGGTTCCGCCTTGTTCTCCACACTGGTGGCGTTCGTAGTCACGCTGCTGAACGGATACTCCCTCGTCACCGTGATGACCATCGCGCTGGCCGGCGCGATCCTGGGCTTCCTGCGCTACAACTTCAATCCAGCAACCATCTTCCTCGGAGATTCCGGCAGTCTCTTCATCGGCTTCCTGCTGAGCGCGCTGGCTCTGGCCGGTGCTCAAAAAGCCCCGACCATTGTTGCCGTCGCCATCCCCGTAGTTTCCTTCGGCCTGCCAATTCTCGAGACATCGCTGTCCATTCTCCGTCGCTTGATCAGCGGCCGCCCTGTATTTACCGCCGATCGTGAACATATCCACCACAAGCTGCTGCAGCACGGCCTCACTCATCGCCAAGTCGTAATTGTTCTCTATGGTGTCTCTGCCGTGTTCGCGCTCCTCAGCCTGTTTCTGCTTTGGCCAACCGGCAGTTCGCTCGGCCTGGTCCTCGCCGTGCTCGGAATCGGCATCTGGATCGGCGTCCAGCGCCTGGGCTATCTCGAGTTGGGCGAACTCGGCCGCGTCGCCCAGCGCACTTTTGAGCAACGCCAGATCTTCATCAACAACCTTTCCATCCGTCGGGCCACCGAAGAACTCAAAGCGGCTCGCGACTACGAACAGATTCGGCGCATCCTCGAGGCTGCCTTCAGCTCAAACGATTTCGACGGGCTTGACGTGAAATTCAAGCTCTTCCCCGGGGAATCCCATCCTGTCGCCACTGCGGAGCCAGGCGCGCAGGCTCAGCGCGGGGAAGCATCTTTTCATTGGGGTAAGACCCGGGCGTCGCGATCCCTCGAGGGTGTTGCGGTTTGGACTCTGTCGCTCGATCTGATGAATTCATCCAACCGCCGCCGCGGCGTGATGATGGTTCATCGGCTTTCCTCCCAACGCGATCTTCAGGTCGATATCAATCTTCTGACGTCGGCCTTCCCCGTCGCTCTCGCCGACGCGCTCGACCGCACCCTGCCGCACGCGGTCCAGGTGATTCCGCTTCCAGGTCAAGATGATCAGGGATTTATCGCTGCCCAGGCTGGCTAGAGTTGTCGAAAGACGAGGCGGTAAAGAAAAAAGCCCACGCGCTGAGCGCGCGTAGTTCAGCCTTGAGCATGCGCTAGTCGAGGCTGACGCTTACAGTTTTGCGCTGGCGTAAGAATTGATTTCGCAATTCAAGCAAACTTCTTCAAAGCTAGGCGTTGTCCACTGCATGGTTCCCTCCAGGGATTTCGAAACTGGTTCGAAGCTTCTGTGATTCTAACCCAGCACGTGCTGTCGATCAACAGTCGGTAGTAGTACAGTTTGACTCTTACCCGACGATTGTCATCCTGAGCGGAGCCGTTTTTCAGGCGGAGCGAAGGATCTCCCGCTTAACCGGCCGAGCGCGTAAGCCAAACTGCACCACTACCCAACAGTCAGAGCAGCTCGTAAATTAGGACTTTTCCACATGAGGAACCACCACCGCTACTGCCTAACCGGTCCATCCCTGTTTACCTTGATGTCTCTTAGTTTCGGATCTTTTTAGTTTCGGATCTCTCTCAGCTCCAGCGGGAAAGGCAATCATGTTTCGCAAGACGATTTATGGCACCGCTTTCAAGGACGTTCATTTCGTTCCTCTTCAGTCAGCTACGTTTTGCGTCCAGTGTGAACTGATCACCACCAATCACCGTCCCTATTGCCTGGCCTGCGGAAACCCCTCGCTGCTCAGCCTTTCCCGCGTTCTCGGCGGATCCCTTCGCCATCAGCAGACCGCTCACCTCATCACCGATTCCGAACTCGACAGCCTGGTCCGCGATCTGCTCCGCACCGTCCCCGATCCGCATTTCTTGAACGACGAACTCTCGAACGTTGCGGATCATCACGCTCGCGTGCCCTCGACGGCGCTTCGCAGCCAGCTTCGCGTCGCCAATGCAGCCCACCCCGTTTCCGGCTTTCGCGCCGTCCATGCGGGCGAACACCTCGGACAAGAAGCCGACATTCACGCCGCTGAACTCGATCTTGAGCCCGCCATCAGCGCCATCACAGAACGTGCTCAACATCTCACCGGCGCTACCGGCGCCGCTATCGCTCTGCGTGCCGGCGACGAAATTGTCTGCCGCGCCCGCGCCGGCCGCACCGCTCCCGACCTCGGTGTCCGCCTGCAAACCGATGCCGGCATCTCCGCGGAAGCCGTCCGCACCGGCGAAGTTATGCTCTGCCACGACGCCGAACGCAACCCGCGCGTCGACCTCGCCAGTTGCCGCCGTTTAGGCGTGCGCTCCATCCTGGTCTCCCCGCTGCGCTATTACCGCCGCACCTTGGGGGTGTTCGAAGTGCTGTCGTCCTCTCCCAGCGCCTTCAACGAGCGCGACGTTGCCACCATGCAACTCCTTTCCAGCATGATGGTTGCCGCCATTTCCCGCATCTCCAGCCTGCATCAGGCCCAGATTCTGCGTCGTTCGGCCTAGAGTCTTAAGTTTTGGCGTTCCCTGCCCGGCTTACCTTCCGATTTCTCCTGCTACTTTTCCACAATATCGGGTTAATATGTACCAGCAAGACTCGGATCGCGAGGTCCCTATGTCGGCCATCGCCGAGGCATCTCTACCTGTTTCCATTAACCGCCGTCGTCGCGTTCGTCAGAAAGTGCATGCGCCAGCCTACGCAAGTTTCGGCGGCGCTTCCAACAGCGGCGGCTCCAACAGTGGAATGATCGATCTCTACGAAGTCCTCGATATCAGCGAGGTCGGCGTGGCTCTGCAGTGCGCAACGCCACTGAAAACCGGCCAGCAGCTGGAGTTGTCTCTGGATCTCGCCGAGGCCCGAGGACCGATTTACACCTCCGCCCGGGTTGTATGGTCGGACGATGCCGGCCGCGTCGGTCTCAGCCTGCCAACTCTGGGCAACTCCGCCCTGCACCGCCTGCAGGAGTGGCTGTTCCTGAATGCCATGGCCGCGGCTGCCAACGCCGCGTCTTCCGGCGCGCTGCCATCCTCTGTCTCACCTTCCGAGCTGCCCCGGCCAAACTATACCGACACGCTTACCGCCGCCTCCGCTGTGCAGCGCGAAGCGGAGTCCCAGGGTTCCGATCTCGAAGCGGTCCTTTCCCTGGTCGCTTCCCGGTCCCAGTCCCTGCTTCGGGCTTCCGGCGCGGCGATCGCCCTTGCCGCCAAAGATCCCGGCACCATGATCTGCCGGGCCAGCGCCGGCCCCAGCGCTCCGCCGGTGGGCGCAACCTTGCAGGTGGGTTCGGGTTTTTCCGGCGAGTGCGTGCGCACCGGAAGAATATTGCGCTGCGATGATACCGAAACCGACGAGCGCGTGGACCCTCAGAGTTGCCGCGCCCTCGGCATTCGCTCCATGCTGGCCGCTCCCATTCGCCTCGGCGAACGGGTGGTCGGCCTGCTCGAAGTTTTTTCCGCGCAACCCATCGCCTTTGGTGAGAACGACAGCGCGGTGCTGCAGCGTTTCGCAGAGACAATTGTTGCCGCAGTCAATCGCACTATGCGCGTTCACCAACCTGCTCCGGATCCCGTTTCTCCAAAATCTTCCGCGCCGTCCGGCAGCATTCTGTTCGCTGGCGAGCCCGAACCGGTCAGCGCAAGAAAAGATGGTGCAGACGAAGATGCTCCGGCGAATGCCGACGAAGTCGGCGGCATTCGCCTGCCTCGCGCCCATCTCTACTTCCTCGTCGTCGTCGCTGCCATCATTTTTCTGGTGCTCGGCTACACCCTCGCCCCATGGATCCAGGAAAAACTCCAGAGCCGTGGACAAAACGGCGTACAAACAGTCCTGGCTTCGACCCAGGCGCCCCAAGCCACCGTGATTCCCCCAACCCCGGCCATCGAAACCGCAACCCTCGACCAACTCCGCCAGTTCGCCGACAAAGGAGAACCGGCGGCCCAATATACCTTGGGCACGCGTTACGCCTCGGGCGATGGCGTGAAGCAGGATGATAAGGAAGCCGCCGACTGGTTCCTCAAAGCAGCCGAGAATGGAAACGTGAAAGCTCAAGCCACGCTCGGCACTCGCTACTGGGGAGGCCGCGGCGTCCCCGCAAGTCTCACCCAAGCCTACTTCTGGACCGTTCTGGCGCGCGCTGCCGGTGACCAGAACAGCAAAACGTTTGCAGAGATCCTGGCTTCCCGCATGACGCATGCCCAGGCGGTAGCCATCGAACAAAAAGCCGAAATCTGGTACGAGCAACACGAACCAACCGCCAAACCCGCCCCCGGCCGCTAAGTATTACCTCACTCCCTCGTCATCCCGAACAAACCGTGTCATCCTGAGCCCAGCGTGCTCCAGCGACGCCGAAAGCGCCACGCGAAGGACCCATGAAATTGCTAGCACAATCACGGGCCCAAATAATAGAGATCATCATGCTCCCAGACAGGCGCAAAGCTAGCAGCTAGAAGCTAGAAGCCCCGCGCCCGCTGCAGCGTTAGAATAGAAACAGCCGTGCCCACTCTCCGCACCCTCCTCGACCAGCAAGTCCGCGAAGCCGACCCCGCCCTCGTCGAGAGACTCGACAACAACCGCGTGCGCTGCTTCGCCTGCGGACACTGCTGTCCCGTTCCCGAAGGCCAGCCCGGAGTCTGCAAAGTCCGCTTCAACCGCGGCGGCACTCTCTACGTTCCCTGGGGATACACCGCCGGAACCCAGTGCGACCCGGTCGAAAAGAAACCATTCTTCCACGCCCATCCCGGAGCGCTCGCCTACAGCTTCGGCATGCTCGGCTGCGATCTGCACTGTGCCTATTGTCAGAACTGGGTAACGTCGCAAGCTCTGCGCGATCCCACCGCCGTCTCGCCTCCGCTCGAAGCCTCGCCTGAACTTCTGGTGCGCGACGCCATCAGCCAAGGCACGAAGATTTTGGTCAGCACCTACAACGAGCCGCTGATCACCAGCGAATGGGCGGTAGCCGTGTTCAAACAAGCCAAAGCCGCCGGACTGATCACCGGTTTCGTCTCGAACGGCAACGCCACTCCGCAGGTTCTCGAATACCTGCGCCCCTGGCTCGATCTCTACAAAGTCGATCTCAAAAGCTTTGACGATCGCCACTACCACGAACTCGGCGGCCGCATCGCTCCCATCCTCGACAGCATCCGCCGCATCCACGAGTCAGGACTCTGGCTCGAGATCGTCACGCTTCTAATCCCCGGCTTCAACGACGATGCCGACGAACTACGCCGCCTAACCGAATTCCTCGCAGGAATCTCCCCAGACATTCCCTGGCACGTAACCGCCTTCCACGGCGATTACAAAATGACCAGCCCCCGCGACACCAACTCCGCAGACCTCTTGCGCGCCATCAAAATCGGCCGCCAGTCGGGCCTCCGCTACATCTACGCCGGCAATCTCCCCGGCATGGTCGGCGAATGGGAAGACACGCGCTGCCCAAACTGCAATCAAACTCTAATCAAGCGCTACGGCTACCTGATCAAAGACTATCGCCTAACCCCCGACGGCCACTGCCCCAACTGCACCGCGGCAATCCCCGGCCGCTGGTCCGCCCGCTTCGAAGGCCAAATCACCTCCCGACCCTTCCTGCCACGCAAGGGCTCGCCTTTGTTGACCATCGAAAGTCGGTAGCTCGGCGTCACTCCTCCAAACTCGGTCGGCTATAATTCCTTCGGCGTCATCCTGAGCGCAGCCGTTCTTCAGGCGGAGCGAAGGATCTCCCGCCTATCAACACGCGCTAAGTGCCCACAGCACCACCTGAGATTCCTTCTCGTAAATGCGGAAGCCGCCCATCGCCGCTCTCGTGATCGCATTCGCGATCCTGCTCACCTCCTGCTCCCCCCGCGACTTCCTAACCCGCCGCCTAGCCGCCGACCTGATCGCGACCTCCGACACTTTCCGCATCCAGCAGCAATTTCAACTCCGTCTCGGCGTAGTCGCCAACAAGGATTACCTCTCTCCCGACTACCTCGCGCTCCAGCATCATGGCTGGATCTCCGCCACCAACGTCCCATGCCCGCCAGCTCTAGCCCCGCCGCCGTGCTGGGATGTCACGCTCACGCCCTCCGGCGTCGATACGTTTCAAAGTCTGATCGCTCCCGGTGATGTGGAGAGCCAATTCATCATCATCCCCGCAGCGCGCCGCGAACTGCTGGCCATCACCGGCATCGCCCGGCAAGACAACCTCGCCGACATCGAATTTACCTGGCACTGGATTCCCCTGAACGAAGTCGGCGCGGTCTTCTATTCCCGCGATGCCCGCTACCGTTCCACCGTCGGCTTTCGCCGTTACGATGACGGCTGGCGCGTAGTGCAAACCGCTTCCCATCCCGGCCAGCCTCTCGACGAAGCGCTGAAGAACCTCGAGCCCGTCCAGTAATCGCAAGCCCTCAAGATTTTCCCCTGTGTGACTCCGCGTCCCCTGTGTTTAAGAATTTGGAAACCGTCACGGCTCTAAGGATGCCTGACTCCGAGTCAAACTCGATCCAACTCGAAGGTTGCCAATTGCAAACCTGCCGATGTATAAACCTACTTCCCACCATTGCTTATGAACATCTCAAAACATATTTTGCGGTTGGCTGCGCTTCTTGCGTTTACCTCGTTAGCTTTTGCCCAGGGCAAGCCCAAGCTGACTCTCGACGAATTCTTCAACTCGGTAAGCTACAACAGCGTAGCCATCTCTCCCGACGGCAATTCCGTCGTGATCGCCACCGAGCGCGCCGACTGGGACCAGAAGATCTTCCGCAACGATCTCTGGCTCTACCGCGACGCCGCGAAAGGCGCATCGCCGAACGCACCCGCGCTGATCCAATTAACCCAATCCGGTCACGACTCCGAGCCCAAGTGGTCCCCCGACGGCCGCTGGATCGCCTTCCTCTCCGACCGCAAAACCTCTTCCGACAAGGATTCCGACGACGACGACAGTGACAAAGACGGCGACAAAGAGGTAAGCCAGCTCTACGTCATCTCTCCCGCCGGAGGCGAAGCAATTCCGCTGACTCAAGGGGACGAAGAAGTCCACACGTTCTCCTGGTCTGCCGATTCGCACACAATCTATTTCGCCACCCGCAACCCGTGGACCAAAACCCAAAAAGACGATTACAAGAAGCAATGGAAAGATGTCGTGCAATATCGCACCGCCGAACGCGGCGACACCATCTTCGCTCTCGACGTAGCAACTGCTCTTGCCCACACCGCCGCCAAAGGCACGAAAGAAGAACCCGACACCGAGAAGGAACCCGACCTCAACCCCGGCGCGACCCCGATTGCAACCTCTCCGTTGCGTGTCGAAAACCTGATCACCTCACCCGACGGCAGCAAGCTGGCCTTCGTCACCAACTCTATCAATCAGCGCGCGGAGAAGCCCGAAGACGTAGAAATCTTAGTCATAGATGTGGCGCGGGCGCCCTCGCCCGCGTCTGCCGCCAGCGAAAACAAACCGGCCACCTCACAACCACGCCAACTAACCCACAACCAGGCCCTGGAAGGCAGCCTGCGCTGGGCCAACGACAATCGCCACATTTTCTTCACCAGCGAAAATGACCCAACCGGTCCCTACCGTGACCTCCAACCGCATCTCTACTGGGTTGACAGCGAAAAGCCCGACAGCGAAGCCGCCGCCGTCGAACAGTGGAGCAAAGATTTCATCGGCCCAGTCGAGCATTACGCGGTAGCGGCTGACAGTGTGCTAGCCTCCGCTCGCATCGGAACCGAGGCTGCCATCTACTCTGTCAGCCAGCCCACCCATTCTTTACACAAACTCAACGGGTCGGCAGGCACGTACGAAACCATCTCCACAACCACTCACTCTCCGCGCGTCGCCTTCGTGTATTCGTCACTGCAGAAGCCGACTGAAGTCTACATCGCGGAAAGCGCCGACAAACTCGCCGAGGCGCGTCCCATCACTTCTTTCAACAAACTCTTTATCGAGCGTGAGCTTCCCCAAGGCAAGCCCTATCGCTGGAAGGCCGATGACGGCACCGCCATCGAAGGCATGCTGATCTATCCTCCAGGCAAATTCGAAGCCAAGCATCTGCCCCTGTTCACCTTCATCCACGGCGGTCCCGCAGAAGCCGACGGCGATTACTTCGAAGCTGACTGGTACAAGTGGGGAGCGCTCGCCGCCAGCAACGGCTGGCTGGTATTCGAGCCCAACTACCGCGGGTCGTCTGGATACGGCGACAAGTTCCTCGAACAAATCGTTCCCGTAATCGTTTCGCGTCCCGGCAAAGATATTCTCGAAGGCGTTGACGCTCTGGTGAAAGACGGCATCGCCGATCCCGATCATCTAGCCGTCGGCGGCTACAGCTACGGCGGATACATGACCAACTGGCTGATCACGCAAACCACACGCTTCAAAGCCGCGGTTACGGGCGCGGGCGCAGTGGAGCATGTTGCCAACTGGGGCAACGACGACACCACCATCGACGACGCCTATTTCCTTGGCGGACGTCCGTGGGAAGCCCAGCAGCGCTATCACGATGAAGCCGCCCTCTTCCAAATCGACAAAGTCCGCACGCCCACGCACGTGGTAGCCGGCGCCGACGACATCCGCGTAGCCGTGCTCGAAGATTATCTGCTCGAGCACGCGCTGTATTCGCTAGGAATTCCGAACGCCCTGCTGATCTTCCCCGGCGAAGGCCACAGCCTGGCGCTGCAAAAATACGGCGGCGTGCCCGCAAACTAACTGATTGTCATGCTGAGCGAAGCAGTCGAAGCATCCGTTTGGCAATCACTGCACCGAGTGGCTGGGGATTTTGACTTTCGTGCCCGCCTGTGGATTTGTCTCTTAAATAAATCTTCCGATTGGAGTCGCCGAGATCGGCAGCTCTGCCGAACCGTCCAGATCTCAGATCAAATTTTTTTCGCCCGGCAGCTCTGAAATCCTTGTCCAGCGCGGGTTCTGCGATAACGTATCTCGCAAAATCTTAGTTTTAAAGAACTTAGATATCAAAATATAGAGAACAAAGGGTTTGGAGCGGGCGGTTCGGTCTCTCTCGACCGTCACCGCCTCGACCATGATTGCGCGATTCAGGTTGTGGGCGCAAGGTCAGATGTCACATTCCAGATGTGGAAAAGAATGACCGGCCCGTGTTTTTAGCTCGAAGTTGACACATAATACGTGCCCACTTATACTGTGGTCATGAATGTGACTCTTTCCATCGATGAGCAACTCGTTGCTCGCGCCCGAAGGAAAGCCGAGGCTCTCGGGAAGAGTCTTAATCAACTGATTCGCGACTACCTGCAAACGTTGGCCGGCGGAGACGATCCTGAGCGCAGCATTGAGGAGTTCAGGCGACTTTCAGGGCGAGGCCATTCGCGCGGCTGGCGCTTCAATCGGGATGAGATTCATGAGCGTTCGTAGCTTCTTCGATACGAACATCCTGATCTACGCGGATGATAAGGCGTCACCAGCAAAGCAACGACGTGCCCTCGATCTGGTGGCCGAGCACAGGCGAGCGAGGACCGGAGTTGTCTCGTTGCAGGTGCTCCAGGAATATTTCGTCACAGTCACGAAGAAACTGCGCCTTGACCCAAGCATCGCGCGCCGCAAGGTTGAACTGCTGGCCGAGTTTGACGTGGCCGCTCCTGAGGTCGCGGACATTCTCGCCGCCATCGACCTGCACCGCCTCCATGGGTTTTCTTTCTGGGACGCGTTGGTCCTGCGGGCGGCGAAGCAGGCTGGGTGCAGCTTAGTCTTTTCGGAAGACATGCAAGATGCGCGTGAGATTGACGGACTGCAGATCGTAAATCCGTTCCAGTAGGGTTCGCCACTCGGTTCACCCTACCCGGTACGAGGGACTGGGTACTATTTGGTGACGCTGGCGACCTTCACTCCCCGCGAAGCAGCCGCATAGCGCGCAATGCCCCGGTACAGCGCCTCGGCAATCTGCTCGCGGTATCCATCGCTGCGCAGCTTTTGCTCGTCCGTGGGACTGCTGGACTGCTGACGAAGGAAACTTCGGCCAGAATTCCCGGCATCGCGGTCTCCGTTAGAACCACGTAAGACGCTTCTTTTACACCGCGGTCGCGCAGCCCGGGATTTTGCGCTGCCAAAGTCCCGTAAAGCGAGCGTTGCACGCTGGCCGCAAGACGGCGGGACTGTTCGATCTTGTCGTGCAGTTCCACCGGCGAGAGCGATTCGGTCACAGGATTCTTATTGCCGGGAGTGCCTTGGCGAGTCTCCAGGTCTTTTGCGTTGGGGGAGACAAACAAGTTGGTGTAATAAGTTTCCACGCCGCGCGCCGAAGGCAAGTCGCTATAGTTGGCGTGAACGGAAATAAACAGATCGGCCTGCGCCTGATTGGCGATGCCAGCGCGTTCATCGAGCGGAATGTAATTGTCGTCGATCCGGGTAAGAATTACCTCTGCGCCCAGGCGGCTCTCGAGCAGCTTGCCCAGTCGCTGGGCGATTTCGAGCACCAGGTCTTTTTCCAGCAAGCCCTGGCGGCCGACGGTTCCCAAATCCCAGCCGCCGTGGCCCGCATCGACCACGATGCGCATCTTAGGTACGCGCGCGCGCAGTTGAAAATCTTCACGCGTAGGCGGAGGTATAACCATCGCTAACTTCTTTTCCGCCCCTGCGCCCGGAAAGAGATTTACCTGAGCCTTGGTGTCCGCGCCGAGCTTTCGCACCTGCACGATCAGGCGATAGGGATTCGGTTCAAGGCTGACGGAATAGTTGGAGTCGCCCCTGGTTTCGAGCACCACGCGGGTCAAGCCGGCTACCGGCTGGGCCACGCGAACCCGCGCCAGCAGCGCGTCGCCGATCTCGATGGTCTTTCCGGCAAACTCCGGACCGAGCGCGGTATCGTGCAAATCGAAATAAATGCGATCGGGACCGGTCAGGCGATGCGCTTCGTATTGCACCTGGTCTTCCAGGTCGAGCACCACCGTGCTGGAATCTGCCGAAGACCAATGACGAATGCCGGTGATGCGAGGCAGCTTGGCCAGTTCCTGTGGCGTGACGTTTCCGCTCGGTTCCGTGGTTGAATCCTCATCCGCCGCGGCCGCGGAGTTTGTTTGTCCATCCGGGCCGGTGCCGGATGATGGATTCGCCGATGATGCCGTCTGCGAAGTGGCCGGTTGCTTCGCCACTGTCGCCGGTTTCGTGATCTTCGGTTCAGGTTTCACTACTACATCCCCGAGCTGCGCATTCTTCACCTTCCACCAAATGCCCCCGACCAGCAGTGATGAGATCATCACCAGCACTAACACCAGCGCTGGATGACGAGTGGACGAAGATCCGATTTCGTGGACGATCTGAGGGGCAATCGCATCATCGGCAACGCGCTCCGGTTCGATCCCAAGCTCAACTACCGGAGCAGGCACTGACGCAGGCTCAGGCACTGGCACGGAGATTGTCTCTGCCGCATCTGCGGACGCGAGCAAGGGTTTATCGGTGACTTGCGACGCGGGCGCAGCAGGCGCGGCGACTTTCGGTTCGACGGGCTTTGCTTCTGCGACCTCCGCTGCGGAAACTTTTTCTTGCTGCAACAGCGCTTGGGCGGAAATCGCGGACGCAACCAATGCTGCTTCCGCTGCCTCGGCCGAT
This sequence comes from Candidatus Sulfotelmatobacter sp., assembly GCA_049512915.1. Lineage (GTDB taxonomy): Bacteria > Acidobacteriota > Terriglobia > Terriglobales > Acidobacteriaceae > Sulfotelmatobacter. The sequence continues at coordinate 19,777 of JBEKWP010000083.1, forward strand.
TCGGCGAAGCGGTCTTCGTCCTCAGGTTTGAGAGCGCCGAGAATCAGCTCCGCCAGGAGTTCCAGGCTGCCGACGTCGCTGTCGTTGAATCCGAATGGTTCAGCCGAAAATGCTTCGAGCAATCCGATCACGCGCCGCCGGCCACACAGCGGCACGGCAACCATGGACCGCGCGCCCAGTTGCCGGCAGGTGTAGAGATTTACGCGATCGTCGGTCTCAGTGTCGTCGCAGCGGATGATCTGTGCGGTGCGGAAACAGGCTCCCGAGAAAGCCGAGTCGCGCTGGATGCGCTGTCCAACATCAGGCTTGATCGTGCCGGCCGAAGCGCGCAGAACAATTTCATTATTCTCTGCCAGAGCGATGCCGAGCCCATCCGCTCCGGTGATGGCGATGGCTCGTTCCGCAACCAGTTGCAGCACTTCGTCCAGGACGAACTGCTCTGAAGCCTCGAACTCCGCCGGAGGCGGGATCGTTTCAAATCCTTTTTGCTTCGAGGCCAGCGCGCGCCGGTGACGCACCTGCTGATGCAGCGCCGAGAAGGCCAGAAGCGCCTGCAGCGCGTCGCCTCCCGACGGGCGCAATCCGCGAGCCCGAGTCGGAGAAAAAACGTCCTCTCTGGGCGCGGACGCACTCCGCTCCAGGGGCCACGCCGGCACGGACGCGTCGGCCGGGCCGTCGCCGACTTCGATTTCGGGTTTGGTGGGAGTTGTTGCCATTCCGTGACCGGCTGGTCGAATCGCTTAGTTTGAGTGTGAGCACCCCGCCGAGCCCTTGTCAATTGTCTACTTGGCGTAGCTATTTCGACTCCATCCCGCCTCCGCGGGTTGGTCAGCCCGGCTCCGGTTTTTTGCCGGGTTTAACAGTAAGTTAACCGGGTTTTGCCCTATATGCAATCATACGGGCCTGCCCGCCGGACCATGGCCTTTGGTAAGGGTGTTTCCCCGCGCGGATTTCCTGTACCAGCGTTCCGGAACCAGCGTTCCCGAACCAGCGTTCCCGAACCAACCCAGTCACTGCCAGCTTGCGTGGAGCGGAAACTAGAATCGGAGGAAATGGGCCCCGTCCGAGCGATTGGTCTTCGTTCGTCGTTTATTGGCGGAGAATATGCAGGCAGTCTCCATCCCCCCGCGCCAGACACGCACCCACTACCGGCATGAACTGCGCAGCTTAACCTACGTTACCCTCGATGAGACCAACGGCGGAATCATCCGCAATCTCAACCATGAAGGTGTCGCTGTGCAGGCGGTTGCCCCGCTGCATTCGCAACAGCGCGTCCGATTGCACTTTGACTTGAGATTTCCGCGCGTGCGCGTCGAAACCTCCGGTCAGGTTTGCTGGACCGGTTCCTCGGGACAGTGCGGCATCCGCTTTGTTGAGTTGCCAGCGCGGACCGGGCATCAGATCAACGAATGGATCTTTTCGAACCTTCTGGATGCAGTGGCCCGCGACGCGGGTCATTCCCGCTCGATCTCCGGAGCTTCGATCTTCGGGGCTTCAGTGGTGTCGATTCTTGGTGAGGACGATGTTGTTGACGAGAATGCCCTGGAGGAGGACGACGGGCTGACTCTGTCGCCTCGACCGCGGCCGGTAATCCGGCTGCAGGCAGCCTTAGCCAGACGGGACGAGGCGCCTGTCCTGCTACATTACGATGAAGAAGACCTTAGCGATGTGGCCGATGATCCGTATCCGCAAAGCTGGCTTTCCCAGCCGCTGTCGGGACGCACGCTCGCTTGGCTCGTGGATAGTCTGGTTGTGATCGCAGGATTGCTCCTGTTCGCTCTGATCTTCCTCTCGATCGCTCACGAACTTCCGCCTTTGCCCGTGACTCTGGGAACGTTCTCGGCAGCGGCCGCTTTCATCATCGCGGCGTATTGGGCTGTGTTTGCGGTGTTTGGAGGATCGAGTCTGGGCGCGAGGCTGGCGCGAGCGGCGTCCAGGCTGCAAAACGAAGAACCAACCGAAGGCACGAGCCGCTTCCGCTGAGTTCCCTCAGGGGCTAAAGCCCACGGCTCCGCTTGTCACAGTTTTCGGCGCGCCTGAAGGCGGGCCCTTTCAAAACCTTTGCGGCTGAGACCTGAGACCTGCCTCTAGTTCGCGAAATACTGCTGCGCCAGCCAGAGCCGCAGGGTGTGCTTCATCTCGGCGGGCATCTTCACGAAGCGGATGCCGACATTTCCGCGATCGTCAGACCAGGCTACCTCTATCTCGGCTTTCACAGCGCTCTTGGTTCCGGGCAACGCGAAAGCTACGCCGGACGCTTCGCTGGCATCGAATCCCTCTTCGACGCGAACCTGCAGTCCTCCCTGGCTTAGATTGATAAGCTGCGCCGCGCCCCGCGTGCGGCGGCGGCCACTGAGAGTGACAGGCACTTCAAGGCCGGCGCGGTGATAGCGCAGGCGTCCGTCAAGAATCATGTTGCGCGCGGCGGAGAGCGTGCGCACTGCCTGCTCTACGGAAATCGGCTTGTCGAAAGCGAACATGGCGCCGGTTCCCTCCATGTCGTGCTTTCCCTGACGGCGGCCCATGATCACCAGCGGTACGGTGCTGGCGCGCGGAGCTTCCTGTTGCAGCTCGCGAAAGAACTGGCCGGTGCCGTTCAGGTCGCAGTCGACGATCAGCGCATCGACTTTCGAGTTTGTGAGCCGCGAGAGAGCTCGTTGCGGTTCGGTTTCGACGGCCACATCCATGTGCAAGCCGCCAAGAATACATTCGAGAACACTGACTTCCTGCCAGTCACGCGAAACTACCATCGACGAAAGTGTCATACCTTCAACTCTACTCACCCTCGTAATCTGGAGTAGATCACCAACGTAACGAGGCGGCCGGCTTGGGAGTCGGGCGATGCGGGAGAAGGAGAGCGATCATCCGTTGGTTCCGAGTGAAACCGCCCGTTAATAGCAACTACCTAGACGATAGTCGAACCACCAGCTATCCTGAATCCCGTGAAGGCGGCGCTGCAGCTCTTGTTAACGGTCTTTGTGGCTTTCCATTGAAAAAATCAACAATTATATTTATCGAGCTTGGGATGCTTGCTGGTATCGTCGTAGCCAGGTATACGCTTCCCGGAAGCACGCCGCTACGGATGTTTCTTATCGCCTCTGGCGCGTGTTTTGCAGTCGGAAACATCCTTCTTGCCAAAAAGATCAAAGAGATCAAGGATGGGAAAGCCCGCGCAGAAAAAGGACCTTGGCCGCACATTTTTCGGGCTCTAGCCATTTTGGCGATTTGTTGGCTCTTGAGTCTCCTGCTCTTTAGGCGGTGATCCCCTGGTGGGCTCCA
>JBEKWP010000084.1:0-16407 GCA_049512915.1 Candidatus Sulfotelmatobacter sp.
AGCTTGAACATTGTGGCCCGGCAGTTGCACAATAACGTCCCAATACGTCCTAGGGCTCAATTCCGTTCATGATCCCGGGTCACAAGAGGTCTTGAGTGAAGCCTTATCTCCAAGGAGTCCACCCATGAATACGACTGAGATTACGGGCCGTATTTCGCATGTCACTCGGCGAGCGGTTTGCATTCCTAAGTTTTCGCGATTAAACGGCTCAACCGGCAAATCATTCATTCGCCTGCTCTCGCCTGTCTCGGCGAGTCTCGCCCTTGCTCTGGTGATCGCCGTTCTTAGCGGAGAACTTGCTCTTGCCCAGCAGGCGACCGCCGTGTTCGCAGGCTCCGTCAAAGACGCGAGCAGCGCCGTGGTGGTGGGCGCGAAGGTCTCGCTGAAGAATTCCCAGACCAACGTGGAACGCACTACCACCAGCGGCAAAGATGGCAATTATGTATTCAATCTCGTTCCCATTGGGGCTTATTCGCTGACGGTTGAACAACCGGGCTTTGAAACCTACGTCCGCAAGGGCATCACGCTCGAGATCAACCAGAACGCACGCCTGGACGTGGCACTGCAAATTGGGAAGACCAGCCAGATAGTCGAAGTAACAGGTGATGTGACTCAGGTCGATACGGTCAGCGCGACTCTGGGCAAAGCAGAAACCACGCAACGAATTGAAGATCTGCCGCTGGCCGCGCGCGACACGATGCAGTTGGGCCTGCTGCAGGCTGGTGTTTTCGCCCCGGACCAGGATGACGGCTCGGGCAATCCATTTTCCGTGAGCGGCCAGCGCTCCGAGTCTGAAACGTTCCTGATCGACGGTTCTGATAACAACGACTTCCTGGGCAACAATATGGTCGTGGACCCAAACCCCGACTCGGTCGCCGAATTCAAGATTTTGACCAATAATTACGAAGCCGAGTATGGGCGAACATCAGGCGGAATCGTCAATCAGGTAATAAAGTCCGGCACGAATTCCATTCACGGAGATGTGTTCGATTATTTTCGAAACACCGCTCTGGATGCCTCCGATTATTTCCTGCAAGAAGTTCCTGTCTTCAAATACAACATTTTCGGCGGAACGATCGGCATGCCGATCAAGAAAGATAAGATGTTTTTCTTCGCGTCTTATCAAGGCGCACGGCGGCGAGAAGGGCAAAATCCTGGGATTCTGACGGTTTTGACTGCGCAGGAGCGGACCGGCGATTTCAGCGATCTGGGGTTCCCGCTCACTGACCCGACTGGCGCGAGCCCGATCGACCCAACAACCGGCGTCAGCACCTTCCCGAATAACCAGGTCCCGGTCGATTCAGTGATGCAGAATTACATCAACAAATATCTGCCCATGCCGAATAGTGGCACCAACGGTTTTGTGGAAGACCCGGTCGCCAGCCTTTCCGAAGACCAGTTTATTTTCCGCTACGACTACAACATATCGAGCAAAGATACGTTGTCGGCATTTTACGTTCTCGACGACCAGCCCCAGGATTTTCCGTTCGAGGTCGTGAAAGGTGCTTCCACGGGAGGAGACGTGCCGGTGGGGTCGGGCTTTACCAATGCCCAGCGTTATCAAACCGGATCGATCAGCTGGACCCGTGCCATTTCTCCCACCAAGCTGAACGAGTTGCGATTCTCTACCAACCGGGTGGCAACGTTTGATGCCGTGCCCACGGATCGGACTCCGCCGTCGGCGCTCGGATTCCTGACGGTCTACCCGGACGATCCGGCAGGTGCCGCGCCGCCAGCCATTTCGGTCGGAGGAGCATTCAATCTCGGTCCTTCCCCGCAAGGCCCGACCAAGATTCACGACGCAACTTTCCAGTACCAGGATACTTTTTCCTGGACCAAGGGACGCCACGCTCTGAAGTTTGGAGCAGATATCCGTTGGATACAAGAAAACTTCCACTACGACTTTTACAACAACGGATCATTTGACTTCGGAAGCTACTACACGAATACCGGCAGCGCCTTAGCTGATTTTGTTGGCGGCTTCACCGACAACTACTACCAGTTTTCGAGAGCCATCTATGGCATTAGAACCCACCAGTTGGATTTCTTTGGACAAGACGCGTTGAAAATTACCAAAAACTTGAGTCTGGACTTTGGTGTGAGGTACGAATACAACTCGCCGCAGGTAGATCCGCACAACGAGATTCAGGGCTGGTTCCCGGGCCAGCAATCGACCCTGTATCCAGGCTCTCCGCCTGACTTCCTGTATGCCGGCGATCCGGGAACGCCGAATCGGGGATTGATCTATACGGACAAAAACAACTTTGCGCCGCGATTCGGCTTCTCCTGGGATATGTTGGGCAACGCCAAGCTGGTAATGCGTGGTGGCTTCGGGATTTTCTATGACATCGAAGACGGGGCGCTGAATCTGCAGTTCGGAGGACAGGCTCCCTTCGGATACGTGGCGAATAACTATCCCTGCTTCACCACGGTTGCAATCGATGCGGGCGGATGTCTTGTTCCGGTCAACGGCTCTTACTCGGCGGATCCATTTCAGACTGCATCCACGGGGTACTCTGATCCGTATCCCTTCATCGCCGGCGGGCATCTGGGACAATTTTTTACTCCTGCCATTCCTTTTGCATTTGTGGTCACTCCTCAATTCCGGACTCCTTACGCGGAGAACTTCAACTACGGGTTCCAATACCAGCTTAGTAAGGACACGGTGGTCGAAGCAGTTTATGTCGGCAGTCTGAGCCGGAAGGCCATCGCCAGCACCAACCTGAATTATCCGGAAATCACTGGCAGCAATCCCAATAATTTGATGGCACAATACCAGGCGGCGGTAGCGGCAGGCGCGAATCCAACGAGTTACATCTCCCCCGATTGTGCGCGCCCGCTTGCCAATTGCGACGCAAATTTTGTCCCGCAAGGGGCCACGCAGATTATTACCGATGTAAGCAGTGGCAGCTCATCGAGTAACGAGATGCAGGTCACCGTCGATCGTAGAATGAACCACGGTTTGGGCTTCAGGGTCGCTTATACGTTGGCGAAGACGATTGACGTGACCTCCGGCTTCCGGGCACGGTCCTCCACCTACACCAATCCGACCGACCCGGCATTCGACCGCGGCCTCGCGGATTTCGATGCGCGCCAGCGCCTGGTGCTGAGTCCGATCTGGCAAATTCCCCTCGGGGATAAGAGCAGCGGATTCAAGAAGAACATCATTGGCGGATGGGTGGTCTCGTCGATCACGTCGTTTCAATCGGGGAACCCGTTCACCCTGTTCTCCAGCAACGGAGCAAGCGAATCCAACGAAGGACTGGACCGTCCTGACGTCGTTGGCCCCGTACAGATCTTCAAGAACCCCCGGCAGCAACGGACCTTTGAACTCCCCGCGAATACTACAAACCCGAGCCTCCCTGGCTACGATCCACTGCACTACAGCTGCGTCACGGCGAACGGGGTCGATGCCTCGGGGAACCCAACGGTAACAGGACATTTCTTCTTCAATCCGATGAACCTGGTCTGTTCCGTAGGGCCGCCGGTAGGCCAACCCTTTGTTCCGGGCATCGGCCTGGTTCAGGGTGGAGTGCCGCTGTTTACTTACGGCAATATGGGAAGGAACGTGCTGCGGGGACCGGGAATCAACGATTGGGATATCTCGATCATGAAGAACTTCAAGTTCACGGAGAGCAAATCGCTGCAGTTCCAATCCAACTTTTTCAACGCATTTAACCATGTGCAGTTCTACGGACCGACTTCAGGCGCCGGATCAGTTGGCGGTGCCGGCCAGTTCGGCCAGGTCTCTACCGATAGTTCACCCTCGACTTCGCCGTATTATCGAGGCCCCCGTATCATCCAGTTTGCTTTGAAGATCCTCTTCTAGAGCGCCAAGGTCTTTGCTTTGGCGCCGCAAGTTGACGCGGATCGCTTTACGCCAGCGGCGAATCGCTCATGCGGAAGCGGGTGCGCACGTGCTCGGAGATGAGTTCAATGGCCGGACGGTTTGACACCGGATCGCTCTGGGCCAGATATTTCATGGCTTCCACCAGCACACGTTGTCCATCGACGTACCGAGGGTCGGACGTGCGCTCTCGTCGTTTGCTGCCAAAATTGGGTGGAACAGGGATCGTAAAAACCTTGGCCATGAATAGACTCAACCTGGATGAAGTCGAAAGGAACTCCTAGGCAGTATAGCGCCCTGCGTTCCCTTTTTAGCACACATTCTTGTGCTTTAGATTCAGTTACTTACCCGCGGGGCGAGACGAACTGCGTCTTCTTTGTGGTCTTCAATTGAAACACGTCGTTGCCGATCTTGGCTTTCATCTGCACCGCAGAATACTTCGCCAGGCGATAGTCGCCCTGGCCCTGGAAGAACTGCTGCTGCACCGAGATGCCGCGGCTTAAGTCGATCCAGAGCAGAATTTTTGAAATGTTATTGCGAAACTTCTCGCTCTTGGGGATGAGTTGCAGCTTCGCGGTTGCGATCCCGTCGACGGTTTCCTCGCCCAGGTAGCTTACGTCGAAGGATTTTATCAAGTCCTCGCCGCTCCCACCGAACCCGAGTACCAGATAGCTCTCAATCTCTCCCCGGTTAGCTCCGGCCGGATATTCCATGACCTGGTCAATCTTCGGCTGGTAAACCTCGAGCTTGCCATCTTTGTAGAGCACGGACTTGGGGTCAGGCTGCTTAATGTCGGCCATCATTTCGATTTCTTTTCCCACCCTGCGGTAGTAGACCGTGCCCGCCTGCGTGTCGGTTTCGTCCACCACGCGCTGATACTGTTCCCAGACAAAATCGGCTTGCGTGGCCTGGAAGCTGGCGGCGGCGGCGTCCATTTTCTTGAGCACGCTATCGAGAGACGGCGCTTCCTGCTGCTGCAAAACAATACTCAGGGAAAGGAACAAAATGTGGAGGCAGGTCATCATGGCCGGTTAACGAGATGTTGATCGCGGATTATTCCTCACTGGATTCCGTCTCACGGTTTTCGCTTCACCAAAACACGGTAGGCTTGCACCTGACCCTTGCCATCGGGAATGCCTTCATATTTCACGATCGTGACCTCGCCCGATATTGGTTCGATAATGTGCAGCAACTGATCCCGCACTGACTGATCGTCCCCTGGAGTAATCGCGGCCCCGGAAATCTGGTAGAGCAGCCCTCCCTGCGCGTCGGCCGTGACCACCACATCGCTGGCATGCGGGCTGCGCAGCGCGGGTTTATCGTTGAAGTTGATGACCCGGGGCGAGAAGAAGACAAAGATGAGAATCAGCGTGACCATGATGTCGTAGTGCAGCGTGCCCCGCTCATGCTGCCAAAAGATGTAGCTGCGAATTGTAGGCCAGACGCCCTTCATCGGAAGGGAAGGCGCGCCCGTCGCGGTCGTGCTGATGTCCACACTTTGCAAGTTTAGTGACAGTGTCCTTTCTTGGCAATGCGCTTGTCATCCCGAGCAAGCGTTTTTCGCGCCGCGAGGGATCTGGGCGAGCCGCGCGACGCGTCGCGTTCTTTGCGACGCTCAAACGCGCGTTTGGCTCGCTTCCTTATCCTGCCGTCCGCTAGAAGCTTTTCTTCGTAATCCTCTCCGCTCCAATGTAAGGCCGCAACACTTCGGGAATCACCACGCTCCCGTCAGCCTGCTGATAATTCTCGACTATCGCCACCCAGGTCCGGCCCACGGCCAGCCCGCTTCCGTTCAGCGTGTGCACAAACTCGGTCTTGTTCTTGCCTTCCGGACGATAGCGGATATTCGCCCGCCGCGCCTGGTACGCCTCAAAATTCGAGCACGACGAAATCTCGCGAAACAATTGCTGCCCCGGCAGCCAGACTTCAATATCATAAGTCTTCGCCGAAGATGGGCCCATGTCTCCCGTGCACAAAGTCACTACGCGATAATGCAGACCCAGCTTTTGCAGGATAGTCTCAGCATTCCGCGTAAGCTTCTCATGCTCTTCATACGAATTCTCCGGCCCGGTGAACTTCACCAGTTCCACCTTCTGAAACTGATGCTGACGGATGATTCCACGCACGTCTTTGCCGTAGGACCCCGCCTCGCTGCGGAAGCACGGGGTGTACGCGGTGAGTGAAATCGGCAATCGCGCGGCGTCGAGAACTTCGTCGCGATAAAGATTCGTAACCGGCACCTCGGCCGTCGGAATCAGCCACAGATCCTTTTCCCCGTGCGGCACGCGAAAAAGATCCGCGGCAAACTTGGGCAACTGCCCCGTACCGTACATCGATTCCGAATTAACCAGGTACGGCGGCAAAACCTCTGTATATCCATGCTCGCGCGTGTGCAGATCGAGCATGAAGTTCGCCAGAGCGCGCTCAAGTTTCGCTCCCAGATCCCAGTAAACGGCAAAGCGCGCGCCCGTGAGCTTGACCGCGCGTTCCAAATCCAGCACGCCGAGCTGTTCACCAAGTTCCCAATGAGGTTTCGGAGCGAAGTCGAATGTGGGCGGCGCGCCCCAGCGGCGAACCTCTACATTCTGGTCGGCGCTGTGACCGATGGGGACGCTCGCATCCGGCATGTTGGGAATTCCGGCAAGAATGTCCCGCAAGCGGCCATCAAGGTCGGAAGCAGTCTTCTCCCGCGCCTGAATCTGCTCACGCAGGTCTTTGGTCTCGGCAATCGCTGCAGTAGCGTCCTGGCCGCTCTTCTTGAGTGTGTTAATGGCCTCCGAGGCCTTATTCCGCCGCGCCTTCATGGTCTCAGCTTCCGTGATGGCCTTGCGGCGCTGTGTGTCAACGTCGCGGAAATCCCTGAGCACGACAGCGGGATCGGCGCCGCGCTGGCGCAGCATCTCCTCCACCCGGGACAGATTCTCGCGAACAAAGCTCAGATCAAGCATGGGGACTAACTACTTTACCGGAAGCCGGGCGGAGAATGCACGCGGGTGAGAAGAGGGTTCATGTGGGGACAGGCGTCTCAAGCTTTCGCCCGACCCCCCACCTGTGTAAACTACCTTCGCGATGAGATTCTCCGCCCGCGCCATTACCGCGTCCCGTCGTCTTCTGCCGTTAGCCGTAATCGTTCTCATCCTTACTCGCATTCCTTCAGCCTCCGCTTCCGCCTACAACGCCCATCCCAAACTCGTCGTCGTGATCATCATCGACCAGTTCCGCGGCGATTATCTGGAGCGCTACCGCACTCAGTTCGGCGAAGGAGGGTTCCGCCTGCTCCTCGACCACGGCGCCAACTTCACCGACTGCAACTACGACTATGCCAACACCCGCACTGCTCCCGGCCACGCCACGCTGTTCACTGGAGCCTACAGCAATGGACACGGCATTGTGGCGAACGAGTGGTGGGATCCGAAGAAAAAGAAAATGGTCACCTCGGTCGAGGATGATGACACCAAACTCGTCGGCCTCGTGCCCGATCAAGCTAAGCCCGATCAAGCTAAGACGGATCAAGCTAAAGATGATAAAGAAAAACCCGGCGCGTCGCCCCACAACCTGCTAGCCGACACCTTGGGTGACGAACTCAAACTAGCGACCCAGGGCAAGGCGCGAGTTTTCAGCGTTTCTTTGAAAGACCGTGCAGCCGTCCTGCCCGGCGGCTTCGCGGCCGATGCTGCCTACTGGATCAATCCCAAAAGCGGCGCCTGGATTACCTCCACCTACTATCGCCCTGAGTTGCCAAAGTGGGCGCAGGACTTCAACGCCAATCGCACCCCAAAGTATTGGGATCGCGATTGGAAGAACGCGAACGGAGATGTACTTCGCTCAACCGCGCATCGCAAAAGTAAAGACGGCTCCGACGCGGCTTTCTACGAGGTCGTCGGCTCCACGCCCTTCGCCAACGAGTACGAACTGGAATTCGCCAAAGAGTTGGTCGTCTACGAAAGCCTCGGCGCTGGGAAGGCCACCGATCTGCTGGCTATCAGTCTTTCTCCCAACGACATTCTCGGCCACCAGGTCGGCCCTGACTCCCCGGAGATGGCCGCCATGGCCCTCGCGCTCGATCGTGAACTCGCCGACTTCTTCAACTTCCTGGGCCATCAAGTCGGCCTGGCAGACCTCTGGATCGCACTTTCCGCCGACCACGGCGTCTCCGCCTTACCCGATGCCGCGAAAAACCTCCGCATTCCCGCCGCCAATCTGGACGCTCATAAACTCGAAGCCCAGATTAACAGCGCACTATCGGCAAAGTTCTCCCACGCCGCTTCCTACATAAAGCTCGATTACCCGGACGCCTGGGTAGATCAAGATGCCTTCGCCAACGTTCACGTTAAGGAACACGACGCAGAAACCGCCGTCGGCGAAGCCATGAAGCAAGCCGGCCTCCGCGATTACTTCACGAAGTCGCAACTGGCGGCAGGCGAAGCCCCCGATACCGCTCTCGGCAGAAAGTTCCTCCATAGCTATTCGCCCGAAGGCGGATGGTATGTACTGGGAGTTCCAGAAATCTATACGGTCGGCGCGTCCAAGGGCACGGACCACGCATCGCCCTACACCTACGACACGCACGTGCCGCTAGCTTTCTATGGACTGCCCTTCCGCCCGGGAACGTATCGCACTCACGCCGAACCAGTCGATCTGGCCGCAACTTTGGCGTCGCTGCTCGGCATCAACGCTCCCACCCACGCCGTAGGCCGCGTGCTCACCGAAGCTCTCGCCTCGCCGCATCAGGCAGAGAATCCTGCGGGATCTCCCAGCGAAAGGCCGCCGCAATGACCTCCTCTGTGGAAAACGGCGGCAAGTCTCCCCTGGATCTCAGCGTTACCTTCGCCGGCATCGAGCTCAAGAATCCCATCATCGCGGCCAGCGGCACTTTCGGTTACGGCGTCGAGTTCGAGGATGTCGTCCACCTCAACAAACTCGGTGGATTCGTCGTCAAAGGTCTTTCCCGCGAACCCATGATCGGGAACCCGCCGCCGCGCCTCTGGGAAACCGCAGCCGGCATGCTCAACGCCATCGGCCTGCAGAATATCGGCGCAGCCGCGTTTCTCGAAGAAAAGCTGCCCAAGCTGCGCCAACTCAAGAACATCGTTGTGTTGGCCAACGTCTTCGGCTACACCCGCGAGGACTACGAACGAACCATCGAAATCCTCAACGACGGCGAAGGCATCGCCGCCTACGAACTCAACGTCTCCTGTCCCAACACCACTTCGGGCGGCCTGCAGTTCGGCAGCGATCCCCGCTCGCTCGACGAAGTAGTGACCACGGCGAAACGCGCGGCTCGCCGGCCTCTGATCGTCAAACTTTCTCCCAACGTGACCAGCATCGCGCAGATGGCTCACATCGCGCAGGAAGCCGGCGCCGACGCCATCTCGCTGATCAATACCTTTATCGCCATGGCCATCGACCCCGACACACGCAAGCCCCGCATCGCCAACGTCACCGCCGGGCTCTCCGGCCCAGCCATCAAGCCTATCGCCCTGCGCATGGTCTACGACGCTGCCCACGCCGTGAACATTCCCGTGATCGGCATGGGAGGGATTTCAACCGCGGCCGACGTCGTTGAATTTATGCTCGCAGGTGCAACCGCTGTCCAGATCGGCACCGCCAGCTATTGGGATCCCTGTGCGACCGAGAAGATAGTGGACGAACTCCAGCGCTGGTGCCAGGATCACCACATCACCCGCCTGGCGGATCTGACTGGTGGAATGATTTTGGAATAGTTCAGCTCTTGGGTTGTCGGATGAAGGCCCCGGTTTTGCTGGGAACTGAGAACTGGGGTTAGCTACCTTCCGCGCACGTACCAGATCGACCCCGGAGACTGATAATTCCGGCCCTCGCCCCACACCACATGCGTGTTCCCGAGGCCGTCGATGGCGATAGAAAACAAGTTGCCAAAGGGGAAGAGAAAGCCGTTGGGCAGGATGTAATCGTATCCCCGCACGGAGCCGGAAAGTTGCGATTCCGGCGACCAAGTTGCTCCGCCGTTGGTAGACGCCCGATAGAAGGTATTCCAGAGGGGATGGTTTTGCGCGTCTACTTCTCTCGTGTCCATCCACGCGATGCGCACATCGCCCGCAGTGCCAGCGCTAATGGCCGGGAAGCAGTGCTCCACGCCAGCCGCGGCGTTTGTAACGTCAGCCTTTGCCGACCAGTTTTCCCCCTGGTTCGTGGAAGAGGAGAAGTAGATGCGCTGCGGTCCGCCGGTGGCCGAGCCTGAGTTCCACAAGGCATAGATGACCCCGGCATCATCGGAGGTGAGAGCCATCTGGGAGCCAAGAAAGCCACCCGAACAGAACTGGGACGAGCAACCCGGCGCCGCGCTCGAAATATCCATCGGCGTTGTGCTCCAGGTCCGGCCGCTGTCGCTAGACCGGCTTACAAATACTTCGACCGGTCGAGTGAGAAGATCCGTTCGCGGGTAAGCCGTCCACGAAAAATAGACGTTGCCGGCGGGATCCACAACAGCTCCCGCAGCCAGGGACCAGCCCGGCTCAGCGCCGGGGTTCAGTACGGTGGCGGTGAAAGTCTGGGCGTAATCATGCGAGGCGGCTATCTCGAGCGTCTGATCGTGGTTAAAGCTCACGTAGACATTCGACCCGCGAACCGCCAGCACTGGCTTATCGATGCTGATTTCCGGAGACTGTTCGGCGACGGCGAACGACCAGGAGCGGCCAAAATCTTGCGACCGCGCCACGATGATGACGTGTCTGCCCTGCATCCACGATGCATAAAGCGTCTGGCCGTCGTTGGGGTCAACCTTGATCTGCGCATCGAATTGCCCGGACGACGAAGCCAGCAGCGAGCGCGGCGCTTCCCAGGATGTGCCGTTGTCATTGCTGGTCAGCAGGACCATTGTTGGCGCCGTGCACGCGGGACATTGCGCCACCGGGCCATACTGCGGAAAAAGAATGTAGATGTGACCGTGGGCATCCGTAGCCAGGGCGGGCTCCCATTGATCCCCCGGGCTGAAGTCGACACGTCGCGGAGCACTGAAGCCCGAAACGGCCAGCGCCGCCGGCGCAGCGGCCAGCGCCAGTAGCAGAAAAATGGCAATTTTCTGCACACCCCGGACGCGGCTGGACGTGAAAACCAAAGGACTTCTCCTGGGACACGGACTGCGACAACCTTGCCGCACTTTATAATGAATTTCTAATACCCGTCAATTACCCGATAGGGTCATGAGCACTTTCGTAACGTCTGGCCAGACGAAAATCCTAATGTGAGGATTAATGTGGGGACAGCCGCCCTGCCCTGAGCCACGAAGGGTCCGTCGAGCGAAGCTCGACTGCCCGCCGCCACACCCGACCCACAGCGCGTGACTTTCTACCGAATTCGTCATCTAATAGGAGCGCCACAAGGAGCAATCTTAAAATGGAAAAAGCCACATTCGCCGCTGGATGTTTTTGGGGAGTGGAAGCCACCTTCCGGCAGATGCCCGGAGTGCTGTCAACGCGCGTAGGCTACACCGGCGGAAACACCGACAATCCCAACTACAAAGAAGTTTGCACCGACCGCACCGGCCACGCCGAAGCGGTCGAAATAGATTTTGATCCCGCCCAGGTTCGCTACGCCGACCTGCTGAAAGTCTTCTGGGAGAACCACGATCCCACGCAACTCAACCGCCAAGGCCCGGACTGGGGCACGCAATACCGCTCCGCCATCTTCTACCACACGCCGGAACAGCAGGCCGCAGCGCAAGCCTCGAAGGAAGCACTCGAAAAGGCGCACCGCTACTCCAAACCAATCGTCACCCAGATCGTCCCGGCAGTGACGTTCTATCCCGCCGAGGACTACCATCAGCAGTATCTGGAAAAGCGCGGCCTGGCCAGCTGCCACATCAAGGCGTAGGCGTGGAGGACGAGGGGACTCGCAGAGGATAGTCGCAGAGGATGGTCGGGTTTTGGGTGGCGCAGCGCTTCAAGCGCTGCGATCAGGGTCACGCCGCCCGAGGGCTTTAGCCCCCGAGGCGCCTCACGTCGCTTAGCAGTCCTCCGCTTCAGTTGGCCGTCAGCAGCATCGGCGCACCTTTCGTGATCACCAGCGTATGCTCGTAATGCGCCGACGGCCGGCGATCCGCGGTGACCACCGTCCACTTATCCTGCGCCACAAACGCTCTCCCCGATCCCGCAGCAATGATCGGCTCAACTGTAATCACCAGCCCCTCGGTGAGAACCTGATTCGCTTCCGGATCAGCAAAGTTCGGCACTCTAGGTTCTTCATGAATCGTGCGCCCAATGCCGTGTCCACCCAGATCGCGAATCACCGAGAACCCGCTCCGCCTCACCTCGCGCTCGATCACTCGGCCAATCTCGCAAACCCGAAATCCCGCGCGCGCCACCAGCATGGCCTTGGCAAAGGCGCGCTCCGCGCATGCCACCAGGCGATTGCACTCCTCCGTCACCTCGCCAACCGGAACCGTCACCGCAGCGTCGGCCATGAATCCATTTTTTTCGACGGTGACATCCAGCTTGACCAGGTCGCCCTCTCGCAGCTCGCGTCCGCCAGGAATTCCATGCACCGCTTCTTCATTCAGGCTGATGCAGTTCACCCCAGGGAAACCGTAAACCAACGCCGGCGCCGACCGCGCCCCATGCTGCCGCATCACTCCCGCACCCACTTCATCCAGCTCCACTGTCGTGATCCCCGGCCGCACCGCGCTCTTCATCGCTTCCAGCATGAGGCAAACCACAGCGCCCGCCGCACGCATCCCTCTCAACTCTTCCGGTCCATTGATGGACATAACCTTCCCTCAGCGACATGATAGCTAAAGTCCACGCCGGATCTCATCTAGGTTGCCGCTTTTCGAATGGATTAAATCGGGGGTTTAATTTCAGGCACCGCCCCATAGGAGCAGGTGATGGTCTCACGGTCTTCGATTCCCCCCATCCCTGGCGCGGTTTCCTTGGTCAGCATTTCAATCCTCCGGAGAAGATTATCGTTGGCTCCAATCCAGAAGTCGATTGTCCTGTCCCGGAATGCCACGCCGCCCGGGTGAAACTTGGTCTCGTACAGAAAAGTGGGAGAGCCAGCGATGGCATCGCGGCGGACCAGCTTGAGTTCTCCGCTGGCATATTCGCCCGCCAGCGGTTCCGGAATCCAGTCCGACTGCAATGTTCCACCAGGGGTCCCTGCCGCCGGGTTTTTCCTCCAGGGGCCAGCGCCGGTGCGGCTGTACGTGTCGTCGCCGATAAGGATGAGTTCCATGCGCCCGGGATCCGCACCACCCCGCCGAGTGACTATGAGGTGCATGCGATCGCGTCCCGCAATTTCCCTTATGCTTTCGGCAGACGCTCCGGGCCCGCTAGTATTACTGACTTCGTGTCGGCAGGTGGGAGGGGTAGCGGCCATCCAGGCCCGCCGGGCTTTGTTCACTACCTGCGCCGGATCGTCCGTCTCCGCGACTGGGGCCAGGTGCGGGCCCAGATCCTCATCCGTGACTACCTTCTTGGCGTGCGCCGCCCCAGATTTGTCGGCACGCGCCTGACGCGCCACGTCCCCGATGGGAGTGTCCTGCGCAGAAATAAGCTGTGCGGAAATCAGGACGCTCGCAACCGTCAAGCCCAGGCGGACCGCTTCTCTGATTCTCGTTTGTCTCTTTCCGTACATAAAAGAACACCGCCCAGTATCGTCCACTGCACCGCTTGCAGCGTTCTTACTCCCCCTTCATTGGTCACATTTTCTCCCAGTTGGCAGGGACTGATCGGGAATCTTTCGGCCAGAATCCGTCTAGACAATAGCGCTTTTCTCCGGCTAACGAGTGTGGCCGCTCGCGTGCCCCGGACGCACCCGCAAAAAGACCTGGAACGACACAGGATAATTGCCATACGCCGCATCCAGCACCGCAGGCTTCGAGTAAATCGTCACATCCGCGCCCAACCCCAGCTGGCAAGCACGGTTCTGCACCAGATCGCGCGTGCCGCCGAGAGTATAGGCGCCGATGCGGTAAGCTGGTTGCTCCGCCGGCGGAAACAATTCGTTCTTGTCCACCAGTTCCATTCGCGTGAACACATAGTCGCGGTGCAGAAAATTCAGCGTGGATTCCACCAGGTAACCATTGAGATTGATTCCCGTCCCGATCTCGTGCACCCGTCCCCACACCAGCGAAGTCGCCCAATTCCCCGGTACCAGCGGACGGTTGTATTCCACAGAAGCCGTCTGCCGCCACTGGTTCCATGTCTCCAGCGCTTCCGGATGGTCGAGGTGCCCAATGCTATATTGCGCCGTCCAGTTTCGATCAGGGGCGACACTGCCGCGCACCGACCAGGAATCGAGCGCAGCCGGCTGGATGCTCCAGCGTTCTTCATTCGGCTCGTGTCCGTTGAAGGCCGAGGCTTCGATCTTGACCCGGTCGATCACCAACCCGGTCGTCACCACCCCAAAGCTGGTATGCGTCGAGTCCTGCAGGTGATGCCCCAGCGGCGCCAGGGGCAGTTCCGCAGCGGATGTCCGGTGAATGTAGGTGACCGGTCCCAGCGCCGGCTCCGCCGACGGCCCTCCGTACAGCTCCCATGAGATTTTCTCCGACAGCGGCAGCGTGTACAGCGCCGCAAGTTCCGCAAACACATTGTGCGGATGCTGGTGGTCCACCAGCGGCTCGCCGTGATAAGTCTCTCCTGTCTGAAACAGCTCCGGAAATCCCGGATGCGGCGAAGTCAGCGATTCCGCGGAAAACATCTGCCGCAACAGAATCGTTCCCCGGCCCAGCCGGTGCTGCTCCATCAGCATCCCCCAATTTACCGACTCGGCCTTCCCCTCGCCGCGCGGGCCGCCTTGCTGGTTGTAGTCGGCGAAGATCACACCATGCGCCATCACTTCCCATCCTCCGCGCATCAGCATCCATTCGTGCGGCGGCACGGAAGCCGGTTCCCAGGCCGTTCCCGATCCGTCGTGCGGCGAAGGCATCTGCGCAGTCGAATGCTCCATCTGCATCCCGCTCATGGATGTGTCCTGCCCCAACGCCACACGCACCAATGCCCCGACTGCAACCGAGCAGGCAAGCAATGAACCCAAGAAAGGTCTGACCATCGAACCTCCTCCTCCCAACCAACTACAGCGTGTGTGATCAACACGCCCGCAGCGAAACCTGCCGGCGCGGAACGTAGAAACTTTGGCGGATCAGATTCTGAGGATCAAGCAGACAGGCGGACTGCTGGAAGGTGTAAAGCCGGCGGCCGGAACGGCGTCGCTGCTTCCCGCAACGCTATCCGTGCCAAGCGCCTCCTGCACTCTTAGGGTAGGCCGAGGCGAGAAACTACTAGTTGTGATGGCTGAAGGATGGCGGCTCAAGCAGCAGCGATAGTCAACCGGGTGCGGATTCGCTGGCGCTCGCCCATGATGACACCCGGCGTTGGAAAAAGGCACAGTCGAGGCAGGCAACAAGCAAACCGTTCCGGCGGCAGCCGCCACAGTTGCACTCAACAGCGCCACGGCAACGATCCGCGGGAAAGCGATCTGCGGCAAACAGATGCGTGGGAAAAGCTGGCTCACAAATTACGTCCCGGTAATCTTCACTCGAAGTTCTTCCGGCAGGCGCTCCCGAATCTCCTGCGGCAGCCGGTCGTGCACCCGCCGCGCCCCCTGCTTGGCCGCATCCAGCACGGTCACAGGCGCGGGCGTTGCCACAGCTACCACCAGCCAGATCAGCGCCGACAAGGCAAATCCCGCCAGCGCCGCAATCTCCAGCCAGAAGGAATGCCGCGGAGCAAAGTGGCGAATCACGCCAAAGGTCAGCAGAAAAACTCCCCCCGAAACCGAGGCCAGCGCGATCAGCCCGACGTCAATGGTGCGGTGCATGCGCTGCCGTCCGCGGCAGTGCTCGCATTGCGCAAAATGGCTTTCGTAGTCGCTCCCCATCTCCGGCGCCAGGCCGGAGATGTCGTAACGCCAGCCCGCCAGAATCTTCCCGACAATCGGATCAATGCACTGCTGACTCATAGGTGACTGCGTTGTCATTCCGAACAAGCGTTCTTTGCGCAGTGAGGAATCCGGGCGAGCCGCGCGAAGCATCGCGCTCTTTGCGATGCAATAATCGCGCGTTTGGCTCGCTTCCTTATCAAACTCCACCAAACCCTCTACATCTGAATCGGCGGCAAAACCTCGCCCTGCATCGCCACCAGCACCTGGTTCTGAAAAAGCCGGTTCTGGAACAACCCACCCCGCCCAGCCAGCGCCTTTTCGGCCTCTCGCCGCGCTATTTCCGGATGATTGTTCTGCTCAGAGAGATGCGCCAGCACGACAAAAGCTGCACTATTATCATAGTCGTTAATGAAGAAATCCGCGAGTTTCTCATTCGACAGGTGCCCCACGTTGCTCGCTACCCGCTGCTTCACCGACCACGGATAAGACCCACCGCGCAGCATTTCCACATCGTGATTCGATTCCATCACCAGAATGTCAGACCCGCGCAGGTGATCGCGCACGTTAACCGGAAGGTAACCCAGATCAGTCGCCACGCTCACCTTCGCGCCCTCCACCCGAAACGTGAACCCCACCGGATCGGCGGCGTCGTGCGGAATGGTGAAACGTTTCACCACAATATCTCCAACCTGAAAACGATG
>JBEKWP010000085.1:0-15796 GCA_049512915.1 Candidatus Sulfotelmatobacter sp.
GTTCAGCTTGCGCGGCCATCTCTGGCCGATCGCGATGGTTGTGCTCACAAGCTGGATCGCGGCGGATGGCGGGAAGCTGGGCGCGAAGCCGTTGATGGACGCCCACTTTGACGCGAAGCGATTCCCAGTGGCGGCGGTTGATTACTTGACGCAAAAAGACGTGAAGGGGCCGCTGGTGAGTCCCGACGATTGGGGCGGATATTTAATTTACCGGCTTTATCCGCGCGTGCGCATGGTGATCGATGACCGCCACGATTTCTACGGCGAGGAATTTTTAAAGTCTTACTTGAAGATGGTGCGGCTGGAGCCCGGCTGGGAAGATTTTCTTCATCATTCCCGAGCTCACAGTGTGGTTGTGCCCAAGGATTCTGCCCTGGCTAACATTCTTGAGGAAACCGCCGGCTGGAAGGCGATCTACAGCGACGACGTCGCAACCGTCTTCGTGCGCACCGCGCCGTGGAGTGAGTAACCTGGCGAATATTCGTGAGATGACGTGCGCCTCCGCTTCATCCATGCCAGAGCGACCTCCCGCCTGATAAACTTTCAGCGTGTCGCGCCCCACTCACCTGGAATGCACGCGCTGCGGCGAGCATTACCCCGCCGACCGTCCGCAAACGGTTTGTCCGAAAGATGGCGGCATTTTGTATGCGCGCTACGACTTGGCGAGCATCAAGAAAAGTTTTTCGCAGGCCTCGCTGCTGCCGCTGGCGCCTACCATGTGGCGCTACGATGCCGTTCTGCCGGAAGCCGCGCCGGTCTCGCTTGGCGAGGGTTTCACTCCCATGCTGCCCAGCCGCGAATATCCCAACACCTTTATTAAAGATGAAGGCCTGAATCCTACGGGCTCGTTCAAAGCTCGCGGACTTTCCGCCGCCGTTACCATGGCCCGCCATTTCGGCCTGAAGAAGCTCGCCATCCCTTCCGCCGGAAATGCCGCCGGAGCCCTTGCCGCCTACGCTGCCGCAGCCTCCCTCGAAGCTCACATCTTCATGCCCAGAGATGTTCCCCTGGCCAACCGCGTCGAATGCGACTACTACGGCGCGAAGGTCACGCTGGTCGATGGCCTCATCTCTGATTGCGCCCGCAAGGTCGCCGAGTTGAAAGAAACCGAGTCTTGGAAAAAAGACGGATGGTTCGACGTTTCCACCACCAAAGAGCCTTACCGCGTCGAAGGCAAGAAGACCATGGGCTATGAAGTTGCCGAGCAACTTGGATGGAAGCTTCCGGATGGAATCATCTATCCCACGGGCGGCGGAGTCGGTTTGCTGGGCATGTGGAAGGCTTTCGATGAGATGGAAAAGCTGGGCTTCATCGGTCCCGAACGTCCAAACATGATCAGCGTGCAATCTGCGGGATGCGCTCCCATTGTTAAAGCATGGGATGAGGGCCGCAGGGAGGCAGAAATGTGGCCGAACGCGGCGACATTGGCGGCCGGCCTGCGCGTGCCGAAACCTTATGGTGACTACCTGATTCTCGACATCCTGAAAAAAAGTGGAGGCCTTGCCCTCACTGCCACCGACGCCGAAATTCTCGATGCCACGCGCCACTGGGCGAAGGTGGAAGGAATTTTCGCCGCGCCCGAAGGCGCAACGTCTCTGGTTGCCTATCAGAAATTGTTGGCCAGTGGATTTTTCGGCGCCGAGGATACGGTTGTGCTTTTCAACACCGGCTCCGGCCTGAAGTATCTGGATGTGCTCGACGCGAAAAAAACTGAAGACGAGGCGAAAGATGCCGAAGCTGCGGCGCCCGCGGCCCGCGCTATCGCGGGCATCATCGGCCCGTATTAAGAAACCTTCGAGGCAGTTGAGCCTACTGAAACTCAGCCGCTATTTCGCGGCTTCTCGCCGCTGCGCGTAGTATCCGGTCCGCGTGCGTGCTGTGAGTCCGGGTTTGTCGATTTTGACCTGAAGGTCGTGATACTCATCCGGATGGTCAGCGTCGGCCGCCTCGAAGAAAAGAGTGTAATACGCCTTCGTGTCTGCAACGCATTTGGCAATCAAGCTGGCAACGTCGCTGCTTTTATTGAGCACCTGCCCGCCGCTTTGAATGGCAAGCACCTGCAGCCCGAGGTTCCCGTTATCTACCTTGTTCGCCGAGACCACACCCTTGAGGTAGTTCTCGTAATAAACTGTTTGAAGTCCACCCACGTCGTCCATCCCCAGCGGATCGACGCTGTAAAGGGTGATGCGAGCCTCTCGCATCTCGGTGGACAACTTAACAACGCGACGGAACTGCATTTCTTGATCTTTCGGAGGCAATTCCGCAAACATTCCTGAGAGCAGGGGCCATCCTGAACTGAGCCAGATCAACAGCTTTCTACCCGACTGCTTGGATTCAAACGACACGAAATCTTCGAGATTGCCGAGGGAGAGCTGCATTTGCTCCGCACCGCCGTAGAATCCTCCCGATCTGCCCATATCGCGCAGGCCGGAGTCGGCGGAATGCAGCCAATCCAATAACGCGCTTCTGTCGCGAGTCACCGTCCCTTGGGCCCGAATGGTTTTGTTGGCAAACAGGAGCAGTGACATCGGCACGGGAAGTGGGCCGTCCCCCTGCCGAAGAAATTTTTCCAGCTGCTGCCGAGCATAGCCTACCGCCCGGTATGAGGCGTTTACGTTATCGATAAGAAAAATTACCTGTAGCCGGTCCTTGTTGGTTTCGTCGAACGCGCGAAAGGCGAGGATCGCCCGTGGCTGCTTGTCATCGAGAACGGTGAAATCCGACTGCTGTAAGCCGGAAACTGCATTGCCGGATTTGTCCGTCACCACTACATCGAGCCTGACGGGTCGATCGGTAGCACTACCGGATGCCGGAGGAGCCGGAGCCTGCCCCCAGGCAGCAGAAGTAAGACACGCGAGAAGATTGAACACTACGAGTCGGATAATTTTCATGGCTTGTCCTCCAGCCGGCCATAGCGAAGTTTTTTAAACGGGGGGAGGATTATAACTGGCCCAATTGTATCGCCGTAGGATGGCAGTAGCGAGGAAAAGTGATCTCTAACTCATCGACTTACTCCTTGCTAACTCGACTTCCCCGACAACTAACTTCATCGCATTTTAATTAGTAGCTTGTCGATAAGCCACCCAAACAGTTATACCCGGCATGGATCACCAGCGCCTGCGTGTCTATCGCAATCGGCACTCTGGCCGTCCTCCTGACCTTGCGCAATCTGGGGCGCCTGGGCGACCTGTAAAGCCGATTTGTAAAGCTGACTTGTAACGCTGACTCGCAAAGGCCGCCGCGCTGCGTGCGGAGTTGCTGCTCACTGCTCAGCTTTGGAGGACTTCAGGTTCACCGCCTGGGTTGTGCCGGGGTCGACCTTGACGTGCTCGGCGATTCCGGCATGGCTCTCCGGAAAATCGATGTCGTAGTAGGCGTCGTCTGCGCTCGGTGACAAGGCAAATAATATGTATTCGCCAGGGATTACGCCCGCGATTTTGTACTGACCGGCAACATCGCTCCGAGCTGTCTGGGTGTAACGCGGAATCCGGCGAAGCTCCCTCGATTCAGGGATCAAAACGACGACCAGCCCGCGAGCCGGCTTCTCACCGTCCGTCACCTTTCCTTGAATCGTGCCAGTGTCGCTGGCCAGTGTGACATCGCAGTCGAGCGTGCTCCCAACTGCCAACGTCAACTCGCGGGACGCATAGTCCCGGCCGCCGCAGGTCGCCTGTTTCACGTAAGCAGATTCTTCTCCCTGGGTATCTGAAACCGTAAAGGTGAATTCACCGGGCGGCATGTTGGTAATGACGAATCGTCCGCCAGCATCGATGCCCGGAGCTTCATGGAGAAGATGAAAGCCCGACCAGAAGGTTTCGAGGGTAATGCGTTTTCCGGCCAGCGAAAGACCCGGCGGCCCTTCGACACTCCCGCGCACTTCGGCCGCGCGGCCGATTTCAATGTCGGTGTTTACGTTGGAATCCACGACGCGAACCGAAGCAAAACCCAGTTCGTGCTCGACACCCGCGTCGGTTGTTTTCACTTTGAGCATGTAGTCCCCCGGAGCAAGAGACGAACACTTGAACGAATGATCGGACTCCAGTCGCACGTTGTCGCCAATGGGACCGAATGTGTACCCCGCGGCATCCACCCTTTCACAGCTGACCTCCGCGTCTTTGAGCGCCGGGCTCGCCTTTGCGGAGATCACCTTGCCTGTGATCGCGTAGTTTCCCTCGATCGGCACGATGAATCGGATGTCGTTGGTAGTCGACTCCGGTCCGACCTTCACGACCTGCGCTTCGTCCAGCGCCGGCGTTCCGGGATAAAAGGTGTTGCGATACTGCATGCCGCCCATCGGACTCTGCTTGAGTCCCGTTGCTCCCATCGGATGCTCGATCAAACCTCCCGCGCTCACGTAGTAAGAACCGGGCGGAAGATTCGCCACGCGAAAGTTGCCCAGATCGTCCGTGACGGTCTGACCGGCGGCGGACACCTGTTTTCGTCCTCCGGGCCGAAACTTGATGCGCAGAGCCATGACAGCAACGCCCTGAACTGCGTCCCGGTCTTCGTCAGTGACTTGCCCGGCGATCACTCCAGTGGGGTGAAGGCGCAGCGTTAGACCATTCACTCTTTGTCCGGGCCGGAGGGTAACGAATCGACCTTGCTCATCATGCGGCGACAGTTCTGAAAATCCGTTGCGCGAAACCGAAATCCCAAAGGTGCCCGCAGGAAGATCAGGAAACACAAACGTACCGTCGGGGCCGGTGCGCACGATGCGCTCGGCACCTGCAGCTTTCGCCGTGTCGGGATCGGCAGGGTAGAGTTCAACCTCCGACTTGGGAATGGATTCGCCAGTGTCGGAGCGGCAAACGCGCCCGGAAATCTGTCCCAGCGCCGGCCTGGAGGCCTGCGCAGAGTCCGTCGTCTGGGCGGCTGGAAGCGCAACGAGAGTTAGCAGGAGCAGGAGCGCCGCGCACACCGAAGCCGCAATGCTTCTCGCCGAAGGCGCAGACTCGCGATCAAGCTCTGAATTCATCGCCCTGCCCAAAACAGCATCATACCTCGCCGCCGAATCAGCGCGGCCGGCGCAGATGCAATTGCACCCAGTGCTGCAAGCTCCGCGGACGCTGCTCGGGGGGCTGGTTGCCGTACCACAAGATGCAGGCGCTCAGCCCCAGTAGAACAAGCATCGTGGCGTCCAATATCCATCGCTTGGACCTAGCCGCGGCCGCCGCCGGAACAACCGCCGCCTCGCCGGGTTGAGCCTCCGTCAGCCCAGTTGCCGTCGGCGTTTCCGCAGGCGCCGAATTCGCGGCCGCATCACGGCTGGCTCGCAAGCTCCCGACCACCATCATCACGTTGGTTACCAGGATGACGGCAAACGCCAGCGCTGAGAGAAAGCCGGCTTCGCTGCGCGCCGCCACTACTTGCAATGCCAGCACAACCGTGACCAGACCACGGGGCATAATCCACAACATCAGTTCCCGTTCTTTTGCTCCCACGTCGCGGAACGCCAGCCGGCTCACCTGCAACGCCAGCCAGCGCGCCACGAATAACGCTCCCATCATTCCCGCCATCAGCAGGGTGTGGCCGCGAAAACTTCTAAGGTCAGCAATCGCTCCAATCAACACGAAAAAGAATGTTCGCACCAGAAACGCCAGTTCGGAGTGAAAACTCAGCAGCGACTCCTGCGGCTGCAGCGACACCGACTCCTCTTCCATGGCGCGGAACCGCGGATCAATTCCCGGAAAGTTCGCCAGCGTCAACCCGAAACCCAGCACCGCGATCAGCCCGCTCGCGCCCAGGGCCTCCGTTCCTGCATAGAGCACCAGCACAATCGAGAATGTCATTACCTGCCAGAATCGGGCGTCCGACAGCACGGGCAGCAGACGCGACCACAGAATTCCCGTCGCCGTGGCAAAGACAACCGCCACTCCCACCTGCGTGAGCACGCCTTGCAGCACGTGCCGAGCCACCGCACCGCCCTGGCTCCCCACGCCCAGCAACAGGCCTACCGTCAGCACCGCCAGCACATCTCCCCAGGAAGCTTCCAGCATCAGCGTAACCTTCACCGGCTCACGCGCCTGCAGTTGTTGCAGAACCGGCAGCACCACCGTGCTGCTCGTGCAACCCAGCACCGCTCCCACCGCCAGCGCCGTGGTCACGGGCAGTCCCAAACCCTTATGGACAATCAATCCGACCAGCGTGATGCTGAAGCCGTAGGCCAGCACCGACAAAAGCAGGCTGCCAGGAAAATGGCGGAAGGTACGGCGCAAGTCCAGTTCCAGCCCACCCTCAAACAGCACGAGGATGATGGCCAGTGTGCCCAGCACGTTGGTAGTCGAGGAAAGATGAGCCGGGTTCACCAAACCCAGCACCGGGCCCAGCACGATTCCCAACGCCATCAAGACCAGCACGTCCGGCACGCGGGTCACGCGGAAGACGCGGTTCGCCAGAAACGCCAACATCAGCAGACCGCCGACCAGACCGAGGATTAGTACGGTAGACACAGTTTGAGGGGCGATTGTCAGCTGCGCGACCGCGACCTGTCAAACCCCCTTAGGGCAAACGGTTGTTCGCCGCGGCAACATTCTGGAACTCGAATGGCCGCGATTTGGCTGGAGCGAGCCGGCTTCGGGGGCGTGTAACCAAGATTGCCATCGACAAGCGGGCGCGACAGAGCGAAAACAGAGAGCATGAAGAAAGCTGGACTGTTGCTTTGCCTGCTCTTGGCCGGTTGCGCAGCCAGGAAGCAGACGGTCGCGCCAACCCCGGCTCCCATCCGAAGCCAGCTTCCTCCGCCCACCGCCGAAATCATCCAACACTGCGTAATCACCGCCCAGGAAAATGCCAACACCGTGACTTGCAGTTGCGTCCCCGCGAAAACCGTGATCGATTCAAAAACCGGACACACCACTCTGGTCTGCAAAGCCATGAAAGAAGAAAAATAGATCAAAGCGGAGGCCTTCTTCGCCCGAATGCCGCCCGATTCACCCCCCGCCTTCAGCGGTTATACTCATTGACCTGTACTCAGATCGGTTTAGATTCGAGGAGAATTCATGACGACGGAATTGCGCGGCAAAGTTGCGATTGTGACCGGCGGGACTTCAGGCATTGGCCGCGATACTGCTGTACTCTTCGCCCAGGCCGGAGTCAAAGTGGTGGTCGCCGGCCGGCGTGAAGCGGAGGGAAATCAAACCGTCGACCTGGTCCGTGCTGCCGGAAGCGATGGCCTGTTTGTGAAGACCGACGTCGCCATCGCCGCGGACGTTCAAGCACTGGTTCGCAAAACGGTCGAGAAATTTGGCCGCGTCGATATCGCCTTCAACAATGCCGGCATCGAGGGCAACCTTGTCCCCATCGTCATCCAACCCGAAGCCGACTGGGACCGCACCATCGGCATCAATCTCAAAGGCACATGGCTTTGCCTGAAGTACGAAATTCAGCAGATGCTCAAGCAGGGCGGCGGCGGAGCCATCGTCAACATGGCGTCCGTCGCAGGCCTGATCGGTTCCGCGGGGTTCGCAACGTACAGCGCGAGCAAACACGGCGTGATCGGCCTGACCAAATGCGCCGCGCTCGAAACCGCACGCAAGGGCATTCGTGTAAACGCCGTGTGTCCTGCCGTGATCGAAACCCCCATGGGCGATCGCATCTTCGGTGGCCCGGACGTCAAGCCCTACGCTATCGGACTCCATCCCATCGGCCGTTTTGGCAAGCCGACGGAGGTCGCCGAAGCCGTCGTGTGGATGTGCTCGGACCGCGCCTCGTTCATGACCGGCCAATCCCTGGTCCTCGACGGCGGCTTCCTGGCAGGTCCGAATTCTCCCAGCTAGCCAAATCAGCGGGCTGCGGCAATTTGAACGCATGTCGCCACCCAGCTCTTGTCATCCTGAGGCAGCGGAGTCCCCGGCGAAAGGGGACTCCCAACGAAGGACCTGTTCAACTCGCGCGCAGCGCCGGCGCTGTCGGCGAGTGCGCAGGTCCCTCAGCCGGCAAAGAACGCGGGCTTCAGGATGACACTGCATATTTAGCTCCGCCTGAAAAGCGGGCTCCGCTCAGGATGACGTCGCATTCTTCAAATCCTGCTCGACCCGCGCGACATTCTCCGGCCGCCCAAGGTCGCGCCAATAATATTCATCGGCGCGGAATCCAAGAATATTCTCTCCCGCAGCACCCAGCCGTAAGTAAGACGCGAGAATTGAGAACACTCCATCTTCCGTCATCATCGGCAAGAAGCGCGGCGAAATAACATGCACGCCTGAAAAGGCAAGCGCCTTCGCCGGCTTACATCCTCGAACCCACTCGGGAGTTCCATCGCGTCCCGCTCGCCGCCCGCACAGTCGAAGCTCCTCATCGAACAGCAAGTATCGCGACGTCTCACGCTCTTGCACTGCCAGCGTCGCCAGCGCCCCATGTTCGCGATGAAACCCCAGCATCCGCTCCAGATCAATCGTGCTGACGACATCGACATTGTGCAGAATGAAGGGCTCGTCCAGCCGACTTGGGTCGTCGAGAAAAAAGTGAGCCGCTTTCTTCAACCCGCCGCCAGTATCCAGCAAGACCTCCTCACGGGAGACTTCAATGCGCATGCCGAAGTTGTCGTTTGCCTTCAAATAACCGACGACCATGTCGGCAAAGTGATGCACATTGATGATCACTTCGCGAACGTCGAAGGTGCGTAAGCGCGAAAGCGTCATTTCGAGCAGCGTGCGGCCGGCAACTTCCACCAGCGCCTTGGGACGATCATCGGTGAGCGGTCGCAAGCGCGTGCCCAGGCCCGCAGCCAGAATCATCGCCTTCATTGAATTGTCATCCTGAGCAAGCGCTTTTCGCGCCGCGAAGAGCCTGTCTCGAGCTTGCCGAGAGAATCTGGGCGAGCCGCGCGAATCCACGGAGCCTGCCCTGAGAGAGCGTGAGCGACCGAAGGGCGCGCTTGGCTCGCATCCTTATCGTATTGCATCCTTCTCTTCCAACTCTCGATGCCTCACCACAACCTCCACCCCATTCCTGCCGCGCAACCGTTTCGCCAGCTGCTCCGCCAGATAAACGCTTCGATGCTGCCCCCCGGTACAGCCAAACGACACCATCAAGTGCTTGAATCCGCGCTGCTGATAATTGCTCACGCTGGCATCCACCAGCGACAGGACGCTAGCCAGGAACTGATGCACGCTCTCTTGCTGATTGAGATAATCAATCACCGGCGCGTCCTTGCCCGTGAGCGCCTTGAAGCGCTCCTCGCGGCCCGGATTCGGTAAGCAGCGCCCATCGAAAACGTGGCCGCCGCCATTTCCGCTCTCATCCTTCAGCCCGCCGCGGTGAAACGAGAAGCTCCAGATCTGCACTGTCAGATTGTCCGCTTGCGAGGCCAGGCCCTGCAGCTTCTCCGAGGCCAGCATGCTGTTGAAGGCTTTCATCAGCGTGGGCAGCGCGATCGGCAGCTTCACGTTATGCAGCAGCCAGCGCAGGTTCTTCAGCGCGTAAGGCACGCTCTGCAGAAAGTGAGCCCTGCGCTCGTAGAAACCGCGAAATCCATAAGCCCCCAACGCCTGCAGAATCCGGACGTAGACGTAAGCATAGTAATGATGCAGAAACGCTTCCCGGCTTACTTCAATGAAGCCCCCAAGCTTGTCGATGTAGAGGTCAAGCAATTCCTGGCGAAGTTCGGCGGGCAGATCAGCCTTGGCGTCATACAGAAGGGAAGCGATGTCGTACTGGAGCGCGCCCTTGCGGCCGCCTTGATAATCCAGAAAAAACGGCTGCCCGCCCTTGAGCATAATATTTCGCGATTGGAAGTCGCGGTAAAGAAAGTAATCGCAGTTCGCGCTTAAAAGAAAATTCGTCAGGCTATCGAAGTCATCTTCGAGTTCCTGCTCGTTGAAGGGAATACCCGCGAGCCGGAGGAAGTAATACTTGAAATAATTCAGATCCCAGAAGATGGATTGGCGATCGAAGCTGCCCCGCGGATAGCACACCTTGTAATTCAAATCGCGTCCGGCTTCGACCTGAAAACGCGGCAACACGGCCACAACTTTGCGATAGGCTTCCACCACGTCGGGGGCGATGCTTTCTCCCGTCCGATGCTTCGAGAGAAACTCGAACAGCGTGATGTCGCCGAGGTCTTCTTCGAGATAAGCGCCGTGGTCCAGATCTTCCGCGTAAATTTCCGGCACAGGCAAGCCGTGCTTGCGAAAATGCTTGGAGAACTCCAGGAAGGCAATATTTTCTTCGCGCACGTTGTACAGAATCCCGATCGCGCTCTGTCGCCCGGCGGAGAGCCGGATAATATTCCGCCCTGATCCGCCCAGCTGGCCCTGAAGCGGCTGAGTCTCCGCCGCCGCGTGGAAATGCTGTTCAAACAGTTTCTGCAGAACGTCCATAGTCGGGAGAGCTTGTCAGCGCAACATCTCAATCGTGACGACTCAGAGCGTGACGAATCAAGCGTGACAAATCAAGCGTGACAAGTTAAAGATAACATCGAACCCTCAAACCCAAGGCCGCCGAAATCGCGGCACGCAACGACTTGATAACCGTCCGTTCCATGCCTATTCTGAAGAAAGCATGACCAAACGAGCATGACCGACCGCCTCTACTACTACGACTCCTTTCTCTACAACTTCGACGCCGAAGTCCGCTCCGTGGTCGAGACGCCGCGCCCAGCGCTCATCCTCGACCGCACCGCGTTCTACCCCACCAGCGGCGGCCAGATCCACGACACCGGCACGATCGTCGTTTCCGATGCCGGCTTTTCCGGCGCCGGCTTTTCCGACGCCGGCTTTTCCGACGCGAAGTTCCGCGTCACCGAAGTCGCCGACACCGAAGACGGCCACATCGTCCACTATCTTGACGCTCCGCTGAAAGACCCTCGGCCAGGAAGCCTGCAGCCCGGAACCCGCATCCGTGGTGAAATCGACGCCATGCGCCGCCTCGACCACATGCAGCAACATTCCGCGCAGCATGTGCTCTCCTCCGCTTTCGTGCGCCTTTTTGGCATGACCACAGTCTCGTTCCACATGGCCGACGATTACTGCTCAATCGATCTCGACACGCCCACGCTCAACAAAGATCAAGTCGAGGCCGCCGAGCGCCGGGCCAACGAAATCGTAACCGAAGATCGTCCCACGGACGTGCGCTATGTAACCCGAGATGAAGCAGAAAAGCTCGGCTTGCGAAAACTTCCGCCCACCGAACGCGACCAGCTGCGCTTAATCGACATCCGCGACTGGGACCTCACTGCCTGCGGCGGCACGCACGTGAGCAGCACCGGACAGATCGGCGGAATCCTGCTGCGCAAAACCGAAAAAGTCCGCCAGGGATATCGCGTCGAATTCGTCGCCGGCCAGCGCGCCGTCGCAACTTCGCGCCGCGATTTCTCCACGCTCACCGAAACCGCCGCCATGTTTTCCGCCGGCCTCTACGACGTGCCCCAGCAAGCCCGCAAGTCTCTCGATGAAATCAGGCTGCTGCACAAGCAGCTCGAGCAATCGCAAGACGAACTAGCCGCCGCGCAGGCCGCAACCCTACTGGCAGAAACTCCCGAGACCCAAGGCCGCAAGCTCGTCGTCCGCACCTTCTCCGGCCGCGACCTCAACTTCCTCAAGCTGCTGGCCCAGAAACTGACGCGGCAATCTCCCGCAATCGCGCTGCTAGCCACCGAATCGCCGCAGCCCGCGCTGGTCTTCGCCCAATCCGCCGGCCAACCGCACGACATGGGCGCGCTGCTGAAAGAAACCATGGCCAAGCTAGGCGGACGCGGCGGTGGCGGCAAAGACCTGGCCCAAGGCGGCGCTCCAAAATCCGATGGAATCGCCGCGGCTCTCGCCGCTGCCGCTGCAGCATTGTCATCCTGAGCGCGCTTTTTGCGCGAAGGACCTATGCACTTGCATGCAGCGCCAAGCCTCTCGCTGAGTGCCAAAAAAAAAAGCCCTCATCGGACTAGAATCCAATGAAGGCCACAAAATTATTCCGTTCCCGCTTAAGCTACGCGACGCGATTCCGCCGCCCACCCTTTTCCCACCAAACTCTGGGATCCTCAGGGCGGTTCAGCATCTGCGACAATTCCTTCTTGATCTCGAGCAGCCGGTTGGCGCGCATTTCCACCGCCGATTGATCGATCTGGCTGTCCGCCGTCCGGTTGGCGGTGCGAGCGTTCATGTTCCGTAAATCCGTAATTTCCTGACGAAGGCTGGTAAGGTGTTCCAGGAGTAAGGGCATGCATTGATCATACCCCAGATTTCCACATCCACCGTTTATTAATTCCCCATTGAAATCAGGGTTTTGGATGCACTTTCCGCCCCCTCGCCACCCAAAACGCGCTAACCTCGATGCGTGCAGCCCGTCTATTTCCCGTCTCATCCCCGTCTCAGGAGAACTCCAATGAAACACGCAATCTCAGCCCTCTGCTCAGTTCTGGTTCTAATGTTTTCGCTCCCCACCGCCGCCCAAACTAAGCCGCAGCCGCCCGCGACTCTCCGCAGCCTCCTGCTCCAGGAGTTGCACACGACCCACAATCAGGCCCAGTGGTTCGTGCCAATCAGCGTCGCGGTCGACGGACTCACCGCCGAGCAAGCCAGCTGGCAGCCTTCCGCCGGAGGCCACTCCGCCGGACAACTGACCCATCACCTCCTGTTCTGGAATCGCCGCAGCCTGGTCAACTTCCAGGGCGGGACCAACGACAAATTCGCCGGCGACAATGAGCAAACCTTCGAAAAATTTGACGCTAAACAATGGAGCGACACCGTCAAACAGCTCGACCAGGTAATGACCGATCTCGAAAAACTCGTCGAATCCGCCGACGACCAAAAGCTCGCCCAGTGGGCGCCCACCATCGGAAACATCTGCACCCACAACGCCTACCACATCGGCCAGATCGTCTACGTGCGCAAGCTGCAAGGCTCGTGGAATCCCGAAAAGGGCGTGAAGTAGGTCTTCCTAAGCAGCACGCTGCTGCCGAGAAACACGCTCGGGAAGGGCAATCCTCTTAGTCTCATGAACGGCTCTGTCATCCTGAACGAAGTGAAGGACCTCAGCGACGGACCCCGTGATTCGAGCCGGGCCCAAAACCCGGCCCATGATCACGGCCTCGCCCGCCATTTCCGCCCCATCATCACCCACCACGCCTCCCGCCACTTCTCAAACATAGCTCCCTTCTTGCTCCCATCTGGATAGAACCACAAATTCTTCCGCGGCATAAACGCCCGCACCGGCACCACATACCAGATGTCCCGCGACACAATGTACCCAATCAGCACATCAATATCTTTCTCCGTCAACCCAACAATCCTCCGCCCCACATACACCGAAGCATGCACCGCATATCCCCGAGCCCCAAACCGATCCTCCGTCGACCGCACCTGCGCCCTCCACAACCGCCCGCCCGCATCGCAAACAAAGTCATATCGATAGCTGTCTCCCCAGGGCTTCGACACAATCATCCCCATCCCCATAGCCTTCCGTAAAAAATCCAACTCCGAAAGCTCCCCCATCCGCTTAGGCGGAATCTTTCCCTGTGTCCTTAACGACGCCGCACTCGTAGGCTCTTCGATAAACGATTTGTCATCCTGAAGCCCGCGTCCTTTGCGGGCTGAAGGATCTCCATCTCCACTGCCCTTACCAGATTTGTCGAACGGCCCACCGCGCTTACGCCGTTTCCTCTCCCCGCCGGACCCATACCGCTCATCCGCCGAAGCCATCAAATCCCCAATCAAAACCCCCATAACCACGACTCCTTTTCCCGTCATCCATCTAAACTTTGTCATCCTGAACGAAGTGAAGGACCTCAGCGACCACGACTCTTTGTCATTCCGAACACGCGCAAAGCGCGGGTGAGGAACCTGCCCTGAGCGAAGCCGAAGGGAACCTGCCGTTCGCGGACTCAGACCAGAACAAACCCCGCCCTATTCCAGTATCCCCATCCCAAAACAGGAAGCAAGGTCACCCAAACATCAAGAAAAATAAACCTGTGCAAATCCCCCAGGCCCCTAAATTGCAAGTGTGGGTCGGACACTCCTGTCCGACGCCTTTGACGTTGATTTTGATCCAGCGGGAGGACGAGCAGAACGCGCGCAGTCCCGTGGAAGAGCGGCGCTTCAGCGCCCTGCCCTGAGCGAAGTCGAACGGGCCGCGTAAAGCCGGCCTTCCCAAAGCGGCACACCGATGCCAAGAATAAGGCTCGGGAAGGGCACGACTTCAGTCGTGCCGCATTAAGCTGGCCAAAGAACGGCTTCAGCCGCTGAGGTGTGCTCTTGAAGCCGACCCGCGCCCTGATGAACATAATTCGTCACCTTCTCAACATGGAGCGGGCTCTCCCAAAGCGGAACACAAGCCGACAAGTTAAGGCTCGGGAAGCGTAGGATCGGGAAGGGCACGAGTTGACTCGTGCCGAAAAGCGCCAAGACAAGGGAACCCGGCTTCAGCCGCCGAGGTAAGCAGAGAACACCCCACACCGAACCAAGAACCCGAGGGCCGCCAAGCTCGGGAAGGGCACGAGTTCACTCGTGCCGAAAAACTCAGACAAAGGAGTCCGGCTTCAGCCGCTGAGGTAGGCCGAGAACAGCCCACACCGAACCAAGAACCCGAGGGCCGCCAAGCTCGGGAAGGGCACGAGTTCACTCGTGCCGAAAAAGCCCAGACAAGGGAACCCGGCTTCAGCCGCTGAGGCCTACGAGACTGCCCAACCCGCCCCAGGATCGACTCCCAAACCACGAAAGGTGGGGCAGCCGGTTTCTTTCACTGTTCTTAGTACATGCCTTCCATGCCGCCGCCGTGTCCACACGGCATCGGAGCTTCCTTGCTTCTCCGGAATCTCCGCGGCCAGGGTTTGGTGGTGAGCATCAGCCTGCTATCCCTAGCGCCGCGCCACAGATTTCGCTAGACTTACCTCATGGCAAACGGTTCCAGCGACGAGAAACAGCATGCGCACGAACTGATCGACCGCATGGCTCCCGGCCAGATCGCCGCCGTGGTGAGCCTCCTGGAAATCATGCTCGATCCGCTTGCGCGCACCTTGGCCAGCGCGCCGTATGACGATGAGCCGGTAAGCGCTGAAGAAGCACGCGAGGCCGAGGCAGCCAAGGCGTCGCTCGCCCGCGGCGGAGGAATCCCGCATGAAAAAGCTCTTGCCGAATTCGGACTCACCTCCGAAGACTTCGAGCGCATGGGCCGCACACAGCCGAAATCACCGAGCTCTGGCCAGTAAGAATTGCGAAGACTGTTTGGGGCACCTGAGTAAAAGGGAGTAGCACATCGGTCACCTGCGCCAAACCCCCTCCGGCGCGGTAGAATATCTGTCATGGCGACTGCAAACCGCAAAAAGGCGTCGGCTGTGCCTACTTCCGTAAAGGGCAAATCCGCGATGGATACGCTCCTCGGCACCATGCGAGACATCATTGAAGACGGCGCAAGCGGAATGACTCCGAAAGAGCGGCAAGAATCTGAAAAAGATTTTAACGCCGCCCTAGACCGCGCTGTTGCCTCTCGGAAACGACGGCGCGAAACTGCGTAATCACGTCCTTTAATTCACTGGCTGTTATTTTCGGTTTTGCCGCCTTCACCGCCACAACAAATTCCGGCTCGTCCTCTGGCACGCCTTCCTCAAAAAACCTGCGCACGCGCGCAATCATTCTTTCGGTTCGCTCGGTATCTTCATCCGAGTAAGTACGGCCCGGATCGCGGCGAGTTCGAGTCCACTTGCCCATTGTGTGTAGCAGAAATGATAGCGGGGCCTTGTCCTAGACCTTCAGGGAAGGGACTATTTTTTCGATCACGCGCTTTTGCCCTTTGGGAGTTAATGCGCACTCTCCAACTGCTGCTGTACTTCTGATCTCATTCGTCTTGCCGAGCCGCGAAAGAGCAACGT
>JBEKWP010000086.1:0-15675 GCA_049512915.1 Candidatus Sulfotelmatobacter sp.
ACTTTTTCAAAATAGAATTGCGCGCCCGCCCAGGTCGAGGGAATCCGAATGGCAGTAAGCAGATCGCCGGGCTGCAAGATGTGCAGCCGCGTAATATCAATCTCAGGACCGATGAAGTAATCCTCGGCATCGACCACGCGCTCACCTTTGGGCGTGCGCAGGACGAACTTGGCGTCGAGCGCGATCAGGGCCGGAGCGGTGTCGGAAGGATTCACTGCCACGCAACGGTCCGCGTGCAAAATGGCGTGCTCGCGGTTGCGGCCCTCCGGGGTATCGGCATAGCAAATGTTGCCGCCGGCGCGATAGCACGGCCAACCTCCGCGGTAATACCAGCAGCGCGTGTCCTGCGAAACATTGCCGCCGAGGGTTCCCTGATTGCGGATTTGCGGAGATGCCACCAGCTCCGCAGCCTGCGCCAGAAGTCCATATTTCTGTTTAACTATCGGGTGATTCACTACTTCGGTGAGCGTGGTCATGGCGCCGATCTCGATGCCGTCGCCTGTCGTACGAATCCCGCGCAGCTCCTCGATTCCGCTCAGGTCGACCACCACCTTGGGCTTCCTGATTCGATCCTTGAGCCAGTCGAAGCTGTCCATCCCTCCGGCCAGCACCCAGGCATCGGGGCCGTGCTGTTCGAGAAGCTTCTGCGCATCCGCGACGGAACTCGGCTGGTACAGCTCGAACGCGGGCATCACGTCTCGTATGACAGCCATAACTCTCCTTACCAATCTCCCTTCAAATGCGGGCCGTCAAATATGTGCAACCAAGGGATGCTGCATCGGGCGGCCCGCCTCGAGCGACGTCAGAATTGTGTCGGCGTTCACCGGTGCACGCTGAAAGATCTCGTCTCCGAGGGCATCCGACAGCGCGTTTAAAATCGAAGCGCACCCGCCTGCCACCGGCGGCTCGCCGACACCACGCGCTCCCACCGGCGTCTCCGGATCCGGAATGTCTAACGCGGTCCATTGCATGTCGACCGGGACATCGAGAATGGTCGGCGGTTTGTTTTGGTAGAACCGTTTGGAAACCATCTCACCGTAATGCGGATCGAACACCCACTTCTGGCCGATGGCATGGCCGATGCCCAGGACCGAACGTCCGAGCACCTGCCCGCCCAGCGCTCGGGGATGGATTACCGTGCCAACATCGGCAGAAGCGAGGAAATCGACTATATAGTACTTGCCGGTTTCGATGTCGACTTCCACTTCGGCAAAGCTGGCAACGTAGGAAAATGTCGAACCGTCGCGTGGATAATTGTCCTTGGCCGCCGCCACCAGGCCTTGACCTGCCAGCGCGGCTAAAGACGCCTTCG
The DNA here is from genome assembly GCA_049512915.1 of Candidatus Sulfotelmatobacter sp. GTDB lineage: Bacteria > Acidobacteriota > Terriglobia > Terriglobales > Acidobacteriaceae > Sulfotelmatobacter. Next base: position 1,313 of record JBEKWP010000086.1, read on the forward strand.
TCAATTTATGGAGATCGGCAGACGCTTCGTGGCCATCGTAGGCGCCACCCAGTTGAATCGCGTATTTCGCCGCCTGCGCCAAAGTCATACCGGCGCCGCCACCTTTGCGGAACACCCGCTCGTTGGCGACTTCGTATTGCTCCGGCTTGCCACCTAGCTTTTTTGCCGCGATTTCCTGGAGTTTCTTCTTGGCGTCCATCGCCGTCGCATACGCGGCCCGAGTCATCGCGTGAGTTGTCTGGCTACCGCCGGAGACGCAGGTGAAAGGAAGGTTCTTTGTCGTGTTTCCCCAGACGACGTCGCATTTCTCCCAGGGCACACCGAGAACTTCCGCGCCCGCGCGGTGCACGTCAATTACCGACTCGGTTCCCAGGTTGCCGATCCCAGACTGAAAGGTGACCCGGCCTTCCGGCGTGATGACTAGAAGCCCGTCGAACCCGATCGTGCCGCCAACGTAGCAGCTGAGCGATACGCCGACGCCGCGAACTTTCGTGCCTATCCTTTTCGGAGTGCGCGCCACCCGCTCACTCCACTTGAATTGCTCTGCGCCGCGGTCGAGCGCTTCCTTCAGGAACGCGCTCGTCGCATACCCCCGCTTTCCCTGTACCGCCGGCCCGAACGGAGCCTTACCTTCCGGGCAGTTGATGCGGCGAATCGCCACCTGGTCAACTCCCAGCTTGCGCGCGGCTTTCGCGATGATGGGCTCGATGATGACAATCCCCTGCAGGCCGCCCGGGGAACTTTGCGCACTGCGGGGCGGTGTATTCGTCAGCACGGTCACGCCTCGCCAGCGCATCGCTTGCGGCTGGTACAAGAGAGAGACGATGCGGCCCGATGAAGGAGCATCCCCTACAGCGTCGTATGGACCGTTATCACAAATCACGAACATGTCGAGAGCTGTAATCCGTCCTTCTTTCGAGAAACCGACTTTCATTCTGCCCTGAAAGCTGGGGCGGGCGCGTCCGATGAAGGTCTCCTCTTCGCGGCTGATGCGCATCATGACGGGAGCATTCGTTTTCTTCGACAGAAGAGCAGGAATGATCATCGACACGCCGCCGGTGATCTTGCTGCCAAAGCCGCCCCCGGTGTATTCGCTGATAAAGACAACGCTGTCGGAACTGATGTTCAACCAGCGCGCGATCGCGGGCAGCGTTTGCGCGGTGCTCTGCGTGCCCGTGTAGATGTAGACCTTGCCGTTCTGCCAGTAAGCCATCGCGCTGCGGGTCTCAAGAGTCTGGTGGCTGGTGTCCGGTGTCACGAAAGTCTCGTCGAGAACCAGCGCCGCATTCTTGAAACTAGAATCGAGGTCGCCATACGACCATTCGTCGGGAGCCTTGCCCGTGGGAAGACGGCCTTTGTCCAATTCCGCGAAGTCGGCTTTGGTCCACTTGAGTTCCGTGACCTCGGGCGGACCCGGATTTTGCCCCGCGGGTCGAGTCCAGACATTGCCATCCGTTCGGGGATTGGGACCACCCGGCCGCAAGGTGCCGAGTGGATCGGTCACGAACGGCAGCGGTTCGAGATCGAGTTCAATTTTCTCGATGGCTTCGGCGGCCGTAAGCTCGTCGACTGCGGCTACGGCAAGAATCGGCTCGCCCTGATAGACGGGTTCATTGGTAAGGCCGCGTTCGCCCCACTTGCTGGCTTTGATCACCGTTCCATTGTCGGTAAGGGTGTCGGCTGGCGCGGGCAGATCGTTCGCGGTGAGAATCGCTTTGACCCCTGGCATGGCTAGAGCTGCGTTCGTGTGGATGCCCTTCACCCGGGCATGCGGCATGGGGCTGAGCAGCAGTTTGCAAAACAACATGCCTTCCGCGCGAAAGTCTTCGGCATATTTCGCCTGGCCGGTAACCTTCGCATATAGATCCGGGGTCTGGTAATTTTTGCCGATCAGCTTGTACCCGGCTCCGTACTGGCGCTCGGTGGTTTTGGCGGCATCCGTGGTTTTCTTGTTATCCATTTTCTGGTTATCCAAGATTAGACCTCCGCATGTTCTCGGCGCCGCGCATCATCGCGGTAAGAATCTTGTCGTAGTCCTGGCAGCGGCATAGGTTTCCCGAGATGCCCTGGGCCAATTCCTGGCGGGTGGGATGGGGATTGGTTTTCAGATATCCGACTGTGCTCATAATGAAGCCGGGCATGCAAAAGGCACACTGGAAGCCCTGTTCATCGATGACGCCTTGTTGTACCGGGTGCAAAGTCCCGTCGGGCTTGGCCAGCCCTTCGATGGTGACAACTTTTCGGCCGCGCACGGTATGGGTGAGTACGGAGCACGCATAATAAGGAATATCGTCGATGAGCACGGTGCAGGATCCACATTCCGCGCGGTCGCACCCCAGCTTGGTGCCGGTGAGGCCCAGCTTGTAACGCAGGGTCGAGGCCAGGGTCTCCTGCTTCATGGCGTCGACGCGCCGCTGCTGACCGTTGACGTTGAGCGTAATCAGCCGCTCGCCGATACCCGCCGTCGACTGCTGGCCGTGAAGAAGAGAGGAAGCGCGAAACAGGTAGCTCGCCGAAGAGACGGCCACACCGCTGGTGATGACGCCTTTGATGAAGTTGCGCCTGGAGACAGCTTTGGGAACTTCTTGTTGAGGCTGGTCTTCTTGAGTCAGGTTTCGGATCGACTTGGAACTTGCCTTCTCGGTCATACCGGGTCACCTCCTTACCGCGAGCGGCCTCTGCAGAATCTTGCGAGAAGAAAGGCGGGTGAAGTATCACATTTTAGCAGTTGGATTAGCAGAAATAATGCCCGGATTCGGAAATTTGAGAATTGTCCCGTGGCAGCGAAAATCGGGGCAAACTTTGGACCAAGGGCTAAGCTGCCCCATCTCAGACTGAGTCACGAAGCTGATAACTGTGGGACAGTCGGCAGCCCGGAAGAAGTACAGGTTCGCTATCACGAACCTCGTCATCGCCGATGAGACTGGTCTCCTGGATTTAGTCAGCGCCTAAGCCTTAGCTGATCGGTCTGAGATGCTGTCCCGTTTTGGGATGAGTCGCGTTGATTCTTGAAAAGTGAGCAATACTGCACAGCGGCCTTTTTGCGAATCGCGATAGAGTGACCTGCCTGATCCGCAACGTTCGACTTGTCATTATTCATGACAAACAGAGAGTGTCGAGGAGTCTGTTGATGCCAACAGGGTCCAAAGCGTTTTTCAATCTCGCGTTCTCTTTGATTCTTGTTTTCGTAAGCGCGCTGGCTTCAGGTCAGGCTGCCACGCCTTCGCCGGCTAAGGGCGCTCAATCTGCGAGTGCAGCGGCGGCCAGTCCGCCTTCGGCCGATGCCTCGAAGTACGTGGGCGCCGAGACCTGCAAAACCTGCCACGAAGACGTTTACAACAGCTGGGAGAAAACGCCGCACTGGAAGACCACGCTAGACACAGTGGGCGGCCCCTCGCACCAGGGTTGCGAAGGCTGCCACGGACCCGGCGGGGACCACGTTGCCGGTGGCGGCGACATAACCAAGATATTCAATCCCGCGAAGCACTCGGCCAAAGAGGTTGACGCAAAGTGCCTGACCTGTCACGCGGGAGCACACCCGAACTTTGACCGCTCGCCCCATGCCAGGGCGAACGTCAGCTGTATCAGCTGCCACAGCATTCATCAGAGCAAGCAGGAAGAAACGCTGCTGAAGGCTCCGCAGCCTGCCCTCTGCTTCCAGTGCCACTCCGACACGAAGCCGGCGTTCAATATGCCGTTCCACCACAAAGTGGAGGAAGGGCTGATCACCTGCAGCGATTGCCACGACGTGCACGGCACCTTCTTAGCCAACAACCTGAAGTCCACGGCCGACCAGAACGCGATCTGCACCCGGTGCCACACCGAGACGCGCGGGCCGTTCGTCTTTGAACACGTCGCGGTCAAGGCTGAAGGGTGTCTGGGATGCCACACTCCGCACGGGTCCCAGAACGCCCGCCTGCTGAACATGCCGGCCATCGCCCCGCTGTGCAACCAGTGCCACAGCGGCGTAGCTGCCAACACGGTTCACGGAATGGGCGCGGGGTCGTCGGAAACCATAACTTGTACGAACTGCCATACCAATATTCATGGTTCGAACATGAATGCGGCGTTCCTCAGGTAGGAGTCATCGATCGCAACGCGCCTGGAGAATTGCGGAGACGCAATCGCGTTTCGATTCGGTGCAGGGATTCAAGGTCTCGACGAGGAATGTTTTTCAGAGGCTTTCATGATGAACCCAGGATGGATTTCGCGGCTGTTGATTGAAAAGCATTCTCTTGCGGCTGCCCGATGCATGGTCGGGGGCATGGCGGCAGCCATTCTGGGCTTGACGGCGGGCACTGCCGTCGCGCAGGTTCCAATATTTGTGTCTCACCAGACCGCTCCGGAGGGCTACACGCTTCATGAGTCTATCGATCTGGGCGGACACGCCGCCAATATCGACGGCAGCGGCGCCATGTACGACACTCTGGTCAACCAGCAGTCCGGTCCGCGCATACTGGGCGAGACCTATGAACTGCGCGCGCTGCCGAACACGAAGAACACTCTCGTCGATCACTTGAAAGTCTTTGCCAGCGGGCTCGGGGGCGATCCGTACAACGTTGCCAGGATGGATTTTTCCAAGGGCAAGCTCTACGACTTCTCCGGCTTGTTCCGGCGTGACCGGCAGTACTTCGATTACAACCTGCTGGGCAATCCGAACCTTCCGCCGGGCCAGTCGATTCCAATCGGTCCCGCCGCAACGCCGACGGGTTCCTATGCGTGGCCGCAGGTGACGGAGTCGCCGTTTATGTTCAACACCGTGCGCCGCATGACCGACACCAACCTTACACTGCTTCCGCTGGCGAAGGTGACCTTCCGCGTCGGCTACTCGCAAAATGTTTTCCAGGGTCCGAGCCTGTCGCCCAGCGGTTATCAGGTTGCCGGCGCCTACGACCTGCTGCTCCAGGAGTATCAGCGCAACAGCACGGATGACTGGACGGGATCGGTCGAGTGGAAGCCCGTATCGCAGACCCGGCTGACCTATGAAGAGCGGATTACTCACTACAAGGGTGATTCCTATTTCAGCATGGCGCCCCAGTATTTCAACCTCCAGGAAGCGAACGGATACGGGGTCGCAGTGCTCCAGAACTACGACAATCCAATCAACAAGCCCGTCGGCATCACCTGCAACGCCGGCGTCGGAGCCGCCTCAATTTACCCGGCGCAGACTCCGAACGGTCTACCCATCGTGGATCCGGCGTGTAATGTGATTACCAGCTATTCGCGTTCGCAGCCGACCCGCGAAATCTTCCCGACCGAAATCTTCCGGTTCCAAAGCTCGAGCATCAAGAACGTCACGATGAACGGCAACGTTCGCTACACCTACGCGAACACGAGCTTGCCGAACTACTACGACGACTTCCAGGGTCTGGCGGGAATGAGCCGCGAACTCACGTATGACGGCAACGCGCGGGCCAATCGGGAGGCGATCGGCGCCGATTACGGCGTCACCTGGCAGGCGCTGAGAAAGCTCAGCATCTCGGAGCAGATCGACTACTCGAATGTGCACCAGCCGGGAGTTGCCAACATTACGAGTCTAACCACCGTGACTTCCGCAATCCCGAACATCAATAGCACGGCGTTGACCACCACGGTGATCAACACTCCGATCAACCCGGCCACGGGCATGTCAACTTCTAGTTTTGAAGGCAGCCCGGCCGTCGCTACGCCGCTGTTTGATTTTTTCGGCCAGAAGTTCATCACGAACAACCTCACAGCAGCATACGACGTTACGGATCGCACCACGTTCACGCTCACCTATCACTTCCAGGAGCACACGATCGGCGAAGGCGCCGCGAACACCACCGGATACCGGTCCGGGATCTCCAACTTCAACATCGAGGAGAACGGCGGCACTTTCGGCGTCAATTTACAACCGGCGAACAACTGGCACATCAACGGTTCGGTCGAGCTTCTGCACGTCGACAATGCCCTCACCCCGGTCGCCCCCCGCGACCTTCAGCACTACAGAATTCACGCCACTTACCGGCCGCAGACCTGGGCGACGTTCTCCGCCGCGTACAACGACCTTGAGCGCCACAACAATACAAACAATACAGGCATAGCGTCCGTTGACGGCCCGCTCCAGCACGTCGATCATAGCCGTATCTTGAGTTTGAACGCCGACTTGATGCGGAACGAGCATTACGGGTTCGACATTGGCTATGCCTACAGCGACGTGTACACGGCGACCAACATCTGCTTCCTGGGCACGGCCTCAAGCGCGACCATACCGGGCGCCGCGACGCCCACCGGCACGGCCTGCCCGTCTCCGACTCCCCGCGTGCCGGGAAGTCCTTATACTTTTGGTCCGGCTAAGGACTTCATGAACGCTCCAACACAGTACGCGTCAGTGGCCTTGGCTCTTTCGCCGATGGACAAGTTCCACGCCAACATCGGGTACCGAATAAGCTCGGTCAACGGCAGCCGCTTTTTCAACGATCCGCGCGACGTGAACGGATCGCTGGTCTCTACCTACCAGTCGCCTTTTGTGAACCTCTCCTATGCGATGCGAAAGAATCTGGTCTGGAAGGGCGAGTATAACTACTTTGGCTACGGCGAGGGTGGTCCTTCGGGAGCACAGTATTGCAATCCCTCCAGCGCGTTCCCGACACTGACTACGCCGGCTCCGGTCGTGCCCTGCAACACACTGGCAAATACTGCGATGAGCGGTCCGGCCTACGGGTTCACCGCCCCTCGGAACTTCCATGCGAACAACCTAACCGTTGGAGTGCATTACGAGTTCTAAAAACATCAGTTAGCCTTCAGGTTTTCATGTGGGGTGCGCAGTTACTGGCTTCCAGTGCGGTTACAAAGATTACTCTTTCGCGCGGATCAGCCCGCGACAGAGAAGAGAAAGACAGGCGCAAAGCTACAAGCTCCACGCCGCCCAGCTTCCAACGCAATACCCGGGCTGGCGATGTTCCTTTTTAGGATTTCAACGGCAACACTGCTGAATTCGCGTTGCGCTCTAAGCGGAGTGGTGCAAACCGAAGGTCTACAGATTCGCGTCCAGGCACTTCGGACACGGACACCTAAAGGCGGTGTCGTTCGGAAAAACAATGTGGCCGCACTTTTCACAAATCTCTCGTCCATTGGAGAGAACCCTCATCGGCCTGAAGCCTGTGCCCAAAACACAATCGGGGCAGACAGGTTGGGTTAGCTTTCTCAATATCAGAGCTTGCGGAGCTTGCATACTCCCGCACTCGGTCTGGCTGCCACCAGCGAACATAGACGCTCGATTTCTGGAGGACTGTTCGATGGCGAACAACCCGTTTCCGTGTTTCTGGTTCATCCAGCGCACTCTGAAGAAGGAAGCGGCGCGGCTGATGATTCAAGAAAGTTCAATCTGGACGCGCATTTCGCACGCCCAGAAGTTTCATAGAGCGCGGACAATCAACACAATTACTGCGATGACGACAATCGTTCCCAGCAAACCGTAACCTAGCATAGTCCCTCCTATTGGGAGAATCTTCTTGAGTATGCGGGAAGACGACGGGGCCTTGCTGCCCAGTTTTGCTCACCCTGTTGAAGTTATGAGAGTTCAGCAAGCGTGTTCGTTTATGAGCATTACAGCTCAGCCAAGGCTGATCTACGTCTTCATAATTGAAAGTGGCGATATCTCCAGTCAGGACGGCCTTTGTCAAAACAACTCACAACCGCGAAGAGAAAACCCGATTTCGATGCCAACACCTTTCTTTCAACGATTGGAAGGGGCAGGGAGATGGTCGCTTTCCAGAAGAAACAGACGATCTTCGCTCAGGGTGACTCCAGGGACGGCATATTCTTCATCCAGAACGGGAAGGTGCAACTCAGTGTTGTATCGGAAAATGGGAAAGAAGCAACTCTTGGCATTTTGAGCGAAGGCGATTTCTTTGGAGAAGGTGGTCTGGCTGGCCAGCCCCTACGCATGTCGTCGGCCACCGCCTTGACAGACTGCCTGCTGCTGCACATCGAGAGGAAGGCCATGGTGGAGGCAATGAGCCTGGAACCGAAGTTGTCGTCGACGTTTGTCAAATACCTGCTGAAGCGGAACATCCGGTACCAGGATGACCTGGTCGATCAACTTTTCAATTCCAGCGAAAAGCGGCTGGCGCGGGTTCTTCTGTTGATGGCGCAATTCGGAAAAGAAGGAGCGCCGGAAATTTCAGTCCCAAGACTAAGTCAGGAAACTCTGGCAGAGATGGTAGGGACAACGCGCTCGCGGGTCAGCTTCTTCATGAACCGATTCAGGAAGCTCGGCTTTATCAACTATCGCGTTGGGAATAATTTGCACGTTCACAGTTCGCTCCTTAATATTCTTCTCCGCGATGACGAGGGAATAACCGCGACTGCGGAGACCAAGAACAAGCCCTCCGGTCCCAGGAGAGGTTCAGAGCCGCCTCCAGAGCCTGGCGCGACCCCTGACAAAGATCGTGCCAAGAGACCGCCCCTCCTCAGCGCGCGCCATACGAGAATTGCCAATTGAGGCGAATCGTGCCTGACTCAGCGCTGTTCGCGCTCGTGCCAGTTTTTGTCCAGATGCGCTTTTCCGTTGTGTCCATTACTCTTGCTGATGTCGTACAGTCCTTCCATGGCGAAGATGGTTGTCCTTATCCGGCCCATCTGTTCATAGATGTACTGGCGAAGGTCGGCTACATCGACAACGCGAGCTCCATTGTTCAGGCGAGCATAGGCCAAATCTTCCCGGAGATTTTCGAGCACGGACAGCGCAATTTGCCTTGTGTTTGTGTCCAGTCAGCACCTCACAGCGAACGAATGTTTCGCAACCATCCTACTTTCCAAGGTGCACTCCAATCTGTGCAATTGTGAACACTCATAAGAGTGAGCAAAAGAGACCGTTCCTGCCGGGCGCCATCCTGATAGGTTTGAGCCAAGTTGCGAGCTTTTCCGCGCGGAGGCCCCATGCCTCACCAGTTTTACCAATTAGACTCCTGGCTGCGGATGCTTCGGGCTAACGCCTCTGAAAAGGGCCGCAGTGCGAATCTTAAAACCGTTCCCGCAGCGTTCCTGATCTATTGCTACAGCGAAGGCGTGAGTCCCAGCATCGAAGCCCTTGAAGCATATGCGCAGGAATCTCCGACCGCGTCTGCTTCTTTCTCTTCGCTGAAGAATCTTCCAAGAAGCGCAGCAGAGGTGTAGCTTTTTGCCGGCCGGGCGTGCGGGTCGGATTTTAGGCTCTTGATTTGAGGCTCATGACGAATGGTGCGATAACTGCGCGCTGATTCATGGCAAGCCTGGGAATTTATTCATCTCTGATTCGCCACCAATCACTTCCAAATCAGATTCATGGCCGTGTTGTGATTGTTGAAGGTAACCTGCAGGGTCCTGCTGTCGCCACGGTTGAAAGCAACCGAGATGGTTTTGGAGAGGTCGATGGATTGGTCGGTGGATTGAGCCCGCAAACGGAGGACATGAGCCCCGGAAGGAACCTTGACGGTTTCGGAGTTGGAGCCATGAACGCCATTGAAAACGATCAGGTGCTTCTGAGGACTTCCATGAAGGGGCTCAGTGAGCGTCAGCTTGTCATCAATCCATAAGGACAGAGTCGCTTCCTTGAACTGATGCTGTACCGCCAGGTCGAGACTGGCGGTGGGCAACGCGCGTACGTCGCTGAGGGCAGATGACTTTTTGACCAGATTGCGGGAAGAGTTAACAGCGAAATTATCGGCCGGCGCTTTGCCGGTACGGGCAGTTGAGTGAGCCGAGGCGGTGGCAGCCGCCTGCACGCCGGCCCCAGGCATCGGTTGCGCGCTGTCTGCGTTCTCCGCGCCCGAACGGTTCGGACTGGATGGGGGCCCCGTCTGTGTCTCGGCGACCGGTTTCCGGGAAGTGGCCAATTTTTCGAAGGGGTTTCCGAGAAATAAGACGAGCATGAGCATCAGCGCAGCGCCCAAGATCAGCCCGCGCAAGGGAGCTTCGAGTATCGCGGCATGAATCCGTCGTTCTCCAGCCGCAGGAGCCGGGTTCGCAGGCGCCGACGAGGCCATCTGCGAACTCAAAATTTCAGCCCGCAAGATGGGACTCAAGGATGTCGTGGTCGACCCCAGTTGATATTGCTGTTGCAGTTGCTGCAGGTCGGCGGCGAAGTCTGAGCCACGCTGGTAGCGGCTATTAGGGTCTTTCGCCATGGCACGCGCTATGACTGCATCCAAACCTCGGGGCAGATCAAGGTCGAAGGCACTGGCCGGTACGGGCTCTCGATTGACCACCTTGAAGCAAACTGTAGCGGCGCTGCTTCCGGGAAATGGCGAATGCCCGGTAACCATGGCGTAAAGAATCACACCCAGGGAAAACAGGTCGGAGCGTCCGTCGGCGTCTTCGCCGGAGAGTTGCTCGGGAGCCATGAAGGCAGGAGTGCCGAGAACGTGGTGGTGCAGAGTGGAGTGCGCCAGATTCAGCTTGGCGATGCCCAGGTCGGCAATCTTGGCGTACCCATCCTCGGTGATCAGTATATTGGCCGGCTTGATATCGCGGTGGACGACGCCTTGCGCGTGGGCGTAATCCAGGGCGCTGGCAATTTCCTCGGCGAGGCGCATGGCGTTGGCCACCGGTAGCTTTTTCTCACGGGAAAGAATCCGGTTGAGAGACTCGCCGGCGACGTACTCCAGCACGATGTAAGGATTGTGGGACTCTGGATCTTCGCCAGCATCAAAAATGGCGACTATGCCGGGATGCTGCAAGCGTCCAGCCGCTTGTGCTTCATAAAAAAATCGTTGGCGGAATTCCTCGTCTTGCTCCGGTTCTTTTCCCTGCAGCGAGACGGTCTTCAGTGCGACCAGACGATCAATCTGAGGATCGCGAGCCTTGTAGACAACACCCATAGCGCCGCGGCCTAACTCACCGACGATCTCATACCGGCCAAAGCGTCTGCTCTCTTGATTTTCCATGGGCAAGGACTGACTGCGGGCAAATTGGCAGCCCGTCTTCGTGGGGGGAGACTCTTTGCATGGTATCGCGCCGCGATTGTGGCTCCCAAAACATGTTGCAATGGGACTGGTTACGCCAGTAACGCCTGGCGGCATTACCCTGAAGGAAGGTTGCCTCTGCCTTCCAATCGTGACCGCATTTCGTTTAAGTTTTGCCCAAGGGACCAAGCAGCGGTCGTGAGGGTCGAATGTCTGCCTGACGCTAACCCATGACCGCCAATCCAACTTTCTAATGGGGATGTTAGGCGACGAAAATGTTGCCGGCAATACAGCGGATTCCGTAGCTTGTTAAGAGAACCTCGACGTCTTAGCCACGTGGTTCTCGTATGATCGGCGCAAACATGCAACAGGATGTTCGGTCTGGCGCCGAGAGTGCTGTCAGGTTCGGAGATGACAGACTCATCTAACGGTTGGTCTCGTTAGGAGGGGAGCGAAGAGCAGATGCAAACACCAGGAGGCCACACTCGAGCCTCCTGGTTCTTGATTTCTGCTGGCTCTTCTTCAAACCGCGGTTCGCCGTCCACTCAGTAAGTTGACGATCAGAACGGCCAACGCCACAACAAGCAACAGGTGGATCAGGGCTCCGCCGAAATGCAGACTGAAGCCCAAAAGCCACAAAACCAGAAGAACAACAAAAATGGTCCAAAGCATGTCGACCTCCTGTGCTGGCTCGCGAGCACCTGGATGGCGGTCTTATGCAAACGACCGCCAGAAAACCGCTTCGCGCTAAACGAACAAATGATTGACGCTGCTCGCGCTCGAACACGCTGCTGGCGGCTGTTGATAAGGAACGGCTGCGGTCGAGTCTGGAGCCCTATTCTTTGTTGACTTTGGCCTCAGCCTTGGCCCCGCGAATTTCCGCAAGGAACGGCTCGGCCGCCGCTGGCACCGGCACTCTGCCCGACAGCAACGCCCGAGTGGTGACGTCGTCTCCATAGATCGCGCGTCGCGAGTCATTGTCTTGACGGAGCGATGCGCCGGTCAGCGTGAGCCCAGCGAACGCGCCTTTGGCACGGGAGTAGGTGAGTATCTCTGTATCCAACTTCCAATCCGTACCGGCCGTGGCATGCCGCCCAACCGGACCAGCCGCTGCGGAAGCGTCCCCGCCAACCTGGAAATTACTCTCGAGCAGCCTTTGCATTGCTCTGTCATTCTGAAAGATCATTACTACGTCCACCGCTTCCACCCCGATCTGCAGCCCCCAGCTTCCACCCGAAAGCGTGATGAACGCCGGCGCGCTCCAACCATTCTTCGTTCGGCAAGTTGCCACCCCTTTGCCTCCTTCAGCTCCGAAGACAAAGCCGCCTTTGACCATGTGTGGTATTACCGCTACGCACTTCGCGTGCTGCAATACTTCTTCCGGAATCCCTTTGTCAGGCATCCCCATAATCTCGTGCATCACACTCGTAGCGTTGTCCAGACGATCGGTGGCATCCTGCCTCGCTGAACCCGCCCAGCAAAACGTTCCGACACTCAACATCGCAACTACAAACATTATCTTTTTCATGGAGAACCTCTTTTCTATTAGCTTGCGCCGTATCTCTTGCCTGCTTCGCGCGGCTGCGCACAGTCACGAGACGCAAAAGCCGATTCCGACCATAGCAAATCAGGCTTCAAACAAACTGAGCAATTTTGCACACTCCCATATTGTCGACAAATTGGCAGGAAGAAATCTACTTTATTTCTTTTCCGGCTGAGACCAAGTCCCGTTCCAGGAATGGTCGATTCCGCTCAGACCTCCGCAAGAAGGGAGATTAAAAGAGCGGCAGCCCTCGAAGCACTGCGAAAACACGCCATGCGCCGCTAAGCTACCTCTCTTCTTTCAACCGCCAGTGGCACCTGCACCAGTTCCTCAAATAAAGAGCGGTAGTAAATCATTGCCGTTCTCAGTTCTTCGGTAGATGCCTGGTCTTTTCCCACGCGCAACGCAATTGCATGCGCAGAGCGGTAGTTCTCCATCACGCGGGGATGATCGACAGAAATGTCGTCGGCACGTTGATCAAAATCGGCTACGGGATAGCCACGAGCTTTCATCACGGAGGACACCAAGTCATCGGCTTCGGCAACCGCCCCCTTCGGGGAGTCGACAAAGCGAGACTGCACAGCTTCCCACCGTTGGGAAAAGCGGTCGCGTTCCATCGAATCGAGATCGCGAAGGTTGAGCTTTTCAACCCGTTTCTCGCGATCCGCTAGTTTTGCTTCTGCTTTTCGTTCTGAGCCATGGGTCAGCACCGCCCGCTCGTACTCGGGCCCAAACTTCTGCCGCAGGCCTGCAGTCGTATTCTTGCGTTTTCGCATGTACAACCACGCAGCCACGGCGATGATCAGAATCACAGCAGCGACGAGCACAATCAGTTTCGGATCCAGCAGACTTAAGTTCATTGAAACCTCCACAAAACCAGGGTTGATCACGAGATTCCCTTTGCCGGTAGAACCTTGTGGATGGTCAGTATCAAACTTTAGTTTTCGGAAAGCTGGTCAGAATTGATCGTCTTCTCGAATTGGGACCTTAAAGTGAGCGATTCTGCACAGCGCGGGCGATGCAAGTGAGCGAGTCTAGAGGCTGGCTGCAAAGCACAGGAGTCGCGCACCTTCTTTACTCGTACCTGTTAACTCGGACCTGTTAACCGGGACCTGGCGCCGATCAAAGGAAAACATGAAAACGACTAAATTGCTTGTTACCTTGACTCTGCTCGTCCTGGGGACCGTGATGGGCTGCTCAGGGCCTTCTTCAAAGTCGCCGGATGTTTCTGACGGCATCCGCAAAGCACTCGATCAGGCAGGCCTCAAAGAGGTGTCCGTTAGTCAGGATCGCGAAAAGGGCATTGTGACACTCGGCGGACAAGTAGCCGGTGAAAGCGACAAGTCACAAGCCGAATCTCTGGCAAAGTCAATGGCCGGCTCACAGGTGGTCGCGGACGAGATTGCTGTGGTTCCCGTGGGCGGGGAAAAAGCAGCGAAGGCTGTAAACTCCGATCTTGATCAGGGCATTGAGAACAATCTGGACGCTTCACTGATCCAGAACAAGATGCACGGGGACGTGAAATACGAAGTGAAGAGCGGCGTTGTCACGCTGACTGGAGAAGTAAACTCGGAAGACAAGCGCACGCGGGCCGAGAAAGTGGCGATCGCAGTGCCGAATGTCCTCCAAGTGGTCAACGATCTGCAGGTCAAGAATCAGAAAGCCAGCTCATTACAGTAAAACCTGCACAGTTGATCGATGCCTGGGTGGCCCGGGGATAATATCGCCACGGCTGACTGGAAAAGGAGCGTTATGTCGTTCGGACTTTACGCGATCGGGTTCGCTATCATGGTTGCCGGACTGATCTATGGTGCGCACCTGATGCATATGCCAGCGCATTGGATCGCGGTGGGCGCAATCGTACTCCTGGGCGTGGGGATTCTGTCGGGGGTGAAGGCGACGCGTCAGAAAGA
>JBEKWP010000087.1:0-20298 GCA_049512915.1 Candidatus Sulfotelmatobacter sp.
AGGTCGGAGGCGGTGAAGGGATTGTCCCCCATGACGCGAACGGAGTCTTTGGTGGATTTGGTTTTGACTCCGGACTCTTTCAGTTTGCTTAGGATTGCGTCGAGGTGAGTGGGATCGCAGGCGGCGATGTTTAGATCGCCGCCGGTCAGGGCTCCGGCGATTAAGAAGGTGCCGGCTTCGATGCGGTCAGGGATGATGCGATGGCGCGCGCCTTTCAGTTTGGTCACACCTTTTATTTTGATGGTCGGCGTGCCTGCGCCGTGGATCTTCGCTCCCATTTTGTTTAGCAGGGCGGCGAGGTCGGCTACTTCGGGCTCGCGGGCGGCGTTTTGCAGGATGGTTTCGCCCTCGGCCAAGCTGGCGGCCATCAGCAGGTCTTCGGTGCCGGTTACGGTGATTCGGTCGAAGACGATTTCGGCGCCGTGGAGACGATCGGCAGTGGCTTCTACGTAGCCGTGCTCTTGCTTTATTTTTGCGCCTAAGAGTTCGAGGCCTTTGATGTGGAGATCGATGGGGCGTTGGCCTATGGCGCAGCCTCCGGGGAGGGAGACGCGGGCGCGGCCGCAGCGGGCTACCAGCGGTCCCAAGACTAGCGTGGAGGCTCGCATAGTTTTTACCAGCTCGTAGGAAGCTTCGGGGCTGGCCAGATTTTTGCAGTGGATGGTAGTGCGGTGCTGGGCGCGTCCGTAGCCTAGTTCGACTTCGGCTCCCATAGCGGCTAGAAGGTTGCGGGTGGTCTGGATGTCGCGGACTTGCGGTATGTTTTCGAGGATTACTGGCTCGTCGGTTAGGAGAGCTGCAGCCATGCAGGGGAGGGCGGCGTTTTTTGCTCCGCTTACGCGGACCGTGCCGAGGAGTGGGGAACCGCCGCGGATTACTAGTTTATCCATTGGGTTGAGTTTGGGGTGATGAGTTATTTTAGCGGGGAATTGGTGGGGGATAGGTAATTGAGAGGGTGCGCGGCTGGTGCGGAAGTCAAAATCCCCACCCCTTCGGCTTCGCTCAGGGCAGGCTCTCTCGCAAAAGGAGCGGGACGGGTGGGGCACCCCGGCGAGGCTACTCTAGGGCGAGCAATCGTGATTTGGCTTGCCCCAACGCTCGTCGGTGTAAAACAAAACAGCGTACCAGCGGCTCTCCAGGCAGCTCACGCGAGGGACTCTGCCGGGTATCCCGTCAAACTTGCCTGGCTGGTGTTTCTTAGCCGCCGCCGCTAGAGAATCGCTGGGATCGAAGACCAAATACACGTCGGTGTTTCCGGCTCCAGGGAACCCCCAACCGTCCCACTCGACGTGCTTCAGTTCTCCTGGGCTTTCGTTCTTCACAATCCAGGGTTTGCTATTGCGTGAGATGTTCTGAATCTAACATCCTATGTTATCTACAGCCTCTATCCTAGAGCGCAAGCTCCTCAGCGGCTAAAGCCGGGGTTGTGTTTTTGATGTTCTTACGGCACGACTGAAGTCGTGCCCTTCCCGATCCTGCTCTACTCTGGATTTGATTTGCGTCGGCAGTCGCGGGCAAGAGTGCCCGCGCCACACAATTTTACTTGGCCGCCGCGGCGATTGCGTCACGGACGTGGCCGTTTGCTTTTTTCAGGGCGGCTTGGGCTTGAGGACGATTTACTCCGGCGGCTAGCATTACCAGGGCTACTGGGGTTTTGTTGCCGGAGGCTTTCAGGGCTTTGGCTGCGGATTCGCGGGTGGCTCCGGTGGCTTGTTCGAGAATTCTTATCGCGCGATCGAGCAGCTTGGAGTTTTTGGGGGCTACGTTCACCATTAGGTTGCCGTAGACGTAGCCGAGGCGCGTCATGGCTGCGGTCGAGATCATGTTGAGGACCATTTTGTGGGCGGTGCCAGCCTTCATGCGGGAGGAACCGGCTAAGACTTCGGGACCTACCTGGGTGACGATGGCGAAGTGGGCGGCGCGTTCGAGGGGAGAATTGGGATTGCAGGTTAGCGCGATGGTTTGGGCGCCGCGGCGGCGGGCTTCGGCGACGGCAGCTACGGTGAAGGGAGTGCGTCCGCTCGAGGCTATGCCGAGGACTACATCTTTTTTGGTGGGCTTGCGGCGGGACATTTCCTGGCGGCCTGCCGTGGCGTCGTCCTCGCTGGTCTCGGATTCGGAGGCTAGAGCTTTATTGCCGCCGGCGAGGATGAACTGGACGGAACGGGGGTCGGTGTTGAAGGTGGGCGGGCATTCTACGGCGTCGAGGGCGGCGATGCGGCCGCTGGTTCCGGCGCCTACGTAGATGAGGCGTCCGCCGCGACGGAGGGCGGCGGCTACTTGATCGATGGCGCGAGCGATTTGCGGGAGGGCGCGGGTTACGGCGAGGGCTACTGTGGCATCTTCGGCGTTGATGAGGCGGGCGATCTCGAGGGACGATTTGCGGTCGAGGTCGTCGGCGGCCTGGTTCGGTTGCTCGGTGTCCAGGCGGCGGAGAGTGGATGGCTTGCGTTTCAAGTGGGAACCTTTCGAGGTTGGAGTGGCGTGTTCATTCTAACTGGTGTCAGGCGAAGTAACCTCGGGGGCTAAAGCCCTGAATCATCGGTGGTCTCAATCGCAGCGCTGGAAGCGCTGCGCCACCCAAAAGCTTTCAGTCGATGATGGAGTCTCAACTCTTATCCAGGGCTTCGATTATTGCGTCGTGGAATTTGGGGCGGATTTGTTTGATTGCCTGGTTGGAACAGTCGGGCCAGGTGCGGTTGGTTAGCAGGGTTACTGAGAGCTGGCGGGTGGGATCGATCCAGAGAGAGGTTCCGGTGTAACCGAGATGGCCGAAGGATTGGGGAGAGAAATATTTTCCGGATTGCGATGGGGGTGAGGGAGTGTCCCAGCCGAGGGCTCGCGAAGTGCCTGGGGGCGTGGATTCACGGCGGGTGAAGAGGGCTACGGTTTCGGGGCGGAGGATGGGGCTTCCCTGGTTGAGCATGGCCTGGGCGAATTTGGCCAGGTCTTCGGCGGTGGAGAAAAGTCCTGCGTGGGGAGCTACTCCACCGAGGACGCTGGCGTTTTCATCATGGACTTCACCCTGGACGATTCTTTGACGGAACATGCTGCGGGCTGATTGGCTTCCGCTTTCAGCTGGCTGCGCTTCCGGCAGTTGTCGGACAGGAGTGTCCGACCCACACGGTTCCTCTTTGCTCTGCGGCCGTTCGTCGGCGGTGGGAGGGATCTTTGCGCGGATTTCCAGCGGGGGGTTGAACGTGGTGTGGGTCATGGCTAGCGGGGCGAAGATTTCGCGCTGGCAGAAACGGTCTAGGGATTCGTCGGCGAGGCGTTCGAGGGCGACGCCGAGGATTATGAATCCGATGTCGCTGTATGCGGCGCGGGTGACTGGGTCGACGGCTAGCGGTGTGGTGAAGGCGGCTTGGAGGAGTTCGGCGCGGGTGCGGGCTTTCAGAAAAAACTTTTCGTGGGCGGGCAGGCCGGAGGAGTGGGCTAGCAGCATGCGGAGGGTTACTTCGTGGCGGCGGGGATCTTTCGCGGGGTCGGTGGTGAATTCGGGGACTATCGCGGAGACTGGGGCTTCGAGATCGAGCAGGCCGCGCTCGTAGAGGAGCATGGCCGCGGGAGTGGTGGCTACTGCTTTGGTTAGGGAGGCTAGATCGAAGAGTGTGGAGGTGTGGACGGCGCGATGCTCATCGTAGGTGAAACTCCCCATGGCTTTGAGGGCTACCAGACTGCCTTGATGCGTTACGGCGACGGAGGCTGCGGGGAAAGCTTGCTGGTTGATTGCTTCGTGCAGAATGGCGAAGGCATGGGCGAAGACTTTATCTTGATGGTCGAACTTCTCGAGCGGCGGGGATGAGGGATGGGACGCGGTCATTGATGAATTCATGATATGGCATAAGTGGCACTCCCTTACTTGAGTTTCTTGAGTCATACCGCCTGAGTTGTGTAGAGTCAGAACATCCTTCCTTTTGAAGCAAACTCGCGGGGTAAAGCGCGCGGAGTGGTGTTCGCTCTGAGCGTGTTGCTGGGGTGCGTTCTTGGCGCTGCTGGGCAGGGCGCGGCCGGTGGTGCTGGCGGGAGATCCGGGCTGCGCCCGGACGGACAGCCGAGGGCGGCTGTCCCCACACGTGCGGTTGCGTTTCCGGCGGTTGATGCTGCTGTTGAGGAGGCTATTCAGGAGAAGCAGGTTCCTGGAGCAGTTCTGATTGTTGGTCACGACGGGGCGGTCATCTACCGAAAGGCTTATGGGTCGCGGGCTTTGGAGCCGCGGCGCGAGGCGATGACTCTGGATACGGTTTTTGATCTGGCTTCGCTGACCAAGGTGATTGCTACTACTACTTCCGTGATGCAACTTGTGGAGCGCGGGGAAGTGCGGCTGAATGATCCGGTGGCGAAGTATTTGCCGGAGTTTGCGCAGAACGGGAAGGACGACATTACGGTGCGGCAGTTGCTGATCCACTTTTCTGGCCTGGAGCCGGATCTGGATTTAAAGGCGGCTTGGGAAGGCAAGCAGACGGCTTACGGGATGGCGTTTGCGGATGCGCCGCAGGAGGCTCCGGGGTCGAAGTTTACCTACAGCGACGTGAATTTTATTGTGCTGGGCGCGCTGGTGGAGCGGGTTTCGGGCGAGACGCTGGATGAGTATGTGCAGCGGCATATTTTTGTGCCGCTGAAGATGACGCGGACGCGGTTTCTGCCTCCGGCGGCGTGGCTGCCTAAGATTGCGCCGACGCAGTATGACGAGAATGAGCACATGCTGTGGGGAGTGGTGCATGATCCTACGGTGCGGCGAATGGGCGGCGTGGCGGGGCAGGCCGGGTTGTTTTCTACCGGGGATGATCTGGCAAAGTTTGCACAGACTTTGCTGAATGGGGGCGACGGGATTTTGTCGGCGCTGACGGTGGAGAAGATGACGCGGCCGGAGCAGCCGCCCTGGGCTCCGGTGCTGCGGGGGTTTGGGTGGGACATTGATTCTCCGCTGTCGTCGAACCGCGGGGATCTGCTGCCGGTGGGGAGTTTTGGGCATACGGGGTGGACGGGAACATCGATCTGGATCGATCCGACGACCAAGACTTACATTATTTTGCTGACAAATGCGGTGCATCCGCGTGGCGGGAATGCGATTGCTTTACGGACTAAGGTGGCGACCGCGGTGACGGCGGCCTTGCATTTGACTACGAGCGAGCAGGAGGCGCTGCGCTGGAAGAGCATTACCGGCTACAACGAGGCGCTGAGCGCGGCGCGGCATGTGAGCACGCGGAACGGCAGCGTGAGGAACGGAATTGATGTGCTGGAGGAGCATGGGTTCGATGTGCTGCAGGTCGCCGTGGGCAAGAAAAAGATCGGGGTGGTGACCAACCAGACGGGAGTGGATTTGGAGGGGCGGCGGACGATTGATGTGCTGGCTGGGGCTTCGGGAGTTGCGCTGGAAGCGATTTTCAGTCCTGAGCATGGAGTTACGGGGACTTTGGATACGACCGATGTCGGTAATTCCAAGGATGCGGCAACCGGGGTTCCGGTTTACAGCGTGTATGGGGTAAAGGATGCGGATCGGCGGCCGGCGCCGGAGGTGGTAAAGTCGCTCGATGCGGTGGTGATCGATATTCAGGATGCGGGAGTGCCGTTTTATACCTACGAGACCACGATGGGATATTTCCTGGAGGCGGCGGCTGCGGCTGGGGTCGAAGTGATTGTGCTGGACCGGCCGAATCCGGTTACCGGGTCGTACGTTCAGGGTCCGGTGGCGGATGCGGGGCATGAGAAGTTTACGGGTTACTGGACGGTGCCGGTGCGGCACGGAATGACCATGGGCGAGTTGGCGAAGATGTTCAATGCGGAACGGAATATTAATGCCAAGCTTACTGTGGTGCCGATGGAAGGATGGCAGCGCGGGGACTGGTTTGATTCGACCGGGCTCGCGTGGGTGAATCCTTCGCCGAATTTGCGGAGCCTGACGGAGGCAATGCTTTATCCGGGCGTGGCTTTGATTGAATACACGAATGTTTCCGTGGGACGGGGGACGGATACTCCGTTTGAAGTGGTGGGCGCGCCGTGGATTAACAGCCGGGAACTGGCTGCTTATTTGAATGGTCGCGGAATTGCGGGAGTGCGTTTTGTGCCGGTTACGTTTACGCCTGCGGCTGCGGTTTATAGCGGGCAGAAGTGTGAGGGCGTGAATCTGGTTCTTACCGAGCGGAATGCGCTGGATGCGCCGGAGCTGGGGATTGAGCTGGCGACGGCTTTGCAGAAATTGTATCCGGCAAATTTCAAGATTGGCGGGGTCGCGCCATTGCTCGGGAATCAGGCGGCGTTTGATGGGCTGATGGCGGGAGAAGACCCGCGGCGGATTGCGCAGGATTGGCAGGGGGAGCTGGAGAAGTTTGAGGTTATACGACAGAAATATTTGATCTATAAATGATCTGCTCATAAATGATCTGCGTTGGAAAGTGTGAGGAGCAGCTACAAGAATGAAGCTCAAACTCAGAACCTGCATCGCTCTGCTGGCGACATGGGTGGTGGTCTCGGCAGGGTTCGCCAGTATGCTGCAAGGAGCGTCAAGTGGGGCCGGGCAAGAAGCCAAACCGGAGACGGCGGGGCCCTCGACCGATGCTATCGAATATACGAACACAAAGTTCGGGTTTCGCTTTTCACTGCCGAGTGGATGGAAGGGTTACACCATTGTTACGGAGCAGTGGGAAGCTTCCGATGCGCAAAAGGGTTCGGTGGAGCGGGGGCCAATCGTCTACATCCGACCTCCGGACTGGACCAAGGAGACGCCGCGGCAGGATATTCCGATCATGGTTTTCACTTTGACGCAGTGGGAGTCGGTGGAGCATGGCGATTATTTCGTGGGCGGAACGGCGATTGTTCCAGGCGAACTTGGACGCAACCGCAAGTACGCGTTTGCCGTTTCGCGTCGCGTTGAAGAATCTGAGGCTCCCGGAGCGAAAGAAGTGAACGAGATTCTGCAGCACCAGCCGCTACACCCGATCTGGTCGAAGTAAGCGCTCCCCGCGGGGTTCCTCAGGGGCTAAAGCCCGATGGATCTTTGGAACTCTAACGGCACGAGTAAAGTCGTGCCCTTCCCGACCCTTGCCCTTACCGATCCTTTTTGAGGCCTACCTGCATGGGATCACCGCGAGCGGGAAAGGGCGCATCCTAGCCGGTGAGCGTGGTATTCTCGGCTGAATCGGCGTTTCTGGAGGTACGCGATGCGGATTGCGTGGGCTTTGCTGGGGCTGTGTGGAATGGCGTTGGGGCAAGCGGCAGATGCTCCAAAGCCCGACGCGAGTGTCAATTCCCAACCTGCCGCGGCGGCTGCGGATCCTAATGCGCTCAGCATTCCGGCTGGGACCAAGATTCCCTTGTTGCTGAAGCAGGCGATCTCGACCAAGAATGCGCGCGAGGGAGATGCGGTTTATGCGGAGACGGCGTTTCCGTTTGTGATGAACGAGCGGGTGATTGTGCCGGCGGGGACCTATATTCAGGGAAAGATTTCGCATGTGGAGCGGGCCGGACATGGGCACGGGCGGGCGGAGATTCTGATTCACTTTACTTCGATGATTTATCCGAGTGGATACACGGTGATGCTGCCGGGGTCGGTGGAGAACACGCCGGGGGCGGAAAACAATTCGGTGAAGGATTCGGAAGGGACGATTCAGCAGGACAGCGAGACCGGGAAGAAAGTGGAAGATGCGGCCAAGAACGGGACATACGGAACCATTGGCGGAGCTACGGCCGGGGGATTGGCTGGAGGGCTCAATGGAGCGCGGATCGGAGCGGGCGCGGGAGCGGCGGCGGGCATTGGGTGGGCGCTGTTGAAGCGCGGGAACGATGTGAGGCTGGATGTGGGTACCTCGATCGAGATGGAGATTCAGCGCGGGATTACGGTGGATGGGACGAGGATTGCGGTGGCGAAAGCTGGGTCGTAAGAGTGGCGAGAGCTGAAATATCAAGAACAGGATCAAGAACCGAAAGCAAGAACGAAGTCAAAAGCAGCGGACAGGAGTGTCCGCTCCACACTAGCGTGGCTCGCTTCGCTTGCTGGACAGCCGAGGCGGCTGTCCCCACATGAGCATCTCACTTCAAATTGAATAGCGCGTTTACGTGGGCGGTTACTGTCACCGTTTGCGGGGTGAATTCTTCTGTGGGCGCGGGGGGTGG
The DNA here is from genome assembly GCA_049512915.1 of Candidatus Sulfotelmatobacter sp. Lineage (GTDB taxonomy): Bacteria > Acidobacteriota > Terriglobia > Terriglobales > Acidobacteriaceae > Sulfotelmatobacter. The sequence goes on from JBEKWP010000087.1 coordinate 8,113, forward strand.
CTCGGCCTTAGTGGCCATGGCGCGGGCCATGCGCGGGACTGGCAGGTGCTGATTTTCGAAAGTGTCGATCGAGGCGTAGGAGAGTTCTCCGACGGTGCGGCCGCTGGCGCGGGCCAAAGCTTCGGCGGAGTTGTGGGCGCGGCGATAGGCGTCTGCGACGGCTTTGTTCCTGGCCTCGTCAATTGTTTCGAGAGTGTAGTTCACGGCTTGAGTTTCGCTGACGTTGGCATCGGCTAGTTGCTGGGTGATGGGGCCGATCTTCGAGAAATCCTTGAGTTTCAGGGTGACATCGGTGGTGACGCGGTAGCCGATGAGTTTTTGCTTGCCGTTGGTCCATTCGTAGGCGGGTTGCACGGAGAAGAATCCAACCGTTGCTGCCTTGGGCTCGATGCCGTTGTCGCGCAGGGCCTGGCGAACCTGCTCGGCTTCTTTCGAGGCGCGCTCGTAGGCTTTTTGAGACGTGCTTTCCTGCACGGAGATGTTGAATTGAATTACGGCTGTGTCGGGAGCGGATTCAAATTTGCCGTCGGCGCTGACGTAGATGGAATTGGGAAGCGCCGTGAGGGCGGGGTGGTCTTGCGCGAGAGATGCGGTGGTGAAGATGCAGAGCGCGAGAAGATAGAGCGTGGATTTCATAGTGCCTCCGGGGCGAAAATTCCGAAGCTATAATCCGTCCCCGTAAGAACGGGGCGATGGTTGAGTCTTGCAAAAGCGGTTATGGGCTTCGAGGCCAGAGGCGGCGCCAGCGAATGCAGAGGTCCTTCGCTTCGCTCAGGATGACAGAATAATTTTTCCAGAACGTCAGTTGCCTTTGGCGCTGGCGGAGTAGCTGGGAGGGTTGGGTGGGCCGTTGATTTCGCGGCGAACGTACTCGAAGATCTCGTCGGGCATACCCAGAAAGACCTCGACGACTTCGGGATCGAACTGGCGGCCGCTCCAGGCCTGGATCTCTTTGCGGGCCTCGGCAAGAGTTCTGGCGGCCCGATACGGGCGGTCGGAGATGATGGCATCGAGAGTATCGGCAACGGAGAAGATGCGAGCCCCCAGAGGAATTTCGGTGCCCTTGAGACCGCGGGGATAGCCGCTGCCGTCGAAATGCTCCTGGTGAGAGTAGACAATCTCGCAAGCTTCCGCGAGGAACGGGATCTTCTTGAGCATCTGGTAGCCGTTATAGCAATGCTCACGCATGATCTCTTTTTCTTTGTCGTCGAGCTTTCCGGGTTTCAGCAGGATGCGATCGGGAATGGCGATCTTGCCAATGTCGTGAAGGAAGGCGCCGCGGGCGATCACGTCGATTTGCTCTTTCGGCAACCCCATCTCTTTCGCGATCGCCATGGTAAACGCGGTCACGCGCTTGGAGTGTCCCTGGGTTTCGGCATCTTTGAAATCGAGTGCGTCGCCCAGAGCCTCCAGAGTGATGTCGTAGGAGCGCTCGAGATTTCGCAGGGCCTCCTGCAACTGGTCGGTGCGGGCCTTGACCAGCGATTCCAAATTGATTTGATAGTTGCGATTTTCCACCTTGAGGCGGCGATTCTCGAGAGCGCGGCCGGCGGCGTTCAGTAACTGTTCGCGCTCGAAGGGTTTGAGCAGGTAATCGAAAGCGCCGTTGCGCACGGCGGCGAGAGCGACAGAAATATCGTGGACGGCGGTGACCATGACCACCGGCATATCGGGAAACTTTTCCTTGGTGCGTTCGAGCAGACCGATGCCGTCGAGGTCGGCCATCATCAGGTCGGAAAGCATGAGCTCGAATTCCTCGCCGGAATTGAGCAGGGCAAGGGCCTCCATGCCGGAACTGGCCTGCTTCCACTGATAGCCGGCGGCAGCGAGAATGGCGCAGACAATCTCGCGGATTGCCTCTTCGTCGTCAACTACGAGAATGCGATCTGGCATAACCCTCAGTCAGTATACTCTCGGCAATTTGAGCCCCGCCGCTAGGTGCCGAAAGTAACCATATAGGGCCTGAAAACGCATGGATAAAGGGCTGGACCATGATATTCAAAAGCAGGGCACTGTTACGTCTGGGGTGTGCGCCTGGAACCTGAAATTAAGATGAACGTTTCCCTCTGGTCGATCTGGAACACTACCGCGCAGCCGGCGCTTGCCGGGCTGAAAGCTGGGGAGTGGGCGCTGCTGCTGATGCTGGCGGCGTCGGTGGTGGTGCTGTGCGCGCTGCGGCAGCGCTATCTCTTGATCTGGACGGCGGGCTGGGCGCTGCTGGTGACTTCGCGGCTGGCGGGCGTGCATGGAGCCGCGATGGGGATTCCGGAGCAATATGTTCCGGCGGTGGTGCAGGCGGCGTTTGTGGTGGCGATTGGACTGTTCGCAGGCGCGATCCTGGTTTACATCCGGGGACGAGATCTGCTGGTGCCGCTGGTTGTGATTACAGCAAGTGTGGCGGGGTTTGCGGTGGCGCGGGTGGTGTTGTGGCCGGATTCGCTGCCTCTGCGGTTCGCCCTGGAAGTCTCCTACCAAATCATTCTGGTGACGGCGGCGATTTCTTTGCTGCGTGCCCGCAAAGGGCGTTGGGAGCTGGGTGCGTGGCTGCTGGCGAGTTGCCTGCTGGCGCAGCACCTGGACTGGCCGCCTTTCACAGATCAGATTCCAGCGGGAATTGGTGTGGTGGCCGATGTGCTGCTGGGACTGAGCATGCTGCTGATTGTGTTTGGAGAAACCCGGGCGCGGGACCAGCGGCTGAAAGTCTTGCGGGCTTTGACCGAGAGTATTGTGCTGGCGCAACAGCAGGGCGGCATGATGGAAGACTCGCTGGGAGAATTGCAGCGGCTGACCAAGAGCAAGGCGGCATGGTTCCGCTTGATCGAGGGCGGACATTTGGTGGCGACGCACGCGGTAGGAGTTTCGCCAGACTTCCTGCGGGAAGCGGGTTTTGCGGAGTTGACGGAAAGCGTCTCGCAGATACTGGAGCGGGGCAAGCCAGTGGTAGCCGCGGCGAGTGAAGCGATTCCGGAAGATGCGGGGCTGCTTGAGTCCGAAAAGCTGCGCCATGTGGTGATGGTGCCGGTGGTCGGGAAGAAGTCGTCGATCGGACTGATGATTCTGGGCAGCGCCCGGGCGAGAAAATTGACGGCCGAGGAACTGGATTTTCTGGAGACTTGCGGACGGCAGCTGGGAATCGCGATCGAGAATTTCCGGTTGCTCGAGCAGGCGCTGCGCTCGCAGCGGCAATGGCGCAACACGTTTGACTCGGTGCATGACATTATCCTGGCGCACGACGCGGAATTCCGCATCATCAAGGCCAATCAGATTTTGCTGGAGCAGATACAACTGGCGTCGGCGGACGTGATCGGCAGCACCTGCGAATCGGTATTGCCGCATGGGCTGGGCGAGTGGACAGGGTGTCCTTATTGCGCGCGCGGGGGCGAGGAAATCAGCGAAGGAGCGGACCCGTGCTTTGGTGGATTCTCCATGGTCTCCACTTCTTCGTATGCGGAGCAGGGGAGCAAGCAGAAGGGCACGATCCACATCGTACGCGACATCACGGAGCGCAGGTCGGCGGAAGAGAAATACCGGCTGCTGTTCGAGCAGGTACAGGAAGGCGTGTATGTGGCGACGCCGACAGGGCGTTTGCTCGACTGCAACGACGCCTTTGTCCGCATGCTGGGGTATGAGAGCCGGGAAGAGGTGCTGCCGCTGAACCTGGACGAGGATATTCGGGTGGATGCGGGACAACGGGATGCGTTTCACCGGGACATTGATCTGCAGAATTACGTGCGGAACTTTGAAGTGACGATGCGGCGCAAGAATGGAACGCTGCTGCTGGCCTCGGAAAGCAGCTTCGCCACGCGGGATACATCGGGCAAGGTGGAGCGCTATCAGGGATTTGTGCTCGACGTTACGGAGAAGCGGCGCGCCGAAGATGAGATGCGGCGGCGCAACCGCGAACTGAATGCTTTGAATGCGATGGCGGTGGTGGCGACGCAGTCTTTCGATCTGGATGAAATTCTGAACCTGACGCTGCGCCAGGTGGTTTCGTTGTTCGGAGCGGAAAGCGGAGCGGTGTACCTTTCTGATTCGGATGCTCCAACCTACCGGCGCCGGGCGGCGTGGGGACCGAGCAGCCGCGACAAGTCGCGGCCGGCAGAAATCAATTTTGCGGAGGGTTTCGGCGATCTGGTGATGCGGTCGAGAGCCGAAGTGATCACGGCCGAGTACCTGCCGCATCTCACGGGAACCGTGGCGGGGTTCATTCGATCGGACAGCGACGGGGCCTGGATCTGGGTGCTGTTCTGGGGCAAGGACAGTCCGATCGGCATGATGGGATTGCGCAGCCACGCGGAGTACCAATATTCCAGCGGGGAAGAGAACCTGATGGTGGCGATCAGCCGGCAGCTGGCCACCACGATTGAGAAAGTCCGGCTCTACGAAGAAACCTGCAAGGCTTACGAAGATTTGCGGCGCACGCAGGAACAGCTTTTGCAAAGCGAAAAAATGTCGGCCGTGGGGCAGTTGATTGCGGGCGTAGCGCACGAGCTGAATAATCCGCTAACCGCAATTCTGGGCTATGCGCAGTTGCTCGAGAGCGAAGGGTTGAGTGAGCGCGCGCAGGATTATGTGAGCAAGATGTTCAAGCAGGCGCAACGCACCCACCGGGTGGTGCAGAACCTGCTTTCGTTCGCGCGGCAGAGAAAGCCGGAGCGGGCGGAAGTGGACATCCGGAAGGTGCTGGAAGAAACGCTGGCGCTGCGCGACTACGACTTGAAGGTCAACAACATCGACGTGCAAAAAGATCTGGGGCCGGATGCGGCAATGGTAGTGGCCGATCCGCACCAGATCGAACAGGTGTTTCTGAACATCATCAACAATGCGGTGGATGCGGTGCTCGAGACCGGGCGCGCCGGGAAGCTGAAGATCCGGGTGTACTGCGAGAAAGGCGATGTGTGCGCGCAGTTTGCCGATGATGGTCCGGGGATCAAGGATCCCAAGAGAATTTTCGATCCGTTCTATACGACCAAAAATGTTGGGAAGGGAACGGGGCTGGGGTTGAGCATCTGCTACGGGATTGTGAAGGAGCACGGCGGCGATATCACGGCGCACAACGCGGCGGAAGGCGGAGCGGTGATCGAAGTGCGGCTGCCGATGGCGGCGACCGCTGGCGCGGTGGTGGAAGCTCCTGTGGTCACTCTGCCGAAGCGCGAGGGAGCGATCCAGGGCCGGGTGCTGCTGGTGGAGGAAGAAGAGGCGGTGCTGGAGTTCGAACGCGACGTGCTGGCCGGCGCCGGGGCCAACGTGGTGACGGCCAGCCGGAGCGACGACGTGAAGACGCGTTTGCTCTCCGAGCCCTTCGATGCGGTCATCATGAGCGGCAAAATGCCCTCCGACTGGAACGCGAAGGAAGCTTTTCTCTGGCTCAAGAAGAATTGTTCCGACATGGAAAAACATGTGCTGTTTACGTTCTCCAACGGCGTGGAACAGGGCGATGAGCGGGCGTTTCTGCAGGAGAACAACATACCCTACCTGGTAAAACCCTTCGAAGTGGCGGAACTGATTTTGCAAGCGCGACGGCTATTGCAGAAGGCTAAAGGCGCGGCTACCGGCGCTGACTAGCACTTCCGGCTGCCGGCGAACACCAAGATCCCTCGCTTCGCTCGGGATGACAATCCCCTTAAGATCAAAGTTGAGTGCGCAGGCTCTTCACCAATCGGCGAAGGGCCTTTTCATTGCGCCGGTACCAGCGCCATTGTCCCTGCTTCACCACCTCGACCAGGCCGGACTTGGTGAGGATGGCCATGTGATGAGAGATGGTGGGCTGCGAGAGGCGCACGCGCTCTTCAATGTCGCCGGCGCAGAGCCCAGCGTGCTTTGCTGCTGGGGGCGTGCCCGTCGCAGCCGGGCCTCGCTGCTTGAGAGCTCCGAGGATGCGGCGGCGCGTGGGATCGGCAATGGCATGCAGCGTATGGTCGAGCGATGCGGGTGAGTTCGTCATGTCGAATAGGAATAGCTGTTAAATTGACGGTTGTCAATATGCGCGGAATGGAGGCGAGCTGTTCCCCGCTGGCAGTCGAGACGGCGGTGCAAAAACCAGTCGAGCTTCGCTCGACTGGACAGCCGGGGGCGGCTGTCCCCACATGGCCGTTGCTGGGCTCTCGACAGTCAGGTGCGCTGTCGCGGTGCTCGCAGCCACTCGATGCGGGTGAACTCGAGGAAACGCACGTCATTATTCTGGGAACAATTCGATTCGTCGAGTTGAGGAGCCAGAGTGCCGCCGCGTATCCAGTAGCCGGTGGCATCCTGCTTGAGAATGGTTGAGTCGAGCGGGTCCATGCCGTGAAGCTTGAAGATGACGCGGCGGTTCAACAGTGGATCTGGCTTCATAGGGTTTCGATCTTTATGTCTTGCCGCCGATAGTTTCAGGTTTTCACTTCTTGACGATCGGGTTGTATCCGTCGTTGATGAGCCGGGAACGGGTTGCTTCCGCGTCTTTGACGTCGTTGAAGGGGCCAACCTGCACGCGAAATAACTTTTCGTTGGCGGCATTGGTGGCTACGAAGGCGGGATACTGCTTGTTCTTAAGGGCATCGACCAGGGCCTCGGCGTCCTCCTGCTTGGTGACGGCGGCGACCTGCACGAAGTAAGGAGTGCTGGGAATCGCTGCCATGGGATCGGGCGGGTTGCCGCTCTGCGAAGACTGCGCTGGGTTTCCAGAGGAAGTTCCGGAGGCCGACGTTCCCGACGAAGACGCTGCCGGGGAAGACGTGCCGGGTGAAGATGTGGATTGACCGGTTGCCGCGGGGTTGGCGGAATTCGCGTCGGCGGAGGCGGGGGTCAGTTGCGCATTGGCGTCCTTCTGCTCGACCGCTTTGTAAAAAGTCATTGGGGGAGCGGATTGAGGAGACGCAGAGCCGGCGGGTTTGAGGCCCTTCGACGAGGATTGCAGAGGAGTTGCGGCGCTGGAGGCGACGAGTCCGATGTCTGACTTGCGGCCGAGGGTATAGCCGAGCGCGAAGAAAACCGCGCAGACGATCACCAGACCGAAGAACAGGCTGAGGAGTTTCGCGGTGCCTAATGTGATTTCAGTGTCTTGTTCGGGATCCATCGCAAATATATACCTCAGGGGCTAACGCCCGCTTATCGCACATCCCCTTCCGCCGCGCCGAAGCGCGCGCTATTCAAGATCGTTAAGCCGCAGCCTTGTCATCGCCCTTGCCCAGCAGCTTCTGCAGGCCGGAGAAGAAGTCCACGGGAACGGGGAAGATGACTGTGGTATTTTTCTCGACGCCGATTTCGGTGAGCGTCTGCAGGTAGCGGAGCTGCACGCTGACCGGCTCGGTAGCCAGCAAATGGGCAGCGTCCACCAGTCGCTGCGCAGCCGAGAACTCGCCCTCGGCGTGAATAATCTTGGAACGCTTTTCGCGTTCGGCCTCCGCCTGCTTGGCCATGGCGCGCAGCATGGATTCCGGCATGTCGACCTGCTTCACCTCGACGTTGGTCACCTTCACGCCCCAGGGGGAAGTGTGCTGGTCGAGAATGCTTTGCAGGCGCAGGTTGCTCGCCGAGCACAGAGCGCAGCGTGGTCTGGGCGAATTGCGAAGTCTGGTAGACGTAGTTGGAAACTTCGACTACGGCTTTGTTGGGATCAATCACGCGCAGGAAGATTACCGCGTTTACTTTGAGCGTGACGTTGTCGCGGGTAATGATGTCTTGGGGCGGGACTTCGAGAGCTTCCTGGCGCAGCGAGACGCGGACCATGCGGTCGATGGGCGCGTACACCAGGGCAATTCCGGGGCCTTTGGCGGTGGGTAACAGGCGGCCCAGACGAAAGATGACGCCACGTTCGTATTCGGACAGAATCTTGATTGAGCTTAGAGCGTAAAGTGCAAAGACAACGATGACGATCGTGACGAATCCAATTCCGATGCCGAAGATTTCCATTTGTATCTCCACCCCGAAGCGAACAACGATCCTATCGCGGATTGTAACGCAGGGAGAGGGGACGAGGGCGGAATTCGGATGCGGATGGTTGCTTGCTCTGGTGCGCGCGGCTACATGGTGACAGCTGGAGCGGCCGCTGGTGGCGCGACGGCCAGGGGTTCGACTTGAAGCAGCAGCCCGTCGATGCGGCGCACCACCACGGACTGACCTGCAGACACGCCGGCGGAGGAGACGGCATCCCATAGTTCGCCGTGGACGAAGATCTTTCCGCGCGGAGAGAGATCGGTTTGCGCGATTCCCGTTTCGCCGATAATTCCTTGCGCACCGGAGACCATCTTGTTGCGGCGGGCTTTGAGGGCGATGCTCATCAAGAATGCTGTGATCAGTCCAAGAGGAATGCTGACCAGGAGTGCGGTGAGCAGGTGGACGCGCATTTCCGGGATGGGCGAGTCGACGAGGAGCAAGCCTCCGAGTGCGAAGAGAGTGATACCGCCGACGGTGAGCACGCCGTGGGTGGCGAATTTGGCTTCGGCGGCAAAAAGGGCGAACGCGCCAAGAATGAGGCCCAGCGCGGCAAAGCGCGTAGGCAGCAAATTCAGAGCGAAGAGTGCGAGCAGGATGAAGACGACGCCGACTGTCCCGGGAACGACCGCGCCGGGATGATTGAATTCGGCGTAGAGCGCGAGGGCGCCGATGGCGAGCAGGATGAAGGAAATGTTGGGATCCATTAAATAATCGAGGATCTGTTCCTTGAGGGTCATGCCGAAGGCTACGACAGGCTGGCCGGAGAGATTCACAGCGGCCTCCTGGCCGTTGAAGCGCTTGAAGTTTTTGCCCTCCATCTGGCGGAAAAGATCGTCCGGGCTGGGTGCGATGTAGTCGATCAGGTGTTGGGCCAGGGCTTCCTGGTCGGTGAAGGATTTCGATTCGCGCACGGCGCTTTCGGCGAGCTCGACATTGCGGCCGCGGCGGGAGACGACCGAGCGCATGAGGGCAGCGGCATCGTTCTCGATCTTCTGCTTCATTTCGTCGTCGGGCTTGACCGTGGTTGGGCCGAAGAGCAGGACTGGGTGCGCCGCTCCGGCGTTGGTGCCGGGAGCCATGGCCGCGACGTCGGCCGCTTCAAGAATGAAGATTCCGGCCGAACCGGCGCGGCTGCCGCTGGGCGCGACATAAACGATGACCGGGACTTGCGATGACGTGATCTTGTCGATGATGTGGCGAGTGGATTCGACCAGGCCTCCGGGCGTATTGATCTCGATCAATACGGCTTTGTCGTTGCGGCGCTGAGCTTCGTCGATGGCGCGGGCGATGTATTCCTCGGTGATGGGCTGAATCGTGTCGTTGACGACGATTTTGAGAACTTCTGCGGACGAGATGGAACTGAGAGCCAGAGCCGCCACGAGGCCGAGAACGATTCGCGAAATAGAAATCCTTTTCATGAGCCGCCTACCACCATATTCTTACTCTTATTTGCGAGTTGCAGCAGAGATTTCTTCAGTTTCCGTGGAGTTGGAAATCTCCGAGTTCGCGCTGCTCCAGCCGGGAAGACTGGTGCTCCCGGTGATGAGGCGCGCGCTGCGCTCGTAGGTGAAATAGGACCATGCCCACTGAATGAAGACAAGGATGCGGTTTTGGAAACCAATCAGAAAAAGAATGTGGACGAACAGCCATGCCAGCCAGGCCATGAATCCGGAGATGTGAATCTTGCCGAACTGCGCGATAGCGGCGGAACGGCCGATGGTGGCCAGGCTGCCTTTGTCGAAATAGTGAAAAGGCGGGCGGGAATCAAAACCTCCGCCCTCCCGCACAGAACGCGGGAAGGACCGGGCACCCGCTTCGATTTCCCGGCGAATCAGTTTGGCAACGTATCGGCCTTCCTGAATGGCAACCGGCGCGACCCCCGGCAACAGCTTGCCTGCTGCATCTTTCAGGGCGGCGAGGTCTCCGATGACGAAAACTTCGGGATGATCGGGGAGGCTGAGATCGGGATTGACCAGCACGCGTCCGGCGCGATCGATGGGTACACCAAGTTTCTTGCCGAGCGGTGACGCGGCGACGCCCGCGGCCCAGAGAATGACGGCCGCGTTCATCCTGGTGTCACCCATGTAAATCACGCCCGGCTCAACGTTCGTAACCATGGTCGAAGTGAGCACCTCGACGCCGAGGCGCTGCAGTTGCTCAAGAGCGCTGCGCGAGAGATCTTCGGGATAGGCGGGCAGCACGTGCGGTCCGCCTTCGATGAGGTGAATGCGGGCGCGGCGGGGATCGATGGCACGGAAATCCTGGGCGAGGGCGTGGCGGCAGATTTCGGCGAGAGTTCCGGCGAGTTCGACTCCGGTGGGGCCGGCTCCGACGACCACGAAGTTCAGCGGGTCGTTATCATGATTCTGGCCGTGATGGTTCTCGCCATCACGGTTCTCGGCGGCGGAGGCGCGGCGTTCGGCTAACTCGAAGGCCAGCAGAACGCGGCGGCGGATTTCGAGCGCGTCCTCAATGGTCTTGAGACCAGGCGCGGAAACTTCCCATTCGTTGTGGCCGAAATAGGCATGGCTGGCGCCGGCAGCGACGATGAGGGAATCGTAGGGAATCTCCTGATTTTCATTTCGCGCGCCGTCTTGCGACTCGGCTTGCGCGTCGGTTTGCACTGCGGTTTGCACTACGCGGCGTTCGAGGTCGAAGCCCGTAACCTCGGCCATCAGCACCTCGACATTCTTATGGCGGCGCAGAATGGAGCGGATGGGAGCAGCGATCTCTCCGGGCGAGAGACCGGCCGTGGCCACCTGATAGAGCAGCGGCTGGAAGGTGTGATGATTTTTTCGGTCGATGACGGTGATGCTTACGGGTGCGCTGGCCAGCGCCTGGGCTGCGTTCAGGCCTCCGAAGCCGGCGCCTACGATCACGATGCGATGTAGCTTCTCGCTGCTCATTCTTTAGCTGATCTTCTTTAGCTGATCTTCTCTTGCTGACGAAGCTCCTACTCTATAAGATTCAGCGCGATGGCAATGGGCTCCAGAAGTTCGTTAGCAGGGTGGACGCGGTGGCTGATGCCATCGATCACCGACTTGTTTTTTGTGGCCCTGCTGGGCCTGCTGGTGTTCACCACACTATCGGTGCGGTTGCTGGGTGATGCTGGAATCGGCTGGCACATTCGCACCGGGCAGCTGATTCTGGCATCGCATGCGATTCCCCGCGTCGATCCTTTTTCCGCCACGATGAGCGGCCAGGCCTGGTTTGCCTGGGAGTGGCTGTACGACGTGCTGGTGGGATGGCTCGATACTGCGGCGGGACTGAACGGCGTGGTGCTGTTTACGGCGCTCGCGATTGCGGCGGTGTTCGCGTGGACCTTCCGGCTGCTGCTGCGGCGCGGCACAAATATTCTGGTGGCGTTGCTTCTGGTGTTGCTGGCGGCCTCGGCAGCGATGATTCATTTTCTAGCCCGGCCGCACGTGGTGAGTTGGTTATTCACGCTGGCGTGGTTCTGGATTCTGGATTCGTCGGAGATAAGTTTTTTGGCCTCTGACCCCAAATCGTTCGCGACCTCTGGGACAAATCGCGGGCGCGTCCTGATGCTGTGGCTGCTGCCACCGCTGATGCTCGTGTGGGTAAATGTGCATGGTGGATTTCTGGTGGGCTTTGCGCTACTGGCGATCTACTGGTGCAGCGCGGCATGGCAGTGGCTCAGGCCGTCGGGAGACCGGTTCGACGATGTCCTACGGAAGATCCGCGCCGGGCGGCTCGTTCGGGTCCTTATTCTAACTGGCATCCTGAGCGGTCTGGCGACTTTGGTGAATCCTTACGGCTTTCAGTTGTACGTTCACATCTACCGCTATCTTACGAGCCGCTTTCTGATGGATCACATTAATGAGTTTCAGTCTCCGAATTTTCATTATGTGGCACAGAAATGTTTCGCTGGTCTATTGCTGCTCACACTCGTGGCGTTAGCCGCGAAAAGGCGCGCGCCGGGCCAGCCTCGCGCGAGCCAGGCTCTCGTGGTCTTGTTCGCGGTCTACTCCGGGCTGTACGCGTCGCGGAACATTCCAGTGTCATCGCTCCTGCTGATTCTCGTGATCGGGCCGTGGCTGTCGGAGGCGATGGAGAGATTTGGGTCTCGGCGCCCTGGGGGGCGAGGTCTTGCATCCCCGCAATTTCTGCAGCGGATGGAGGAGATCGAGTTCAGCTTGCGCGGCCATCTCTGGCCGATCGCGATGGTTGTGCTCACAAGCTGGATCGCGGCGGATGGCGGGAAGCTGGGCGCGAAGCCGTTGATGGACGCCCACTTTGACGCGAAGCGAT
>JBEKWP010000088.1:0-15395 GCA_049512915.1 Candidatus Sulfotelmatobacter sp.
AAGACTGCCTGCTGGTCAGACGATAGAATGCGCCAAAAGGTTTGCCCTCGGCACCCTTTGCCGCTCCCTGCCGCCGTTTTACGCCATGGGCAATGTCAGGATGCGATGTATCCATTGTACCGCCGCGCACGCCAACAAAAAGAGACCCGCAGTTCATGCGGGTCTCTAAGCTGTTAACAGTCTGGGATGCTGATTTCGCTGAAGCACCCGGAAGCGCTTGTTGCGTATCGCTTACTGTGGATCGGTGACCGCCCAATATCCGGTGGTCTCCAGTGGAGTCGGCGTGAGCGGTTCCGTAAGCACACCTGTGCCGGCTGTGACGTCCATCACCGCAAGCTGAGGTGTTGCGGTATCCCCGTAAGAAAACAGGTAGTCGCCGCTCTGGTCGAATTGGCCAAACAGCGCAAACGTTACGCCGCTGAAAGGCGAACCAGGCGGGCCCGCGATAGTGGTGAGCGCACCGGTGGTGGTGTTTAACAAGTAACCTTCCACCGGATTGTATGCCTGGCCGCTGTCGTTAACGCTAAAGGAGTAGACAAACTCCCCGTTGGCCTCGACGGGCTGGACTGCGATATTGAATGGCGCATATACCGTCGCAAACGGCGAGTTGGCTACCGGCTGTATCGAGCCCGGAGCCGCCCCACTTTGCTCAATGTAATAAACGTAGAGGTTCTTATCGTCGACTGGGGCCCCGGCGGCTACACTCTCGCCGGTGGTCCCGATCAGAAAGGTTCCACTCGGCTCGCCCTGCACCGCCCACATGTTGTAGGCCACAGATTGGGTAGAAAAGAACGGACTGCCTGCCACCGGCGCCAGAGTTCCCTCACTGCTTCCGGTTCCGATGCTGTATGCCGCGATGCCGAGGCCCTGGTGGTCGGCAGTAATCGACGTCACGTACAAATATTTTCCCAGTCCGTCGGTAGTCATGTTCCACGGCTGGAACGTTCCGGTCGAGAACGGAGATCCCGGAGCGAGCGTGAGCACGCCCGGCGTTGCGCCGCCGGCAAGCCCAATCTCATAAACCCATATCTCATCGTTACCCGCGTCCGCGACGAACAAAAGCGTCCCTGCTGGATTGGTGATCATGCTGAGTTGATTGAATCCGCTCACGCCGACAAATCCGAGATAGGACACGCTGTAAGGACTGCCGCTAATCGCAGTCAGCGCTCCAGACGTCTTGTCGACGGACCATCCATAAATCTGGTTCGTCGAGGAGAACGCGGAGTAGAGAAACTGCTGCTGCGCCACGACCACGCCGATGCTCGGATCAGCGGGTGGAATTGCCGGCGACTGGAAACCATTGATCGGCGCAAACGTCGCTGCGCTCGCGCTCAGCTCAAAGCCATCCATGAAGCCGGTAGTGCTTCCCTGATCCACGGCATAAGCAAAAGCTGTTGCCGCGCCGCCCCCGCCACCGCCGCCACCTGTGCCGCCAGTGCCGCTTCCGCCAAACCCCGAACCGGTGGGCGTGCAGCTCGAACTGCCGAAGGTGACGGCACAATTGTAGGAACCGCCACAACCGGCCAGGAACATCAATGCCAGCGCCACCAGCACACTGAGTAGCACTCGAACTTGCATCTTCATGAACTGCCTCCACCTGAGCTTCACTGGTTGCGGACACCCTGGCTGCAACCGCTGAGGAAACGATTGCGAATCTGCTTCTCGCCGTTCCAAGCGTTCCACTGGCGCGTTGGCGCTCGCCCGCAAGGGCCTGATCAGCGGCAAACGCGTGATAAAGCTCTTAACCTAATTGGGATAGTAGGTGGAAGGTAACTTAGTGGCAACGTTACGAATGTCACTGGCCCTCGAGGGAGAATTATGGGTACTAATCGACCCGAGGTGCTCGACACTAAGTCCGGGTTCGGCGCCGTCTTCTAAGATCGCGCGTAAGCCTGACCAATTTGTGCCAGAGGTTGCCCGTTCAGATTCAGACCCACAAATTTAGATTGTCGGCCGCCGTAGATTCCAGGGAATGACAAAGAAGCTGTGAAAAGGCGCGAGCGGCCTGGGGTTTCCCGGCTTAAACAGTTTCTATCTGACCGCATGCGATGCGATACAAGCCGCACTTACTCACTCTTAATCTGAAGATGAAGTGCTTCCGCAGCACGCAAAAAAAATCACGCTGTGACTATTGGACGTGACCAATGGTTTGCATAGTAACCACACATTTCCCTTGCCTCCATTATTAGAAGCTGACAACATTCGGATTGGAATCAGCGGGGATTTTTTCAGGAGGATTCTCTCACGTGAAACGCACAAACATTCTGGCCGCATTGCTGGTCGCCTTGTCGCTCATTTCAACCGGATGCGGCACTTCGGACTACGTTCAGTCGATCGAGATCACGTCGACAACCGGGAGCAGCGGTGGCTTTTTCAACCTCTCGGGCATCGATGGAACGCTGCAACTGGTGACCAACACGGTCTACCACAGCGGCAAAACCGTCCCCGTCACTAATTCGGTGACGTACACCGTTATGCCGGTAGGCTGCCAATCCAGCCAGGATACATCTGACCCTTGCGGGGCAGCGCTTCCCCCTTATGGTCCGACTACTGTCCCTATTAATCCAACCGGCCTGATGACGGCTGTGGGCGCTCTGTGCACCTGGATTGATCTTCCGTCCGGTACCCCTCCAGCGCTGCCGACGCCGCCGCAATATAACTGGCTTTACACCGGATACTATCAAGTAACCGCGACCTATAACGGCATGGTATCGCAGCCGGTCGCGATCGGCGTGGGTTCGGCGGCGGGCAATGCCCCCGACGGCACCTGCGGCCCGTCGTAGATTTCAGTTCTTGTTCTTGAGGTTCGCGTCTGCTCCCCCGGCAGACCTGATCCTGAAGCGACGCTGTTTCCGGTAATTCATCTTGCTTCACCCTCTGAAGCTGCGCGGCCACCGGCCGCGCAGCTTTCGTTTTCAACCTCGCTCGCCATCAAACCTCGATCCATTCCTCCGGCGCAGCCCCGCCCTGGGCACCGATTGTGCCTTCTCACAAGGATGTTCGGGATGCGGCTACTCCGCAAGGCCGACGCGGATTGGGACACCGGCAGTTAGTGGCGAGCACGCCGACTCACGAGCCGGTAAGCGAGGGGGTGCGTCCGAACTGCAGCCAATGCCTGGGATTGACAGCGTGGAGAAAGGAAACAGGCGACGATCAGGAGCCGGCGGTGAGCTACCTGCAATTTGGGGGGCCACTGACCACTAAGGGCTGGCCTAACTGCCAACCAGTAAGTCTCACTTATTTCCGCGTCTTACTTATTTTCGGTCTTACTTATTTTCGCTCGACGGATTGAAGTGGAGTTCAAACGAATAGCCGGGCAGGTTGATGGGCACGGTGTAATCCGCAGCAACGTAAACCGCCATCAGGCCCGGTGTAAGGATGCGCTGGACCGTCACCTGCTTCTCATCGATCGGCAGGTCATGCTCCTTGGCCTTGCGAAGCACATCATTGCGAACGTCATCGTCCGTTTTTTGTGGATTCGCACCCGCCATCATCGCGACCTGCCTGAGGTCGTCCGAAAAGCTGAAATTTGCCATGATGGGCGGAAGCACCTGAAACAGTACGATCACCACAAAAATGAGGACCGCAAATCCCACCAGTGTTTTAAAGGTTCCCATAGGCTGAAAACTGCGCCGCCCGCCAGCGACGCAACTTTCAGGTCCTGGCTGGCAGCACTCCTTGAAAATATTCCACTACCGTCGCGATCGTAACATCGCGCACTTCGCGAGTCGAGCGTAGAACCACTTCCACCGTGCCTTCGGTAACCTTCTTTCCGACTGTGATTCTGAAGGGGATTCCAACCAGATCGGCATCCTTGAACTTCACTCCCGGCCGTTCGTCGCGATCGTCGAGGATCACGTCAAAGCCGGCGGATTCCAGCCGAGTTCCAAGCTCGACCGCCGCCTTCAGCAGGCTCTCGTCCTTCACATTGACGGGAGTAACCACGATCTCAAACGGCGCAATCGTGGGGTGAAGCCAGAATCCATTCTCGTCGTTATTCTGCTCTACCGCGGCCGTGAGAATGCGCTCGATCCCAATGCCGTAACTGCCCATGATCGGAGTAACTTCCTTGCCGTTCTTATCAAGCACGCGCGCGCCCATCGACTCCGAATAGCGGTATCCCAGCTTGAAAATGTGGCCAATCTCGACCGCCGTATCGATGCGCAGCGCCTTCCCGCAATTCGGACAACCTTCGCCCGCCGTAACCGCGCGCAGATCGGCATACGCCGTAGGATGAAAATCCTTCCCCGGCGTGAGATTCTTCAGGTGATAATTCTCTTTATTCGCGCCCCCGATAAGATTCGCGCGGCCTTCGAGCGCCTTGTCGACCAGCAGCACCGGCAGCCCCGCATCTTTTTTCAAGTCCTTGGCCCACTCAATCCCCACCGGCCCCAAATATCCCGCCGGAGAATTGAACAGCGCCTTGATTTCGCCTTCCTCCATGGGCCGCGTCACGACCCCTACGGTGGCGTTGAATTTCGCTTCATTCAGCTGGTGGTCGCCGCGCATCAGCACCACAATCGCCCGTGATTTCGTCTTAGTCTTCTCGTCTTTTTTATTCGACCCCGGCTTGTCCGACCCCGGCTCATCGGTCATGTAAGCCAGCGTCTTGATCTTGTTCTTTGGCGAGACTCCAAGAAACCGCGCCACATCTTCAATCGTTTTCTGCCCTGGAGTGTGCACTTCGAGCGGTTTGCCATCGCCTTCGGGCCCTAAGTCTTCCACCGACTCCAGCTTCGACGTAGCCTTCTCCATGTTCGCGGCGTAGTTGCAACCATCGCAGCTCACAATCTGATCCTCACCGGCCGGCGTGCGCACCATGAACTCGTGCGATTCCTTGCCACCCATCGCTCCAGAATCCGCCTCCACCACCATGTACTTCAATCCGCAGCGGTCGAAGATGCGGCAGTAAGTGTCGTAATGTTTCTGGTAGGAAACATCTAGTCCGGCGGCGTCGATGTCGAACGAGTACGCATCTTTCATCATGAACTGCCGCACCCGCAGCAGCCCGGACTTCGGCCGTGGCTCGTCGCGAAACTTCGGAGCGATCTGGTACCAGATCTGCGGCAATTGCTTGTAGCTGCGCAGCTCTTTCATCGCAATCGACGTCATGACTTCTTCTTCCGTCATACCGAGAGCAAGGTCAGCGCCCTTGCGGTCTTTCAGGCGAAACAGGTTGTCGCCCATCAAAGCCCAGCGCCCGCTGGCTTCCCAAATCTCGCGCGGATGCAGCGCCGGCAGAAAAAACTCCTGCCCGATCCGGTCCATCTCCTCGCGCACGATGCCCATGATCTTGTTGAACGAGCGATTACCCAGAAAGAGATACGAGTAAATGCCCGCCGCCAGTTGCCGAATGTAACCCGCCCGCACCAGAAACTTGTGGCTGGCCACTTCCGCGTCGGCGGGAGCCTCGCGCAGTGTAGGAATAAACGATTCTGACCATCGATGCATAGGTGAATGGTTCCTGTGGAGATGGAATTTATTATTGTAGCAGCGACTTTCTTTGACTGGCTCCCAGCCCCTGCTAGAATGATTGCAGTCTCATGGCCAAGACTCGCTACCGTTACAACATCATGCTGCGTCCGGAACCCGAGGGCGGTTACACCGCGCTGGTTCCGGCCCTGCCTGGCTGCGTCACCTACGGCCGTACGGTGGACGAGGCCCGAGAAATGGCTAGAGACGCAATCTCCGGTTACATTGCCAGCCTGCGCAAACATAACGATCCCGTTCCAACTGACGACAACACGCTGGTCGCCTCTCTGGATCTGGCGTACTCGCGCTAGGAAATCAAGCGACTCGTGCTCTGTAACTAAAGTATGTCAAAGCTACCCGCAGTCAAACCACGCCAAGTCGTCCGTTTTCTGGAGCAGAACGGCTTTGTTCTGGATCACACTTCGGGCAGCCACTTCATCTTTTTCCATCCGACCACTCGGCGCAGAGCGGTGGTTCTCAGTACAATCGCGACCTGCCAAAAGGCACCCTGATGTCCTTGTTAAGAGAGGCTGGATTCAGTCGGGAGGAGTTGATCGACTTTCTGGCCGGCACATAGACGCTCAAGCGGCACTCGCGACCGGGCACTAGGAAGTCAGCCGCCGCAGAATCTCTTTCCCCAGCTTCTGCGCTTCCCCGAAAAACTTCTGATACTCGATAAACAGCCGATTCAACTCCAGAGCCTTGTCAGTCGAAGGATGCTTGCGCAAAATCATGTCGCGCACGTGTACCGGGTTTGGCAGGGTCGCGTCTTCGGTCAGTTCTTCCAGCGCCGTATTGGGATCGTAGTGATACATAAGATGATTGTAGCGCCGCCTTCCCGGCGGCTGTCGGTGTTACACCAACTCGGTGCTCCAGAGATCGTGCAGATGCACAATCCCGTCCAGCTTTCCGCCTCTGTCGACCACCATCAGCGAAGTAATCTTCTTCTCTTCCATCATCGCCAGCGCGGTTGCGGCAAACTCTCCAGCCGCAATGGTTCGGGGATTCTTCGTCATGCACTCCCCCGCCGTCAGGTCGAGCACGTCTTTCCGGCGCTTCTCCAGCAGCCTGCGCAAATCGCCGTCGCTGATGATGCCCACCAGCCGCTCGCCTTCCACCACCGCCGTCACGCCCAGCTTCTTGCGCGACATTTCATAGATCACGTTCGGCATCTTCGTCCGCGGACCCACCCTGGGCAAGGCCTCGCCCGAGTGCATCAAAGACTCCACCCGCGCCAGCCTTTTGCCTAACTTCCCTCCCGGATGCAAGTTTGCAAAATCCTCTTCCCTGAACCCGCGCTTCTCGCTGAGCGTAACCGCGAGCGCGTCGCCCAAAGCGAGCATGGTAGTGGTGGAAGCCGTAGGCGCCAGCCCAAGCGAGCAGGCCTCCTCCGCAATCGAGCAATCCAAAGCCACATCCGCCGCCAAAGCTAGAGTAGATCGGCGTGAAGATGATGCTGGTGTGGGGCGGGCACTCTTGCCCGCTGCTTTTGACTTTGCCTTCCCCTTCCCTGCAGGTGCGGTCACTTCAGAAATCTCATCGCTTGTCATGGCAATCAGCGGCACCTGCAGCCGCTTGATCGTAGCCAGCAGCGCCAGAATCTCCTCCGTCTCTCCGGAAGCAGAAAGCGCCAGCACCACATCTCCGCGCACTACCATCCCCAAATCCCCGTGCAGCGCCTCGACGGGATGCAGATACAAAGCCGGAGTCCCGGTCGAACTCAGCGTAGCCGCAATCTTGCGCGCAATCAGCCCGCTCTTCCCCATCCCTGTGACGACCACGCGTCCCGCGCAGGAAAACATCAAATGCACCGCTCGCCGGAACGCCGCGGCCATCGGGCCGCCGATACGGTCCGCGAGCGCGCGCAACGCTTCCGCCTCAATGCGCACCACGTTCTCGCCAATATTTTTCATGCAATGAATATCTGGGAAAAGAATGGTAGCACGCAACCTGACCGCATCCTGTGCCGGCTAGAAGTGGTCTTCACTGCTCCCCGGCTGCACCGGCTTCTGCCCCAACACCGCCAACCCCTTGGCCTGGATGATCCGGTCCCACGGCCCCGCCTGCCAGTTGTCCTTAGCCCTCGCCGGATGTTGCCACGGCGGCAGTGCCACCATCAGATTTCGTGCCGTAGAGTGTACGTAAGGTTCATACATCGAGCGCAACTTGGTCAGCTTCAGCCGCGCTTCGTCTCCAGTTCGCAATTTCAGTCCCGCAGCCGCCAGCGTCTCTCGCAGAGCAATGAACCCCTCATCCGTCAGCCGTTCCGCTGCCGCCGGGTCATAGCGCGCATTCACCACCTGGGCCAGATCTACCGCTGCATGACGTGCCATGGCAAAAGTGAGCCGCGCCTGCCCGGGATGAATTCCCTCAATGCCGGTCAGCAGCAGCGAAGTCACATCCAGCATGGTCTGCAGCGCTCCGAGCCACGATTCATTGCTGTGCTGCGAACGAAAGAAACTCAATACCGGATAAGAAATGTGGCTCTCCAGCAATTCCGCCGACCAGCGTTCCCAATCGCGCAATACTTCATCGAGAACGGTTTGGTCGATGGCTGGATTCTCAGAACTGCCCGCCAGCCGCACCAGCAGCTCAGTCGCCGTTGGAGGCGATCCCGCCCGCGCGTCGAGCATCGAGATCTGGATCTCGCGCCGCGAAAACGAAGCGTACACCACCGGCAGGTAGCCGATTACCACCCCCAGAAACGCGAAGCCCATGCCTGCTTCGATTACCGAGAGTGCGCGCGCCAAACTGGACGTCGGCAGGATGTCGCCATAGCCCAGCGTGAAGAACGTCTGGCCGCTGTGGTAAATGATCCTGCCAAACGTGAGCGGCTCGTGGCTGAGTTGTTCGTGCCCGCCAATGCCATATTGCAGCAGGGCAAAACCGATGATCAGCGTCGCCGCCCAGAATGCCAGCAGCATGATCAGGGACAGCGGCCCGAAGTATCCCAGAAAACTCTGCTGCCGGGAAAATGTCTTGATGCGCCCGGCTATGTTTCTCCACGGAATCCAGGTCCGCCGGTAGAACCATGCCGTCAGTCTGAAATGCCGCGTCACCCGCCGCGGCAGCACCACCGTCTCAAACGCATCCAACAACACGACGCTGATGATGACGATGCCGAAAATAGCCGCGAGAATGCTGCCGTGAGGGCTCATGCCAGACTTTCGATTGGGCTTCGGGCCTCGGCTTACGGGCTTCGGTGAAGCCCACCAGCCAACACCCCAAGAAACGCGAACAACACTGAAAGCTTGAACTGGGCCGAAGCCCGGCAGCCGAAGCCGGAAGCCCGCATTATTGCGGCTTAGGTTGCGCCGGAGGATTCTGCGCCGGCGGCGTAGTCGCAGGCGTCGTCGCCGGTTTCTTCGCGACCGGCTTCTTCTTCACTACCGGCTTCTTCGCCGGCGCGGTATCGTCCACCACAGTCTTCTTGGGAGGTTCGGCCGGAATCGCCGCTTGCGCCGTCTTCAAATCCGCGCGCAGGCGCACAATCTCCTGCTCTTTCGATGCCGCCAGAGTTTCCAGACGCTCTGCAATCTGTTTGCGCGTGCCCTCAAAGCTGGTCAGATCATTGGCCAGCGCCTGGAAGTCGTCCTTCGGTCCGAACGCTCCCGCCGACTCCACCACGCTTCCCAGCACGTCGTACAGCGCGTCCAGGTTGCGGTACAGCTTGAAAGTCGCGGGCAGGTCTTCCGGAGCACCGCGCAATTGCTTGATCATCTCCGGCAATGCATTCTGCAGATTGCGCTGGATGGATTCAACGTTGCCCAGCGCCTGCTTCTTCGAGGAACCGTCGGTCTTCCAGCGCTCGATGCGCAGCTTCGTAAGGTCGTCCTGCGCGCTCTTTGACGTCGCCTCCAACTGCGCCAGCAATCCATTGATCTGGGTCACCGAGGCATAAGAAACCGGCTCTCCCTGCGGCGATGCCGCGGAAGCAACCGTTCCCTGCACCGAATATTGCGGGCTGGCTTGAGCCGGCGCGGCCGTCGGCGCCGCAGCTGTCTGCCCGAAGGCCGTCGCACTCCCGAGCAGCGTACACAGCATGTAACAACAAAGGATAGATTTTGGGTTCATTGAGTCTGGAGCCGGTGGCGTCGCGCGTGCAACAGAATATAGAGAACGTCAGAATACTACAAGCCGCCGCCTCCGTCCGGGAGTGCCCGGATGCGTAGAACCCTTATTTCTATGCCGTTTTGGCGTATACTACTCGGCGTTCGCAGAAGTAGCCCGGGATCAAACGCAGGCGAAACGCAGTAACCCCGCCGGCATGAATGGACCCCGTCGTAGAGAGGCTGCGGCTCACGTCCTCTTTTTCGAATCGCGCCCACAGCAAGGTCCCGAGGTGAGGAGATCCCTATGAAACTTCAAACCCTGCTATCCCGTTTCTTTCTATCCGCCGCTCTACTCCTGTTGGCGGGCGGAATCTCAAGCTTTGCCCAGGACGGCAAACTCGTCCTTCACGTCACTCCCAAACAGGCCTACCTCTTCGTGGACGGCCGCGCCATCAGCGAAGCCAGCAAACACCGCTCCCTGAGCCTTAGCCCGGGCGACCACAAGATTGAACTGGTCAACTACGGCTACGCTCCCTCAACCCAAACCGTCACCATCACCGCGGGAAAAGACACCAACCTTGACGTCAATCTGACGCAGGCCACCGGAACCGTTTCCGGTCCCTTCGGCGCCATGACGATCGAGGGAGCGGACCGGGATGCGATTCTGCTGAACGGGAAAACGCCCGACTTCTTCGTCGGCCACGGCGACGAATTCAACAACGACTTTATCTGGAAGCAGGAACTCGTCGTTCCACCCGGCACCTATCAGGTTTCGGTCCTGTCCGGCGATAAGGAAACCTGGTCGGGTCCGGTTGACGTCCCTGCGAATCAGCGCGTCGTGATCGACATCCCGAAGGGTGTGCGCAAAACGGTTCCCTGGTCGCGCGGCGAGAAACTGAGCGCCATACCGCGCTTCACCGTTGGCGTGGCCAGTGCCACCGTCGCCGTGGTCAAGCCCACCGCGCAGTTATCCGTGACCGCGGCGCAGGTCAACTGCGGTGACGCTTCACAAATTAACTGGACATCCACCGACGCACCTCGCGTCGAAATCACTCCAGTTGGGCCGGTCGCCACTTCAGGTCAACAATCCGTTAAGCCCACGCAGAACACCACTTATAACCTGACTGCGACGGGGCCCGGTGGCACCGTCACTTCCACCGCCACCGTCGATGTGAACACTGCCGTCCAAGCCAATCTGGATCTTGCGCCGGCCGAAGTCCACTACAAAAAGGTCGGCGATAAGGTCGTCGTCGACGACAGCACGGCATTGAACTGGACCGCGAAAAACGCCTCCACCGTTTCGCTCGACGGGAGCACGGTCGATCCCACCGGCAGCCGCACTTTGCAGATCACTCCCAAGAAGACCGATCCCGGCGCCGTCGATGAAAACGTTACCTACACGCTCAACGCTACGAACGGCTGCGGCGGGTCTGAAACGAAAACCGCGACTCTGCACATCGTGGGCTCGATCGTGCAACCGGAAATCAAACTCGCCCGCAGCGTTTATTTCCCAACCGATCGGCCGCGGTCGCTCAAGACAGAAAACGCTCTCCTCGACAGCGAAAAGGAGACTCTGAAATCCATCGCGGCCGCTTTCACACAATACCTGGCCGACCAACCCGATGCCCGCCTGGTTCTCTCCGGACACGCCGACAAGCGCGGAACTGAGGCCTACAACCAGCCGCTTTCCGAAAGGCGCGCCGCCCTCGCGAAAAAGTTCCTCGTGGAACAGGGGGTTCCCGAAGACAAGATTGAAACTCAGGCTTTTGGCAAGGAGCAGAACCTGAGTGCCGATCAAGTGAAGCAGCAGGTCGACCAGGATGCCAGCCTGAGCCCGGAAGACCGGCAGAAGGCTCTGAAGAAAATACAAACCATCGTGCTGGCCTACAACCGCCGGGTGGACATCACCTCGAAACCAACGGGGCAAGAGTCAGCTCGCGAATATCCATTCAAGGCCGAGGATTTCGCCAGGCTAGTCGACCGCAACGGCCCAGCGAAACCCGGCAGCGTTGAGATGGCAGCTAAAAAGGAAAAGATAAGCAAGAAGGAGAAGTAAAGGTAGAGGTACGAACTCGAGCCGGGTGCCCCATTTCTCGCGCGTTCTATGCGCGAGAAGTGGGGCTTTCACTGACCCAGCCCGCTGCAAACGTAGCCCATATCGCACGAAATCGGCGAAGATGACCGACTGGCATCAATGAGTTTAATAGGGCTGTTACGCCAACGATGGGGGTCGGCTTCATTTGCGGTAGCAGAGAGGCTCGGATGCCTGACACGGCTCGCCGGAATCGTTAATGTCAATGTGGTCCTGAATTGTCGCTTTTCCAGCTTTCGAGAAATTGATTTCCAAATGGCTGCCATCGCATCGATCGTAGCTCCGAACCACGGCGAAGCTAACCAGATCCTCCGAACCATTCGACTTAAACTTGGCGAAATACCTGCCCTCGGGCAACGGCTCTACCAGAAAATGGCCGCAATCAAAACCGACGCATCCAAATAAACGCATGACCTGCACAACCACAACCTTACCGAATCCCCGCAAGCCGATGTTGGCAGCCATTACTCTGGCCGTGCTTGGTCTCGCTCTCGTTCTTCAGTCCCACGCCCAGCAGCTCGCCGGCCGTCTCATCCTCAAAGACGGATCCTACCAACTGGTCACCAAGTATGAGATCAAAGGCGACCGCGTGCGCTACAAGAGCGCCGAACGCGATGAGTGGGAGGAACTTCCCTCGGCTCTGGTGGACTGGCCGGCCACCGAAAAGTACGAGAAAGATCGTGCCACCTCCGCCATCCCTGAAGCTGCGGCTATCGACAAAGAAATCGACGCCGACCACCAAGCCGCACTCTCCCGCCTTCCGCAAGTCGCCCCGGGATTGCGCCTTCCTGATTATTCCGGCGTCTTCCTGCTCGATAACTTTCAAGGCCAGCCGCAACTGGTCGAGCTGCAGCAGAGCGAAGGCAATGTCGACCGCGACACCAAGGCCAATATTCTGCGCGGAGTTATTCCCATGGCCGGCGGCGCCAAGCAGAGCGTCGAAATCGAAGGCGAACACGCCACCGTGCACGCCCACGTCGCCGTGCCCTCCATCTACATTAATGTCGAGGATGACTCTGCTGCAGCACCCAGCGGTCAAACCTCCTCCGCACAATTGTCCCAGCCCAGCCTCGATGCTCCCCGCCCTGAACAGCAAGGTTCCGAGCGACAGGGCCCCGAACAACAAGGCCCACAGCAACCGCAGCAGCCCGAGCAGCCGCTCGTTCCCTTCGATCGTTTCCACATCGTCCACACTAAAGTAAAAAGCGGCAAGCGCATCGTCGGCGAACTGAAGCGCGCACCCAACGGCAAGATCAGTCAGGACCAGAATTTCATCAAGACCACCATCGACCGCGTAAGCGGAGGCTGGCTCAAGCTAACTCCCACCGAAGACCTCGCCCCCGGCGAGTATGTCCTGATTGAGACCAAGGGCAACGAAGGCATGAACCTCTACGTCTGGGACTTCAACGTAAACCCCAGCGCTCCAGCGAATGCCAATCCCTGGAAGCCGGACGCGAAGCCAGCCGAGCCGGAGAAGAAGTTGAGCAATTGAGCGATTGGATTATTGGGCAATCGAAGATTTCTTTTCAATCGCTCAATCACTCAATTCATGCGGGCGTGAATGCCGAGCCCTTCGGCAACCTTTCGAAGTGGTTTGTCTCGCGTCCACAGAACCACTGGCGCATTGACGAAGACAGACGCTATCAAATGCGCATCGATCAGACCGATTCCCATGCTGTACAGACGGCGATCCTCAATCATCAACCGTACCTCAGACAGTTGCGGCATCCGCACCTGCGGTAACAAGTCCAGAAGCTCAAGCGTTTTCGAGCGCTGCCGCAACGAACCGAGGGCAAGTTCCGCAATGATGAACGGATGGATCACAATCTCCCCCCGCTGAAGATGTTCGCGCATTTCCTCGTTCCCGGAACGAAGGTGGTCGATCCAAATCGACGTATCGGCGAGAATCAATTCGTCCGCCTGCGACGTGGAGCTTCTTTCAATTTGGGCATCGTGCCTCCCAGCAATGCCAGTCTGCGGGCGCTCTCCCGCTCGATAAGAGCTTTGAGAGCTTCCCGAACCAACGCCGTTTTCTCTTCTACCCCGGTGAACTCCTGGGCGATGCGTACCAGATCGTCATCCAGCGCAAGGGTTGTTCTCATATAAACTCCAGGCACTGATTGTAGCATCAAATGATGTCACTTTCAGTGCCAGAGTTTCTGTAAAAGCGACGAGGGGTTGGTTTGAAATGAAAGCCTGGTTGGCACAATATCGCCATAGCGCCCCTTAACCAGCGGCCAATTGTTTATAATCAACTGAGAGGTGCACTATGCCGGATATCAAGAAAGATTCAACAACTTCACCGCGCCAGCCATCAAGCGAACGTCGCGCTGAGGAGGCCGCCGTCGACAAGCGGTTGGAGAACGACGCAGACGAAATGGCGGACGCGGCTCAGAAGGTCGAACAGAAATATGACGAGGATCACGGTATTTTTACCAAGTAAGAGCTGGGTGACACGCATGTCTTGCAAAAGATAGGTGTGTGAGACTCTCGGGAAGGCTCTGAAGGCCCCAGGCTAGAAGCTAAGAGCTAGAAGCTAAGAGCTGGAAGCTAAGAGCTGGAAGCTGCCTTCCTACTTCATCACTCCGCGCTGCGCAATCCCAATGTTGTCCCGTGTGGTGTTCTTCACCAGGTACATCATCTCGTCCGCCTGGCGGATAATGTCATGCGCATCGCGCGCATCGTGCGGATACGTAGCCAGCCCAATCGAAGCCCTCACGTTCAGATTCAATCCTTCGTCACGGCAAAAGCTGCTGGCCCGCAGCGCATCGCGCAACCGTTTCGCCACCACCAGCGCCTGGTCTTTCCCCGTCTGCGGCAGCAACACAACAAATTCGTCGCCCCCATAGCGGTAGGCAAAGTCAATCAAGCGCAGTTGCGCCTTCACCAGATAACCAATCTCCGCCAGCAGCTTGCTGCCAATCAAATGACCGTGAGTGTCGTTGACCGACTTGAAATGGTCAAGATCGATAAACAGCACGCTGAACTCGTAACCGAAGCGCGACGACCGGTAAACCTCAGTCTCCAGCGTCTTATAAAGGTGCCGCGCGTTGTAAAGCCCGGTGCAGTCGTCGGTGATCGTCAGTTCCTGGATCTTCTCCACCCAGCGCGCATTCTCAATCGCGATGGCCGCATAGTCGCAAAGCGCCTGCAGAAAGAAAACTTCCGGCTCGTTGAACTGCGCCATATCCACATTCACCAGCTGGATCACGCCCAGCACCCGCAGCCGCGACCGCAACGGCACGCAGATCACCGAGTGCGTCTCCCACTGCGTAGTCTCATCGACCCGTTTGGCAAACCGCGGATCATTTTCCACGTCCGCCGATACCACCTGTTCGCCGTGCTTCGCCACCCAGCCGGCAATGCCCTCGCCCACCTTCAGGCGAACATTCTTCAGCGCTTCGGCGGCGTCGCCCACCGCAATCGCAAAGTAAAGTTCATTGTGCTGCTCGTCCACCATCAGCAGCGACCAGGTATCGGGACGGAAATACTCCGCCATCTTTTCCATGATGGTCTGCAGAATCGAGTCGAGGTCCAGCGACGACGTAAGCGCCTTCGCCACGTCGTGGAAGATGGTCATCTCCTGGCTATGGCGCGTCAATTGTGTGCCGGTGGCCTCGGGCATGCCTGATTCTCTGATCCTGATTTCCTGATCTAAGTTCCCTGATCTTCAGCTGGACGGAGTGACAGTTCCAAAAATTATAGGAGCGCACCGCCGCCGGGGCAATGAACGTTGGTAACCGGAACCCTTAAAGCCAACGCCACCCTCGATTTAGCCA
>JBEKWP010000089.1:0-15987 GCA_049512915.1 Candidatus Sulfotelmatobacter sp.
TCAATGTGATCGAGCGCGCTGAGTCCGGCTTCCCTTTATTCGTGGTAGACAGTGCGAACACCGGCCCAACCTTTGGCGCGGCGCCGCTCGCGGGCAATACCGGACAATACTTGAACTACGATTTCCTGAGCCTCAATCGCCCGGTCCTGGTCGGCGACCCCAACAGCCCCGGCAACGAAGGCGGCCAGACGGGATGCCCAACCCAGCTTCACACTCTTCAAAACTGGCTAAATCCATGCGCGTTCGCTCACGCACCGGCAGGAGAGATCGGCACTGCTCCCCGCGCCCCGGCGTACGGGCCGCGTTTCGTGAACACAGATTTCTCAGTCATCAAGGACTTCCCGCTCTCATTCCGCGAAGCCACGACCCTGCAATTCCGGGCGGAATTCTTCAATCTGTTCAACCATCCCCAGTTCTTTATGGGAGGCCTTACCGGCGTCGGACTGCAGGACATCAATTCACCATCGAGTTTCGGCGTGCTCAACCAGCAGGTGAATAATCCGCGGCTGATTCAATTCGCCCTGCGACTGAACTTCTGAAACCGGACCGGCATTCCGCTTGGGGCAGACCGGCGTTGGGTCTGCCCATTGTTTTGCCGGAAGCTCGATGAGATCGAAGGACGCGATCGTCCGGCGCTGCTTTAGAATTCTTGAGAGCAACCATGAAATCATTTCTCTTCCGTTGCATTGCCGCCATTTTTCTCTTCAGTACGTTTGTGGCTTCGGCTCAAACGAGTCGCAAAATCATCGTTGACCAAGATGCCGCCGGTCCCGCCGGAACTGATCAGCAGTCGATGCTGTTGCTGATCCAGTCGCCGCAGACGGAGGTCCTGGGCATCACCGTGGTGACGGGCGATCAGTGGCTTCACGAGGAGGAAGTGGCGCACACTTTGCGGATGCTGGAACTGATTGGGCGAACGGATATTCCGGTTGTGCCGGGAGCGGAGTATCCGCTGGTTCGCCGGAGAGAAGACACGGAACGATGGGAACTGGAATACGGCGAGGTAGCGTGGCTGGGAGCATGGACTCCGAAGTTCTATCATCCGGCGGATCAGCTGGGAGAGATGCCCGAGGGCAAGCCGACGACCAAGCCGGCCGATGAGGACGCCGCGCATTTTCTGGTGCGGATGGTGCATAAGTTCCCGAAACAGGTGACTATTTACGAAGGCGGCCCGATGACCAACCTGGCTCTTGCCATTGCGCTTGACCCTGAGTTCGCGGGGCTGGCCAAAGAACTGGTGTTCATGGGAGGCAGCTTCAATCCGCGGACCGACGACCCTGAGTTCGCCAACACTCCGACTCACGAATTCAACCTATGGTTCGATCCGGAAGCGGCTCACGTTGTGCTCCGAGCGCCGTGGAAGAAGATCGTTTGCACGTCGGTAGACATTTCTGTGAAGACGAGACTGACTGCGGAGCTGATCGATCGCATCAAGACGGCAGATACGCCGGTGGCGCGCTACGTCGGCAAGTATGCGCGGCTGCGCGGCAACTACAATTACCTGTGGGACGAACTGGCGGCAGCTGCGTGGCTCGATCCGAGCTTGATCACGAAGAAGGAAACGCTCTTCATGGACGTGGACCTGGACCGCGGCGCCGGCTATGGCAATACCTTGAGCTGGACAGACCGGAATAAACCCAAGATCGACATGCCGCCGGTCGAAGTGCAGGATGATCTGGACCTGGAGAAGTTCTACAAGTTGTTTGTCAATCTGCTGACCGCACCCACGCCTCGGAAGGACTAAAGCCGCGGAACGTTCTGGCTCCGCGAAGGACCATTTTCGGAATCCGGACGAGATCTTCCCGCCCCGGGAATCGCCCGCCCGCCCAGACAGGCTTTCCCCTTGACCTTGCATTTGCCGGGCAGCTAGCGTGGAGAAGTGATCCGCGAGAATACAGCAGGGCAGCTAGAGTGGGGAGTTTTCAGCCAGGGTGAAGGGTGCGAGGCGGGATTGGTCAGCAGATGGGAACTGTAGTTTCAGGGTTTTCGGGAACGGTTGCCGCAGTTTTTCTGCTGGCGGAGAATCGACTGCTGCGCGAAGCATTGTTGCGCATTCTTTCGAAGAAGGACGACATCCGCGTGCTCGGGTCAGGCTGCTACGGCCCCACAACACTGGAGCAGATTGTGTCAACGCGAGCCAGCGTGGTGGTGCTGGATTCAGTGTCGCCGGTTCTGTCGGAGCGCGGGTTCGTGCGCGAACTGCATCGGCTGAACCCCGCCATCCGTGTAGTCATGGTCGGCATGGAAGCCGAAGAGGCAGTTTTTCTTCGCGCGGTGCAAGCCGGCGTGGTAGGTTACGTGCTCAAAGACGCGTCCGCAGTGGAAGTGGCACGCACCATTCGAGCGGTCGCCACCGGCGAAGCAGTTTGCCCGGCAGCGCTCTCCGTCGCACTGTTTCAGTGGGTGGCGCGGCATCCGCCGGTCGGTCCGAGCCTGCACCTCAAGACCAGTCTGGGGCTCAGCCGCAGAGAGCAGGAATTGGTGGGTTTGATTCAGCAAGGGCTCACGAACAAGGAAATCGCCACCCGCTTGAACCTCTCCGAACAAACCGTGAAGAACCACGTGCATCGCATGCTGCGCAAGGTGGGAGCGCAGGACCGGCTCTCCATCGTGGAAGTGTGCCGCAACGAAGGTCTTAGCGTTTAGCGCGTTAGCCGCTGCCGGCCGTGGCAGCGTGGCGAGGGACCGGATCGCGACGGAGCAGAATGGACTCTAGTTCCCGCAGCGACACAGTCTCGAAGTCCCTCACCACATGAGCCGCGCCCGCAGTGGTGAGCTTCTCCGGCGTCTCATGCAATGCCACTCCAACGCAACGCAAGCCAGCACCGATTGCTGCGCGAATTCCAGAAATGGCGTCTTCGACCGCCAGCAGACGCTCGGATGCAATCCCCAAGCGCTTGCGCGCCAGCCGGTAGATACTGGGATCGGGTTTACCCAAGAGCACATCTTCCCCGGTCACGACTTCCGCGAAACAGTTCAGCAATCCCAACTCTGCCAGCGTCGAACCGGCTCGGCTGCGGCTGGCTGAGGTCGCCAAGGCCAGAGTGGCGCCACTGCGGCGAAGCTCGCGCACAAAGCGGACCACGCCCGGTACGGGGGCAATCTCGAGCCGCATTTGGCGGAAGATGCAATCCTTGCGCCGACCAAACTCCTCAAGCTCCGGATCCGGACAGTTCCCGAGAAAGTGCCGCAGGATATCGCCGCGCTTGCGCCCATCCAGAATGAAGTCCAGTTCAGACTCGGGGACGTCGCGTCCGAGCGTCTGGAAAAACGAGCGCCAGGCCCGGCGATGCACGCCATGACTGTCGACCAGCACGCCATCCATATCGAAGATGACACCTCTCAATTGGCCAGAGCTCATAAAGTCCTCCGGAGCGACATGCGATCCGTCGAAGGACTGCGGCTTCCTGGTTGCGGCGCGCTGGAGCGTGGCTTTTGATCTTGCTGTGGCTGATTTTGCTGTGGCCGGTCTGAATCGCTGCCGTTGCCGGGCCATGTGGCCTGGGCCTCCTGGTAGTTAGATATTGTGCCAATGTCGAGCAAATAGTCTGCAATGGGATAGCCGCGCATTTTGCCGACGAGGAGCGGCAAGACGTGAAACGCGAGATCCGCCGGAATGTGGGGCGGGATTGCATCGAAGAGACGGCGGTCCGCGAGGATGAGTCCCGAGAAAACCCAGTTGCTGCGCGGGGCTTGCGGCTTCTCTTCGAAGTCGATGATGACTCCCCCGGGGTCCATGACGGCAACGCCGCAGCGTGAAGGGTCGGACACCTGGTAAAGGCCGAGCGTCGCAACGGCTCCGTGGGAAGAATGAAATTCACTCATGCGATTCAGGTTGGTGCTGGTGAGAACGTCGGAATACAGAATCCAGAACGCGGGATCGGAGCCGACCCAGGCGCGATTGGCGGCGACCGTTCCCGCCGATCCCAGCAGCTGTTCTTCGCGGACGAGGCAAACCTCTACCGGCGATCCACTCTGCTGAAGATGCCGCTCAACGGTCTCGGAGTGCGCATGCAAGTTGATAAGGACTTCTGTGATTCCTGAGTGAGCACAGAGATCAAGCCAGATATCGAGCAGGGGGCGGCCGCGAATCGGCACCAGGCATTTGGGAACGGCGTCGGTGAGAGGCCGCAGACGCGTACCGTAGCCGCCAGCCAGCAAAAAGGCTTTCAAGGTGTAGCCTCGCGCACGAAATATCTTGCGGATCTCAGACGGTTGCCGCCTGAGAAAGCGGCAGGAACGTCCATCGCGTCCCCGCATGTTCGTCACGGTCGATGAAGGGATCGTTCACGATGACTTGGGCGCCCTGGCCGTCGAAGGCAAAAGCCATCTCCTGTACGCCCTCGGCCTGCATGGCGGAACGCACTGCATCCTGGCAGGGGGGTTCGCAGTAGAGCAGAAGGAAACCACCGCCGCCGGCCCCGGTAATCTTGCCGCCGAGAACACCGTGGGCGCGCGCTATTTCGTAGAGATGGTCAATGCGCGCGCTCGAAATACGCTGGGAAATACGCTTCTTGGATTGCCAGGCATCGTCGAGCAGATGGCCGAAGTGCTCGAGGTCGCCGCACACGAGAGCCTCTTTCATCAGAGCGGCTGCTTCTTTCACCTGGTGCAGCGCTTCCACGGCGGGTCCGTCGGCGACGCGCGTGGATTTTTCCTGGTCGGCAAGTATGTCCCAGGAATGGTGAGCGGCCCCAGTAAAGAACAGCATGAGATTCGACTGCAACGCGGAGAGGACACCGGGGTCTAGATGAAGCGGCTCAACCTGGGTTGTGCCATCGGCGCTGAAGCGAATGTAGTTGAGGCCGCCGAAGGCAGCCGCGTATTCATCCTGCTTGCCCACGTGCCGTTTCAGGCCAAAGCGCGTAATGCGGAAGGCGCGCTCCGCCAGATCGTACTTCGACAGCGGCGAACGCATGTAGGTGGTAAGCACTTTCAGGAGATTCACGCAAACGCTGGCGGAGGACCCGAGGCCGGTGCCAGGAGGAATTTCGGAAGCCAGGAACAGATCAGCGGCCAGGTCTGCATTCAGATCCTTGAGCACCGCGAGCGGAATCTCCAGGCCGCTGTCGTTGGTGGGCAACGCGGCGAGATCGCTCCAGTTGCCGAACAGGCGCAGATCGGAGGAGATCACCTGGATGCGGCCGTCTGCCCGATTGCCGAGGATGGTGTAGAAGTACTTGTTGATGGCGGTGCTGAGCACGGCGCCGCCGAACTGCTCGTAGTAGGAGGGCAGGTCCGTGCCGCCTCCGCCGAAACTAATCCGAACCGGACTGCGTCCGATGAGCATGCTGTAACATCTCCGGAAAAGACTGGGTGCTGGGCGAATACAGGATCGATTGCAGCGCAGTGCCGTGGGTAGGACTCGGTTGGGTAGCGCTGCCGGTTGACGCGCGCCGAGGCAGATTGATCAATCGAACGGTCAGAGTCCAAACTGTCTCGATCAGCAGTGAAAGATCCTTCAACAAAGAAGGATGCAACATGTATTGCAGGTCGTGCCGGGTTTTATCCTCAGAGGCATGCTGCTCGCGAAGCCCCTGCACCTGGGCGAGTCCGGTTATCCCCGGCTTTGCCGAAAGCCGTTGCCGCTGCCAGGCAGAATAGCGACTGGCCCGCTCCGGGCCTTCCGGGCGCGGCCCCACCAGACTCATCTCTCCCCGAAGAACGTTCCAGAGCTGTGGCAGTTCGGCGACGCTCAATTGCCAGAGCAGACGTTCGAAGCCGGAATGTTTTTGCGGATCATGGTCCACGTTGAGACGCAGCATGGCGAACTGGGTGCCGCGCCAGCCGGTCCGCGTTTCCCAGCAGAAGGCTTTGCCGGTAGAGACGCGGAGAACCGCGCCGCACAGCAGAATGACGGGCAGGGTGAGCGCGGCGAGAACAAAACCCAGGGCAAAATCCAGAAGGCGTTTTCCGATTCCCGCCGAAGCGGGCGGCTCTAACTCTCCGAACTGGAGCAGAGGCAGGCCTCCCAAGTCGAGGAGGCTGGGGCGCGAAAGATAAAGTTCGTAGGGCTGCGGAACCAGGCTGACCCGGATGGCTTGCTGGCGGCAGAGCGCGACCAGGTTCAGGATTTCATTCGAAGCAGCCGTGTGCGCCATCACCAGTTCATCGACGTGATGCTGCCGCAGCAGGCCGATCACCTCCATGGTGGAAACAGTTGTCGAACCAACAGTTGTCGAACCGACGGTTGTCGAAGCTGCGTGGGCGTTGCGCCCGGGCCGCGCCGGCGGACCTTCGATTCCCGGGCACAGAAACCCGACCACCTGGCACAGGAGTTCGGGATGGTGGCAGAACTTTGCCGCCAATTCCGTCGCTAACTGATCGGAGCCGAGGATCACGACGCGATGGATTTCCCCATTCTTGTAGCGCCGCAAGACCATGCGCAGCGCCGCCCCGCGAATGCAGAAAAAACCAACCAGTAGAAACAGCGTGAAAACGCTAAGGGTCATCCGCCCCACGTATCTCTCCGATACATTGGCGACCGCGAGCAGCAGCACCATCAGGAGGGCGGCAGCCAGCAGCAGGTGCGAAATCATGGCGGGCAGCCGCCACCCGCCCCGAAACCCATCCAGATGCAAGCTTTCCGAGAGCAACACCCAGGCAAAGACGGTGCACACCACATAGACCACAAAGTTTGACGGCCCCAGCGGGATCTGGCGGCAGTGCAACCCGGAGCAAAGTCCCTGCTCTGCGGACAGCGCCACGGGAATCCACGCCAGGTCGGCCGCCAAAATCCGGTTGCGAAGCTGCTCTGGTTTCATCCTGGGTTTATCCCTCTTGTCTCTTGATCTCAGCTGCCGTACTTCATTTCGCGGGCCCAACTTTTACTTTTTTCCCTTCTGCTTACCTTTTTCCCTTCTGCTTACCCAGGTGGGCCAGTGGGCGAATGGTCGAGAAAGACACTGGTCATGGCCATCGCGGTGCGTGCAAGGTTTGCCTCCTGAATCTCATGCCGCAAGACGCGAAACACGGCGTGGGAGATGGAGACATGTAAGTCCTCGATGATCTGCATGTTGTCGGAGGGAACCACCACACACGCCTCGCAGAGGG
This sequence comes from Candidatus Sulfotelmatobacter sp., assembly GCA_049512915.1. GTDB lineage: Bacteria > Acidobacteriota > Terriglobia > Terriglobales > Acidobacteriaceae > Sulfotelmatobacter. The sequence goes on from JBEKWP010000089.1 coordinate 7,054, forward strand.
ACTTCATTTTGCCTCCCTGGAAGCCCGTGATGCCGGCCGTGGCCGCGCCTGCCTGACGCGCGTAGCTTAAAGCAGCAAGTATGTTGGGAGAGTTTCCGCTGGCGCTGATGGCACAGGCGACGTCGCCGGGATGAAGCAGGTTCTCGAGCTGTTCGGCAAAAATGGCTTCGTAGCGCGCGTCGTTGGCCCAGGCCGTGATCAAAGCGACGTTGTCGGTAAGAGCAACCGCGCGCAGGCGTCTGCCGGCGGCCGGCGCCGTGCCCTTGCCGAGGTCGCAAGCCATGTGCGACGCCAGCGCGGCGCTGCCCCCATTGCCAAAAAGGAAAATCGTCCGGCCACTTTGGTAAGCCTCGAAAAACACGCGAACCAGGCGGTCAATTGCCGGGAGGGGAAGCTTTCGGATGGTGGCGGACAACTCTTCGAGATAAGATGGAACGTCGAATTCATTCATGGCAATCCTGGTTAAACTTGCTGGTTGAACTTGCTGGTTGAACCCGCTGGTGAAACTTCCTCGCTAAACTTCGAATCAGGAACCCCTAACTGGTTGCGCTGAGCAGCACTCCGGCGGCCCGCATGTCGGCGGCCGCGTCGGGCAAGCGAGCCGGGATGCCGCCGGAGCTTTCGATCCATTCCAGAAAGTCATCCAGAATCGCATTCAGGCCGCGTTTGGGCTTCCAGCCCAGATGCTTCAATTTCTCCACACTGGAAACGCTGTGCCGGTTGTCGCCGCGGCGGTATTCGCCGGACACATCGAGTCCCGCGGAGCTTGGAATATGGTTGAGCACATGACGGGCATATTCGAGGATGGTGGTGGCTGATCCGCTGCCCACGTTGAAGGCGTGGCCGTTGGCCTCGTCTTTTTCGAGCGTCAGCATGTTGGCCTCGACCACATCGTCCACGTGCACGAAGTCGCGGGTCTGGTGCCCATCTTCGTAGAGGATGAGGGGCAGCTGTTGCAGGGCGCGAGCGCAAAAGATGCGGCACACCCCGGAGTAGTGGTTGTAGAGCGATTGCCTCTTGCCCTGGGTGATCGAGTAGCGCAGCGCCACCGTCGGAATGCCATGCAACCAGCCCAGTCCAAGCGCAGTTTTCTCCGCGGCGAGTTTCGAGACGGCATACTGGTTATAAGGATTGTTTGATCGCTCCTCGAGCGGCAAGGCCTGGGCGGATCCCCCGCACGCCGGACACGGGACTTCCCAGTCCCCACACTGCAGTTGCCGCTGGGAACGCGGCACAGGCTGGAAGTCGCCATCGTCCAGGCAGCGGTACTGACCTTCGCCATACACCGCCTGGGAAGAGGCTACGATGATTTTTTTTACCGGCAGCCGGTGAGCGACGATGAGTTCATAGAGCAGCGCGGTGCTGACGGCATTGACTTCGAGGAAACGGGAAAAATCCGGCATGTAGTCCTGATAGGCCGCCTGATGAGAGACGATATCGACGCCTTGCAGCGCTGCATGAAGGACATTTCGGTCAGTCACGTCGCCCTCGATAAAACTGGCTGCAGCCGGCACATAGCGGGGGCGGCCATGGGGATGAACCCTGGGATCGAGGCTGTCGAGGATGACCACTTGAAAACCGTCGCGCAAGAAACGGTCGACCAGATGGGATCCGATGAAGCCCGCACCGCCGGTGACCAGAACCCGCATAATTTCAGAAAGCTCCTTGGGAAAAACCGCAAAGAACAACCCGGCTCGCAGCCCTTGCGGCTTCCTACTTGCCGGAACCCGCCAGCACCGCCGCCACGGTGCGCAGCAGGATTTTGACGTCCAGCCCCAGCGACCAGCAGCGGATGTATTCGAGATCGAGACGCACCCACGCATCCAAGTCGCTGACCTGGTTCCGGCCCTTGACCTGCCACAAACAGGTGATTCCAGGTTTGACCTGCAATTTCTGCTCTTGAAATTTGGTGAAATGCCGGTACTCGGTCGCGAGCGGCGGGCGCGGGCCCACCAGACTCATGTCCCCTTTCAGAACGCTGTAGAGCTGCGGCAATTCGTCCAGACTGTAGCGCCGCATCCATTTCCCCGCCCGGGTGACGCGCGGGTCATTGGTTAGTTTGAATACCGGCCCGGTCATCTCGTTGGCGGCCTCCAGCCTTTCCTTGAGATCATCGGCATTGTTGACCATGGACCTGAATTTGTAACTGAGGAAGGGCCTGCCGGCCTGCCCCACAACTTTCCAGCGGTAAAACACCTGGCCCGGCGAACTGAATTTGACGACGATCGCGAGAACGAGAAAGAGCGGGAAGAGCGCGACCAGAAGCAGTCCCGAGCCCAGCACATCGATCAGGCGCTTGATCGCCTGACGAAAAGCGCTTCTCCAATTCGGCGAAAAAATGACACCGGAACAATCGGCTGTGCAGGTCACGATGCGGCTGCAAAAACCAGCAATTCCCGCTCCAGACGGGATAGGATGCTCTCTTTCTCCAATTCTGAAACCGCATATTCCCGGGCATTTCTTCCTAAGCTCTCGCGCAAACCGGAGTCGTCCGCAAGCTGCTCGATAGCTCCGGCAAACGCTGCGGCATCTCCCGGCTCGACCGCAATCCCCCGGCCCCGGACCACTTCGGCGAGCTGAGTGCCGGGCCGGGAGGTGGCCACCACCGGCCGTCCGCTGGCCAGCATGCCTGTCAGTTTCGAAGGCATGACCAGGTCGGCGGCATCGGCTTTCTGTGGCAGAAGATGAATATCGGCCAAATTGAGCAGATCATTGAGCCGCGCCAAAGGCTGAAGAGGAATCCACTGAACATTAGGCATTTGCCCCGTGAGATCGGAGAGGATCAGCTTACCCGGGCCCTCCCCGCAAAAAACGAAGCGCAAGCCTTCGCGCCCCGACAACCGGCCAGCGGCTTCCGCCAGGATTTCGAGGCCCTGCTTGCGGCCCATAGTTCCCGCATACAGGGCAACAATCTCGCCGGGGGATATGCCCAGCTGGGCGCGCAGTGGACTCGGCCTCTCGAGCGGTACGATGGCGGCCGTGTCCACCCAGTTCGGAAACAGGCGGCACGCCGACCGCGCCACGCCTTTGCGGGCGAGTGTGGCCAGCATCTTCTCTGAAACGGTTGAGACCCGGTCAAATCCGGCCATGGATTTTTTCTCGAGCCATGCGATTGAGTGTTGCAGCGACACCGACGTCAGCAGCCCCAGGTCGAAGCCGGCGTCTGCTTCAAAATCCTGCACATGCAGCCAGGTCCTGGCCTGGCAGAATCGTCCGGTGATCAAGGCCGCCGGCAAACAAAACAGCGTTGGCTCGACCACCAGCACGATCTCGGGCTTCCAGAAAACCTGCCGCAGCATGACGAGGAAACTTGCCAGGGCGAAGCTGGCCAGATGCAAGATGCGTTTTCCCCCCGAAGGCCGCCGCGGGACCCACAGCGGGCAGCGCAGAACGGTCAGCCCGCCGCCGGCCGCGCCCGATTTCCGCCTGTTTTCGACGGGCCCGCTCGGCGGAAGGCGGCCTTCCCGCGAGTACCGCCAGGGAGAAAATCCGGGAGCAATTTTCCACTCCGGGTTGAATGGCGGAGCGGTGACGGCGCGCACTTCATGGCCGCGGGCGGCCAGCCATTCGGCCATCTCTCCGGTGTATTTGCCCACGCCTACCAGCTCCGGCGCAAAATTGAGACCGTGGATCAGGATGCGCACTGGGTCACGGGCATGGCTGAGCCCGGGCTGGCAGAATCCCGGATCTCCGACCGGAAACAGAAATCCGCGTAGGTTTGCCGCAGGCCTTCGCGCAGGCCGGTTCGCGGCTTCCAGCCCAGCCGGGAGAGCCGTCCGACGTCGAGAAGCTTCCGGGGGGTGCCGTCAGGTTTCGTGGGATCAAAGACTAACAAGGGATTAACCCCAACCACCTTGGCCACCAGTTCGGCCAGTTCCCGCACCGTCATATCCTCGCCGCAGCCGACGTTGACCAGGGGCGCAAGGTCCGCGCGAGCCGCCAATTGATTGAAAGGTTCGGAGGCGAGGCCGAGAAGAAAGATGCAGGCCTCGGCAGCATCTTCACTGTAGAGAAATTCCCGCCGGGGATTGCCGCTTCCCCAGATTACGACCTCCGGGCTGCCAGTGATTTTTGCTTCATGCATTTTGCGAATCAAGGCGGGAATCAGATGCGAGTTGTCGGGATGATAGCTGTCGCCCGGGCCGTACAAGTTGGTGGGCATGGCCGCCAGGAAGCGCGTCTGGTATTGACGATTGTAGGCCCGTATCATTTCAATTCCGGCAATCTTGGCGACCGCGTAAGCGCGATTGGTGGGCTCAAGCGGGCCTCCCAGCCAGGATTCTTCGCGCAAGGGTTGCGGCGCGAGCTTGGGATAGATGCAACTGGAACCGAGAAACAGCAGCCGCTCGACCCCGCTGCGCCAGGATTCGTGGATGACGTTGGTTTGAATCTTGAGATTCTCGAAGATAAATCCCGCTGGAAAAGTGTCATTGGCCAGGATGCCCCCGACCTTGGCCGCCGCCAGAAAGACGTAGCGGGGACGATTCTCGGAAAAGAAATGCCGCACTGCCACAGCGTCACTGAGGTCGAGTTCGCGGTGGGACTGCAGCAGCAGATTGCCATATCCCGCGTGCCGTAAACGCCGGACCAGCGCGGAACCCAGCAGGCCGGTGTGGCCGGCAACGTAGATCTTGTCGGAAAGCTCCATGGTTCATTCGTGGCAGGGCTTTTCGCGGCAGGCTTATTCGTGGTGCGCGAACACTCTGTAGCCGTTGGTCTTCACCAGTTGATCGCGCTCGGCAGCCTTGAGATCCGCTGCTGCCATTTCCCGAACCAGCTCGCGAAACGTAACCTGGGGCCGCCATCCCAGTTGGGCCCGGGCCTTAGCCGCGTTCCCGATCAGCGAATCCACCTCCGCCGGCCGCAGGTAGCGGGGATCGATGCGCACGATGCAGTTGCCAAAAGCGTCGTAGCCCTTCTCGTTCACTCCGGTTCCCCGCCAGTTGAGGGAAATGTCCAATTCGCGCGCCGCCGCTTCGACAAACTCCCGGATCGAGTGCTGCTCGCCGGTCGCAATCACGAAATCTTCGGCTTCCTCCTGTTGCAGCATCAGCCACTGCATTTCCACATAGTCGCGGGCGTGGCCCCAGTCCCGCCGGGCCTCGAGATTTCCCAGGTAGAGGCAATCCTCGAGCCCCAGCTTGATGCGGGCGAGGGCGCGCGTAATCTTGCGGGTAACGAAGGTCTCCCCCCGCACCGGGGATTCATGGTTGAACAGGATTCCGTTGCAGGCATACATGCCATAGGCCTCGCGGTAGTTTACGGTGATCCAGTAGGCATACAGCTTGGCCACCCCGTAGGGGGAACGCGGATGAAACGGCGTCCGCTCGCTCTGCGGGGTCTCAGCCACCAGGCCGTAAAGCTCGGAACTCGAGGCCTGATAGAACCGCGTCTTTTTTTCTAAACCCAAGACCCGGATGGCATCGAGCAGCCGCAGGGTTCCGAGCGCGTCCGCGTTGGCGGTGTATTCCGGCTGTTCAAAGGACACGGCCACATGGCTCTGAGCCGCGAGATTGTAAACCTCATCGGGTTGCACCCGCTCGACGACGCACAGCAGGCTGGTCGCATCCGTCATGTCGCCGTAATGCAGAAAAAAACGGCGGTCTTCGACGTGCGGATCTTCATAGAGATGGTCGATCCTTTCTGTGTTCAGCAAGGAGCTGCGCCGTTTGATGCCGTGTACCTGGTATCCCCTGGTCAGGAGAAACTCGGCCAGGTAGGAGCCATCCTGGCCGGTGATGCCGGTGATTAAGGCCTTCTTCATTTGTCTCGATTTCGATGTCTATCGCTGTCTCTGTCTGTGTCTGTGTCTAGGTCTATGTCTATGTCTATGTCTATGTCTACCTCGGCCGCCCTGCTACAGCACGGCAAAGGCCAGCGACCCGCCGGGCACGGAGTAGATCGGCAGCTTCCGGGAGAGCTCCACAATGTATTTGGAAACCTGGTTGACGCCCATTCTGCCAAAGTCATGCCAGGCGATCACTCCGCCGGGACGAACACACTGCAGAGCGTTTTCCGTGTCGGAGCGTACGTAGTCGTAGGAGTGCGCTCCGTCGATGAAAAACAGGTCAATCTTGCCGTGGTGGGGAGAAAAATCGAAGGCCGCGCTGTCGCCAAATAGAAGCTGAATGCGATCGGCGTGCGGCGTGCCGCGAAAATAATATTCCCCGACTTCCATCTGGCTGTGAAGGTCATCCATCAGGGTGGTGCGCAATCGGACCTTAGGTCTCTGCTCGTTTTTTGGCAGAGCGTCTTTCCGCCGGTCGTTCTTGGGCAAATCGTCCTTCGGCAAATCGTTTTTCGGCAGATCGAGAGTAAAAATCCTGCAATCGGGACTGCTGTTCATGGCCAGGTGCAGGGCGGTATAGCCCCGGAGCGTGCCGATTTCAAAGATCGCCTTGGGATTCAGCACGTGGCACAATTGACACAAGCTGATCAGGTCCGTCGAATAGGATCCGGCGCGCCTCATCCAGCCTTCTTCACACTGAAAATTGGCGATGGCAAGTTCGTACTGCCGGTCTCCGGGCAGAACTTCAAAAACGAATTTCTCGGCAACTCCGCGTTTGCCGGAAAGCGACTTGTAAAGGAACAGCGATTCTGTGGCGTACTCAAACAGCGTGCGCGGTTTGCCGAGCAGCGAAAGCGAAGCGACGGAGCCGCCCAGAGCCAGGTTGCGGGCGGAAACGCAGGCGGCGGAAACCCATTTCGAAGCGGAAGCCATAATTAAGAACTCCGGTGCTGCCTGGAAGAGACAGTGAATGTCAATCGGTCCTCGGGTAACCTGGCTTGATTCGCCGCCAGCGGCGCCTTAGGGTTGATTCGTCGGGTCGTAATCCATCGACCAGAACGGACCAAACCGATTGGGGGTCACTGCGTTTCCGAGGGAGAGTATCGGCTGGCTCAGGCCGTCATACGCTGATCCGATTGATATGCCGAGGCTGGCAGGTCCTTCGCCTCCCTCCAGATAGTTGTTCCTGATTGTTACCCGCTGGGTCCCGCGCGCCAGCATTCCGACTGCGCTCGTGGAACTTCTTACGAATTGAATCGAGTTGCCGGTCACCGTGCCGTCATGAACGCCGTCGAGAAGATACATGCCGATATTGGCGCTTGAGGGCACTGCGTTGCCGGTGACTGCAAAAAAGCCCGTGCCAAAATCGAGTCCCAGAGCGGCGTCGCGGGAGCTGAACATGCTATCCCTTACACTCAGGTCGACGGTGGCAGCAAACTCGTTTAGAATATGGTCCCCATATCCGTGTGAGTTGGTCACCGTCAGGCCCTGTGATAGATAGCTGTACAACGGTTGGCCGTCCGGATCTTCGACTTCGACATTGTCGATGACGGTATTCTGCGCCGCAAAAACCGAAATTCCGGGCGCATCAAAACCCGAATCCGGAACCAGAACCGTGAAATCCCGAAACTCGACCCCTTCGACCAGCTGGGGCACCACCAGGAAACCGAGACCGCTGTGGCCCGGCTTCCAGGGACGCGAGTTGGGAAAGGCAGTGCGGAACGGAGACCGCACGACAACTGTGTTTCCCGACACAGCGGCGACCTGTACCCAGTCAACGATGACAACCTCACTGGGTTCAGAATCTTTCTCTTCCACGATCAGCCAGTCGCCAGAACGAAGATCATCTACGTTATCCAAAGCCTCGAAGGAGCTGCTCCCGAGCGCAATCGAGCCGGCGATTTGCCGTCCGGCGCTGTCGGCGACGCTGCACGGCGTGGTGAAGGCGCGATCGTTGATGCAATGCAGTTGGGGGAGGCTCGGCTTGAACACGAAGATGGTCGCCCGGCCCGCGCCTTGAATGATCGTGTTGCTTTTATGAACCACAATCGTCTGGGTCAGCAGGTAGGTTCCGGCCGGGAACCGGACCGTTCCCCCCGCGTCCACAGCTCTCTGAATGTCTGCCGGACCATTGAGTTGCGCACTGCCACACGCGGAAAGTAAAGGCAATGCCAGCAAAGCGTACATCGAGATTCTGAAGCTTTTCACTTTCTATTCCGTCAGCCATGCCGCGCTATTTGGCCTCACCAGCGTCATTCCGTCCTGCTGGCTACTGCGACCAGGCAATCTCCATGCCCTCGGCGGTTGCCCCAGCAAAGCAGCGGAAACAGGAGCGTGCGGCAGGCGAGGACGAGCGCGAAAATCAAGAAGGGATTGCGCAGTTGCCGGGTTGGCTTTCCGGGGCGGGCAAACAACCGGGCGATGATCGACGAGCCTACCCACAGGGCCGGGGTTATCTGCCGGATTTCGACGTGCCCGAATCCGCTCTCCTCGAGCAGACGCTGCAGGGTCAGAGGAGAAAAATGTGTGATGTGAAAGGGGACGTGCCAGTTGATCCACCCCCGCCCAAACATGGGACGCAGCCAGCTTTGGCTGTTGGGACAACTGATCCAAACTTCGCCGCCATCGTTCAGCAACCGGCGTGCCGCGAGCAACATGGCTTTCGGATCGAGCGCGTGTTCGAGAACATTCGAGAGCACGGCGACATCGTAGGGAGCAGGGGGAGTGAACTCGTCGAGCGGACCGGTGAACACGGAGAATCCGGCACGCCGCGCAACCGCGGCCGCAGTTTCGTTCAACTCGGTGCCCTCGGCCCGGAACCCGTTGCTCGCATAATTCTTCAGAGTTCTGCCTTCGTTGCAGCCAATGTCGAGCAGCCGTCCGCTGCCTTGTCGAGTGTGAAACGAGATATCCCCATCCAGACGGATCCACAGGCGATAAAGAACCGACGAGAAGAACCACTCGCGCAGCGTGGCGTAGAGCGTCGCTCGCACCCCGGAGAAATTGTAATAACGCTCGTAAAGATTCTTCAGTTCAGCCGGAGCCGGGATGGGGAAAAGCTGCTCCAAGCCGCACTCCAGACAGCGCCGCACTTCGAAGCTGCCCTCGATTCCGAAGCGGGTGTCGAACAGCCCCTCGATGGAGGC
>JBEKWP010000090.1:0-15203 GCA_049512915.1 Candidatus Sulfotelmatobacter sp.
ATCAGGAAAGGAGTTCGCCAGCTTGCATAGGCCGCCCGAGCCCAGGTCGGAGAGTTGAGCGCGGCAAAAGTTCCCAGGCGCGACGCAGTGAGGTTCAGGCCAAAGGCAAAGCTCAGTTCCTTACCTTTGAACCAGCGCGCAAGCGCCGTAACTACGGCAACATTGAGCGACTCGGCCCCCATGCCGAAAATGAGGCGTCCGGTAGCCATAATCGAAAGGTGTCCGGAAGCGGCGGTGATGGCCGGGCCGACAAAACAAAGCGCACCGAAGATCATCAGCGATTTTCTCAGTCCGATGCGGTCAATGAGAAAGCCGCCGATCACCACCGTGAAGATGTTGGGAAAACTGTAGATTGCCTGCAGGAATCCGATGTCCAGGTCAGTGAACCCAAGCTGTTGCTTGAGCACGTCGGCGAGAGGGCTGAGGGCGTCATATACGTAGTAACTGCCAAACATCGCCAGGCTGACAAAGATCAAGACCAGCCACCGGTATAGGCGGCTCGGCTCAGGACGCGCAGTTTCCGTCATTCGCGCTCTCTATCTTTGAGCAGATTGAACACCCAGGTCACACAGGCAGAGAAGATTAGCAGATCGCGAGAGAACTTCGCAGCAGGAGACAGTTTTGGGACGACTGGCGGTGCAGCTCAGTACTTCACAATCGCCGCAAACGATTTCGGATCAAGCGAAGCCCCGCCCACCAGCGCGCCGTCGATTTCCTCTTGTGCCATCAGAATCGCGGCGTTATCCGGCTTCACCGATCCTCCGTAGAGAATGCGCATCTTCTCTGCGAAATCGTCCCCGAACGCTTCAGCGGCTTCACGGCGGATCACCGCATGCGCCTCGGCAGCCAGCTCTGGCGTCGCCGTCTTGCCAGTGCCAATCGCCCACACCGGTTCATAGGCGACGACCAGCTTAGCGGCTTTCTTGGCCGAAATGGCATGAAAGGCTCTCACGCACTGCCGGCGCAACACATCATCGGTAAGTCCAGCTTCGCGTTCCTCCAGTACTTCCCCTACGCAACAGATCGGAGTGAGACCAGATTCCAAGGCAGCCTTGAGCCGAAGGTTGACGGTGTCATCGGTCTCGCCAAAATACAGCCTCCGCTCCGAGTGCCCTACGATCACGTGGGTTACACCCAGGCTCACCAACATCGGTGCCGAAATTTCCCCGGTGTAAGCGCCTTCAGCTTTCCAATGAACGTTCTGCACCCCTATCGCCACGTTCGAACCCCGCGCCGACGCTATCGCGGCGTCCACGTCCGTGTAGGGCGGACAGACCACAATCTCATCGCGAGTGTGACCTGCGACCAGAGGGAGAAATTCGCGGAAGTACACGCGAGTTTCGTCCGGGGTCTTGTTCATCTTCCAGTTGGCGGCCATCAGCTTGGTTCTCATGAGGAAGCCTTCTTGATTCGGAATGGAGAAACGAATGCCGGATGGTTAAACTTTTCGAAAGTGTGACGAAGATCGATCACTTCTTGTCGGTGAGCGCTTCGACGCCGGGCAGCTTCTTGCCTTCCAGAAATTCGAGCGATGCTCCACCACCGGTGGAAATGTGCGTCATCTTGTCCTCCACTTCGGCGCCATGCACCGCCGCAACCGTGTCGCCGCCGCCCACAATGGAGATCGCGCCCACGTTCTCCGCTACTGCGTGCGCGATTTTGAAAGTGCCCCGCGAAAATCCTGGAACCTCAAACACGCCCATCGGCCCGTTCCACACAATGGTGCGCGCCCGCGAAATCTCTTCCGAGAACAGCTCGATCGTCTTCGGCCCAATGTCGAGCGCCATACGATCGGCTGGAATGGGCTGGCCTTCACCGATTTGCTGTACTACGGCGTTGGTTTCGGGCTTAATCGCCACCACGTGATCGATGGGCAGCAGAATCTTCACATTCCGCTTCTTCGCTTCTTCCATCAACTGCCGCGCCAGGTCAACCTTGTCGGCTTCGAGCAGCGACTTGCCGATTTCCTGTCCTTTCGCCTTCAGGAAGGTATAGGCCATTCCGCCGCCGATGATGAGCGAATCGACCTTATCCATCAGGTTCCGAATCACTCCGATCTTGTCGCTCACCTTGGCGCCGCCCAGGATCGCCACAAACGGCGGCTCCGGATGCTCCAGAGCCTTGCCCATGTACTTCAACTCCTTCTCCATGAGCAGGCCGGCCGCGGATTTTGACACGAACTTTGTAATGCCTACGGTAGAGGCATGTGCCCGATGTGCCGTGCCGAAGGCGTCGTTCACATAAAAATCCGCCAGCGTTCCCAATTGCTTGGCGAACTTCTCGTCGTTGGCTTCCTCTTCGGCATGAAAGCGCAGGTTCTCCAGCAGCAGGGTCTGGCCTTTTTCCAGTTGCGTGGCCACTTCCTCGGCTTCCGGACCGACGCACTCTGGGCAGAACCCTACGTTTTCGCCACGGGCCAGTTCTTTATCGAGCACCATGCGCAGCCGTTCGGCCACCGGCTTCAGGCTCATTTTCAGATTGACCTTGCCTTTGGGCCGCCCCAGATGCGAGGCCAGAATTAACCTCGCCCCATGGCGTAACGCGTATTCGATGGAGGGCAGAGTTTCGCGGATGCGCGTGTCGTCCATTACGCGCCCGTCTTCCAGTGGAACATTGAAGTCGACGCGCATGAAGATGCGGTTGCCGTTCAGCGGGAGGTCACGGATAGAAAGCTTGGACATTGGCTGGTTCGTCCTTAACTCGTTCGTCCTTAAATAGGGCACTGTGAGAGTAGGGCCGCCGTCCCGGCGGCTGTCGTGCGGGCAGCCGCCCGCACTCCAGACAGCCGGCAAGATGCCGGCGCTACTTAACTACAGACCCTTGCCGGCAATGTAGTGAATCAGATCCCGCACGCGGGAGGAGTATCCCCATTCGTTGTCATACCAGGAAATCACCTTGACGCAATTGCCGCCGACCACGAGGGTCATGGGCGCATCCACGATGGAAGAACGTGGATCACCCTTGAAATCTGACGAAACCAGTTCCTCTTCTTCATAACCCAGGTAGCCCTTCAGCGGCCCGCTCTCTGATGCCTTCTTCAACGCCGCATTCACTTCTTCCTTCGTGGTTTTCTTTTCCACCCACGCCACCAAGTCGACCACCGAGACGTTAGGCGTGGGCACGCGCATGGAAAAACCATCCAGTTTTCCGGCCAGCTCGGGCAGGACGAGCCTCAAGGCCTTGGCTGCTCCCGTGGAGGTCGGAATCATGTTGATCGCCGCGGCCCGCGCCCGGCGCAGGTCTTTGTGCGGGAAATCAAGAATGACCTGATCATTTGTGTAAGAGTGAATCGTGGTCATAGTCCCGCTGACAATCTTGAACGCGTCATTGATCACTTTGGCGATCGGGGCCAAACAGTTCGTGGTGCATGAGGCGTTTGAAATGATGTTATGTTTCGCGGGATCGTACTTCTCCTGATTGACGCCCAGCACAACCGTAACGTCTTCATTCTTCGCGGGAGCCGAGATGATGACCTTCTTCACCGACCCCCGCAAGTGCTTCTTGGCGTCGTTCGCGTCAGTGAAGTGCCCCGTCGACTCGATCACCACCTGAGCGCCTACTGAATCCCAGGGCAACGCGCCCGGATCTCTTTCCTTGAACACCTTGATGGTCTTGTTGTCGATCGTGATGCTGTCTGCGCCCGCCGTGATCTTGTTTGGCAGGTTGCCCAGAATGGAATCGTATTTCAGCAGGTGCGCCAGCGTCTTCGGGTCGGTGAGATCGTTCACCGCCACGAATTCCAGGTTGGGGTCGTTCAGTGAGGTCCGCAAAACGTTGCGGCCAATGCGTCCGAAACCGTTGATACCAACTTTGATTGCCATAATTTCTCCGTTCTTATCTTAATGCTCTAATGTTCCTATGAGTGCGACATCAGAAACCTTCCTGAGCCGGTAGACAGAAAGATGATGTTAGCAGGCCGGCGAACCGGCGTAAATGATCTGACCGCTGATTGAGAAGGGCCCGATTCCCATCACGGAAACCTGTGCTTCGGGTCCTCGACAAACGAGCTATGGGAAGCTTATTTCAAGAAATGCATCAGCCCTGCTAAACGGCGATGACAGCCGGGCCAACAAATACTTGCGATTGACGGTCTGCCGAGCATGGGCATGCTCTTCCGGCGGCAGGATGCGCGCCAATGCGGTGACCTCAGGCCCGGTTACTTTTCCTCGGATCGTGCACGGAGCAACCGTCACCTGTGGATTGTTATGGACGCGCTTCGTCTTGCCCATTTTGCTAAGGGTCATCACGTAAAGCTTATCGCCTTCTTCGCCAAACCATACCGGAGTCGCGACCTTTGCCCCGGTCTTGCGGAATGTGCCAAGAGAAATGTATTTCTGGCCGCGGATTGTGGAGGGGACTGGCTGAGCCATGGTGACATTCTAGCGGAGTTCACTCGGCTGTCGCGCATGGTTCGCCTGCGTCCGGCCGATTGATCCCGCCCTCTCTTCTGTGTTAAAAGCCTTGCATGCGTAAATGGATGCGCGAGCGCCTGCAGCGCCGCAAAAAGACGCCGGTAGAGCCTTCCGACCAGCCTGCGCCCCCGCCCTTACAACCCGCCTATTTTGATGCGGAACAAGCGCCCGGCACGCCTCCCGACGCCGAGAAGACACAATCGGATGATTCCGCTGCATCACCGCCTCCGCGGAATGTTCGACCGGCGCGCAGGGCGCCTTCGGCTTCGCCGGAACAATCTTCCGAAGAACCCTCGTTAGAAGCACCTGCGGCCCCGGAGTCTGCCGCAGTACGAACTCCAAACAGCGGCCGCGGACGCCGCCGTCGTGGTGGGCGCGGGCGAGGTGGCCGCGGGCGCGAGCAAGCCGTCGCTCAAGCCTTCACGCCTGCGGCAGTGAAGGGATCCGTTCCGGCAGTGCCCACGGAGCCGGCGGAGGAAGAGTTTGCGGACGCTGGAGAGGCGGAAGAGCCAACAGTAACCCCTTCAGTCGCGGCCGCGCCCCGGGTTCCATCGGCCCCTGTCGCACCACAACGTCCGCCGAAAGGCGTGGTTGTTCTGGCGATCGGGCTCCCTGGCTCGGGCAAGAGTTCGTGGTTCAAGCGCCATAACGTGGTCCCACTCTCCAGCGACATGGTGCGCTCGCTACTTTTCGACGATGTGCGCGAGCAGCGTTTTCAGGATCTCGTGTTTTCCAACCTCCGCTCCATGCTCAAGGCCAGGCTCATCGCCAAGCGTCCCATGAATTATGTGGACGCCACCAACCTGACGCCGCAGGAACGCCAGCACTGGATCAAGCTGGCCAAGGATTACCAATACGAAGTGCACGCGGTCTTCTTCGATGTACCACTCGAGGTGTGCGTCGAGCGCCACCAGCGCCGCGACCGTGTCGTTCCTGAAGACGTGATGCGCCGCATGGCCGCCAAGCTGAAGTCTCCGGCGTTCGAAGAGGGCTTCGCCAAGATCACCGTCGTCCGGGTAAAGAAGAAGGATTCCGAAGGCTAGCCCACTCCTCAGAGACAGCATCGGCCGGAGCAGTTTTGTCATCCCGAGCGAAGCCAGGGATGACAACCCTTCGGTGACGAACCCAGGACGTTTATTCCTTCAGATGCGGCAGCATCTCCTTGAACGCCGGCAACGATGAGGACCGCATCAGTTCATAGATCATCATCTCGGTCGAGGAAATCACGGCGCCCGCCGCGCGCATTCGCTCCAGGCCGATCTTCCAATTCCACTCAGTTCGCGAGCTGACCGCATCCGATGCGACATGCACGAGATAGCCTTCACGCAGAGCCGCCAGCGCCGTCTGCATCACGCAGATGTGGCTTTCCATGCCGCACAACAGCAGGGTGTTCCGGTTTCCCGGCAGCCGCTTGAGCAGCGTGCAGAAGACGTCGCTGCCAAAACAGGAGAATTTGTCTTTGTCGATGGCTTCGGTTTCCGGCAGCAGGGAAGCGATCTCCGGCACAGTCTTACCCAACCCCTTCGCATATTGAGTACTCAGAATTGCCGGAATCTTCAGTACACCTGCGGCCCGGACCAGCAACTTCGCATTACGCAGCAGCTGTTCCTTCTGAAAGATGGGCGGAAGAAGTTTTTCCTGAATATCCACCACGATGAGGGCGCACTGATCCGACTCCAGGTTCCGGCGCGCAATTTCGGTATATTCGGTGGAGATTGCAGAAACATTCTCAGAGATAGTGACCATAAACGCTCCTTGCGGCAGTGGAACGGACAGCGCAACGAACAAACTGCAGCGTGCAAACAGAGTTTAGCGCGAACCGACGGCTGGGAAACAGGACGGTTGACCGCGTTCCCAACCCGTTGGATAATGAGGTGAGTGCCCCCTCGTTCAACGGCTAGGACACCTGCCTCTGGAGCAGGCTATCGGGGTTCGAATCCCTGGGGGGCAGC
Organism: Candidatus Sulfotelmatobacter sp.; assembly: GCA_049512915.1. Lineage (GTDB taxonomy): Bacteria > Acidobacteriota > Terriglobia > Terriglobales > Acidobacteriaceae > Sulfotelmatobacter. The sequence goes on from JBEKWP010000090.1 coordinate 6,365, forward strand.
CAAGTCCGCAGAATCAGATTTGTTCCCCCGCACGCTCTGCATTGCCCTCCCGACAAGACGCAGAAAAGGTGTGAATTTTGCAATCCGTGGGCTCATCAGACGTTTCTTCCGAGATTATTATCGCAGGGGCTGGCCTGGCAGGCTCTACCCTTGCTGCGGTATTGGGCCAACAGGGTCGACGGGTGATCCTGGTAGACCCGCATGCAAGCTGCCCGCCGGTTTTCAAAGCTGAGAAACTCGATGTAGACCAGGTGGAGTTGTTGCGCAAGTTTGGTCTGCTCGAAAGTCTTTTCCCCAATTCCGGGCGATGGAATGAGGTGCAGATGGGCTACGACGGTCGAATTTTCAGGACCGTTCGAGTCGAACAATACGGCATTAACTACGCCGACATGGTGAACGCCCTCCGTGCGCAAGGGCATCCCAGCGTGGATTACCGACGGGGTCGCGTGGAACACATCTCCAACACTGGCCACATACAGCGGGTAAAGCTTACCGGAGGCGAGGAACTGACTGCGCGTCTGGTTGTGTTAGCTTCAGGCGTCAGCGGTGGACTGGAGGCCAGCTTAGGTCTGCGACGACGTATGGTTCAGCGGGAGCAGTCCCTCGTCCTCGGTTTTGACATGGCTGCTTCTGCGGCGCAGTCTTTCAACTTCGACTCGATCGCTTACTACTCCGTCAGCCCGTCTACCCGCATCGGTTATCTGACGCTTTTCAAGATTCGCAACACGATGCGCGCGAACCTCTTCGTGTTTCGCTCTGTGTACGACCCGTGGGTTCGGGAGTTCATTCTGGAGCCCGAGCGGATGCTGCGCCGCTATCTGCCTAAGCTAAGCGGCGTAACCGGCGAGTATCGCGTGATCAGCAAAGTCGAATGCGGCTGGGCCGATCTGTACTGCGTGGACGGTAATCCTCAACCAGGCGTTGTCTTGATTGGCGACGCATTCCAGAGCGTATGTCCCTCGACGGGTTTGGGCCTCGATAAAATCCTGACCGACGTGGATGTGCTCTCGACGTGGGTCTCGCAGTGGCTGGCGACTCCCGGCATGGGTGCCGATAAAACGGCCGACTTCTACAACGATCCACGCAAGCTGGCCACGGATTCGCGAGCCCTGCAGCGTGCCCATCACCATCGAAGCGCTGCTATCGATTCCTCCCTTCGGTGGCGCATTCACCGCTTCCTTTTGCATTTCAAATGGCGTCTCGAGGCTGCAGTTGAAGGCCTGCGTCGCCGAAGCCATGGTGTTATCCGGTCAGGAAAGCTCGACTCACTAGGCTCCCTCTGAAGCCGTAGATCGTCTTCTTCGCGTCTCCACGGCGAAGAATCCGCGACACACACGCCCTGAAAACCGCGCTACTTTGCTAACGTATCCAAATCCGCGGCAGCGGAATCAATAAGCGCAGCTTCGCTTTCGAGTACCTTGGCGACGCGCGCGATCTCAGTGTCGGCCTCCTGCCAGCGGCGTTGCTCGATGGCCTCGCGAATTCCCGGCATGGTCTTAGCCCCGTATCCCGTATAAACGCCGGGAGCATAAATCATGTGCCGGTACCAGGGACGGTGGGGAAGACCCGCAGGATCGGTAAGCCGGCGCTCGCTTTCCAGCAGCTTCTGGTTCAGCGCGATTAACTGCTTGTCGCTCCCGGTAAATCCCGACGCTTCAGCTTTGTCGAAGGCCGTCTTGTAGCGCTCAGCACTCTTAGTGAGTGCTTCAAGAGCATTCTCCAGAGGCGAGAAGTTCAAGTGCGGCGGAACGTCCTCCGGCGGCGGGGCGACGGTCGGCTTGCGAGGATCGAGCGCGGCCTGAAACGCGCCCTCCTTTAACTCCAGCCCGCGTTCGCGAGCTTCATCCTGTTTACTCTGCAAGAGCTTTTGCAGATCTTTGTTGTAACTCTGCATGGTGTCGGCGAGATCGGTGAACTCGTAGGGCAGAACGTCGGCGTCGGCCATTCGCATCACCGCCGTGCCAATCGTCTGCGAAAGGGCGACCCCGTAGGCAAAATTGGTATCGGAGAAATGCGTGTACCAATAGAAGTCATCGTAGATGGAGTGGTAGATCCCGGCGTCGTCTTCACCTCCATAGCCAAGGTTTAGAGATGCGACGCCAAGGTGGTCGACAAATGCCGTGTAATCGGTGCCGGAACCGAGAGCATTCATGCGCAAATCAGGCCGCTGGCGCAGTTCTTTCCGTTCCTCGTCAGACTTGGCCTGGGTAATGTCGAACAGCCGGTTGCGTTCGAAAACTGAAAGCTTGCTCTCCGGATCCTCGATACTGCGAACCACATTATTCATGAAGTGCTCCAGCGAGTGTGAGCCCTCCATTAACAGATAGCCGCGATCATTGCTGTCGGAGTTGATATACACAGCGGCATGTTCCTGTAATTCGCGCCCGTGGGTTTCGGCCCAGGCGGTCGACCCCAGCAGCATCGGCTCTTCGCCGTCCCAGGCACAGTAGATGATGGTGCGCTTGGGCTTCCACCCCTGCCTGAGCAATTCGCCGAACGAGCGGGCTTCTTCCAGCAGAGCGACCTGGGCTGAGATGGGGTCTTCGGCGCCATTCACCCAGCCATCGTGATGGTTGCCGCGCACCACCGATTCATCGCCTTCGGTCGAGCCGGGGATGCGGGCGATGACATCGTTTACATCCTTCACGCCCCAATTCGCTTCGACCACTAAATGGACCTTTGCTGCGCCGGGACCCACGTGATAAGGAATCGGCAGAGCCCCGCGCCATTCTTCGGGCGCAAGCGGGCCGGTGAGAGCGGCGAGCAGCGGCTGAGCGTCTCCGTAAGAGATGGGCAGAGTTGGAATCTTAGTAATGCTGGGAGCGTTACTGGCGGTCATGCGGGGCGCATTGGGATCGCCACGATCAGGAGTGAGCGGATCTCCGGGATAAGAAGACGCAAAGTCCATCACGCTGCCACGCTGCACACCTTGATCGGGACGCATCGCGCCTTTAGGAAAAACGTCGCCATCGAAATAACCGTCGTCTTTGGGATCAGAGTAGATCAGGCAGCCGATGGCGCCATGCTCGGCGGCCACCTTGGGCTTGATGCCGCGCCATGACTCGCCGTAGCGCGCAATCACAATCGCACCCTCCACCGAAACGCCGAGGCGCTGCAGGCGGTCGTAGTCTTCGGGCAGACCATAATTTACGTACACCAGAGGCCCGGTGACATCTCCATCGCGGGAGTAGGCGTTGTAAGTGGGAAGCTGTTCGTCCTGCTGACTGGAAGTTGGATCCTCGGCTAAGGTAGGTTCCTGCAATTTGGCGACGTAGCGCGTGGGGGCAACCAACTCCACCAGACGGCGCTTGGGCGTGGGGAAAAGTACCTTGAAGCTTTCAATGTGGGCATCCAGCCCCCATTCTTTGAACTTCGAGAGGATCCACTCGGCATTTTGCTTGTCGTAGGCGGATCCCACATGGTGCGGCCTGGCACTCAGCAGTTGCATGTAGTCGCGTTGCTTCTGGGCGTTAGGAAGGGCGCGGAATTTGCTTTCCCACTCTTTCTCAGTACGCGCGCTTTGCTTCGAAAATCCGTCGAGCGTGGCGTCTTGATTCGGTTCCGGAGAGTCTGCCACCGCTGAGTGCAGAAACAAGCCGATGATGAGGACTGCAAGGATTGAGCGCTGCATGGGCCTCCTGAGATTTACGACCAACGAGTATGCCACGGAAGGGCATCGCTTTGATGTGCTGGGAGAAATTTGTTAGGCTGTCGCCGTTTACGGGAGGCACATGTCATGAAACGTCAAGGCCTTGGATTTCTTGCTGTGGTCCTTCTTCTTACGATTTCGAGCAGCGTCATACACGCGCAGCAATCCGCTGCGCCGGTTCCGAAGCGCGTCGCCATCCGAGCCGGACGCCTGATCGATTGTAAAAGCGATGCCCCCATTCCGAATGCCCTTATCCTTGTTGACGGGGACAAGATTCTCAGCGTCACTCCTGGTGGATCCGCGCCCCCGGGCGTCGAACTGATCGATCTTTCCAACGCCACCGTCCTTCCAGGCTTCGTCGATGCCCACACCCACGTTTTGCTGCAGGGGGATATCACTGCTGAAGACTACGACAAACAACTCCTCAAGCAGTCCATTCCGTATCGCGCCATCCTGGCGGCGCGCAATGCGCAGATCGCGCTCTCTCATGGCTTCACCGTGCTGCGCGACCTCGAAACCGAAGGCGCGATGTACGCCGATGTTGATCTCAAGCAGGCCATCGCCAACGGGGAAATCGTCGGCCCGCATATGCAGGTGGCGACGCGAGCTATGGCTCCAACCGGCATGTACGCGCTGCTAGGTTATTCCTGGGAACTCCATGTGCCTACGGGTGTGCAGTACGTCGATGGCGTGGAAGAAGCTGTCAAAGCGGTCCGAGAGCAGGCCATGTTCGGTGCCGATTGGATCAAGTATTACTCCGATCACGGCTACTTCTACGGTCCGGATAGTGTGCTGCACAGCCACGTTAATTTCACGGACGCGGAGGCCAAGGCTATCGTCGATGAAGCGCATCGCATCGGAAAGAAAGTCGCCGCGCACGCTATTGGCAATGACGGCATTGCCGCGGCTCTGAGAGCTGGCGTCGATACCATCGAGCATGGCGATGGCCTCAGCGCGCCGCAGATGGAAGAAATGGCGCGCCGCGGCATCTACTGGGTTCCCACCATCGCGGTCGGCGCGTACGTCGCCACGGGGCGCCAGGGCAACTGGCCGAAGATGGTGGAGACGGAAAAGGCGGCGTTTCAATTGGCTCTGAAAAAAGGAGTGAAGATCGTCCTCGGTACTGACGCTGGCGGTTTCGACTGGAGAGACTTAAACGAAGCGAAAGAATTCGAATACTACGTGGACTACGGCATGACGCCACAGCAGGCGATTCGAACCGCAACCACCACAGCCGCCGAACTCCTCGGCTGGTCCGATAAGATGGGGACCGTCGAGGCCGGAAAGTGGGCCGATTTGGTAGCCGTCTCCGGCGACCCCTTAAAGGACATCACCGAACTCGAACACGTCAAATTCGTGATGAAGTCCGGCGCTGTCTTTAAGAACGAGTACAAATGAATGCTAATCCTCCCGACTCGCGGAAGATAGTCCAAGAGGCAGCCACAAAACTTTACAGCGCCAGTCTCTGCAGAGCGGTATGATCCGATCAAGACGGCACCGAACGTCTGCGCCCTGCTATGAGGAGTTCTGGTCTTCGCTTTCTGGGATTTGTGGCATTCAAGGAAAAGCTGCGTCCTGAATTTGTCTTTCAAATCCTCTTCGTACTCCACGTTGCCGTCTTTCATCCGCATTTCTTGCGGGCACAGGATGCTGCCCCAGTTCCTGCGCCAGCGGCGGGAGCGCGAGCCCTCCACGGTGTAGTGAAATCGGGGAATATGCCGATTCCGGGCGCTGGAGTTTCCGCGCAGAATGCCGCCACCAAGGAACAAGTCAACACGTGGACGGATGTCGACGGAAGTTATTCACTGCGAATTCCCGCCGACGGCCGCTATACCGTGCGGGTTCAGATGGCAGCGTTTGCCGTGAGCACGCAGGAAGTTGTGCTGGACGAAACTCATCCCGACGTGCAGGCGAATTTCGAGCTGATCCTGCTGTCACGAGCGCAAGCGGCCACGAAGAGTGAGCAGCGCCAGGCAAACGCCGGCGGCGGACGAGGCTTCCAGAGTCTTTCCGTGTTTCAGAGTGGAGCGGGGCAAGATGCGGCTGGTGGCTCCATGAGCGACGTTGTTCCCTCAGGCATGCCGGTTCCGGGGATCGCGCCCGACAGCGCCACGGAATCTGTGGCGGTCTCCGGCAATACTTCAAATTCCTTCAATGCAATGAGCGCTGATGAAATGCAGCAGCGCTTCAACGACGCCCGTCAACAGGGAGGAGGATTTGGCGGCGGATCTGGCGGCCCGGGAGGCGGCGGGTTCGGCGGCGGTGGTTTTGGCGGGGGTGGTTTTGGTGGCGGAGGTTTTGGCCGGCGCGGTTTCGACATCAATCGCCCGCACGGATCGATATATTACGGCATCGGCGATTCGGCGCTGAATGCCGCGCCCTATGCGCTGAACGGCCAGGTCACGAATCCGTCGTATGAGCAGAACACTTTCGGGGGATCGGTGGGCGGCCCGCTGAACATTCCGAAGATTTATCACGGCGGCACGAAGACATTTTTCTTCGCGAATTACAACGGCAGGCGCGGCGAAAATCCGTTTGACCAGTTCTCGACCGTGCCATCGCTGATCGAGCGGCAGGGGGATTTTTCGGCTCTCTGCCTGACTGGATTTAATGGCGCAGGCGTGTGTAACGACGTGAACAGCAGCGGCCAGACAATCGACCAGATTTATTCCGTGAATCCGGTGACCGGGACGAGCACGCCGTACGCGGGGAACGTGATTCCGGGTTTTGCCTCGCAGACCTGCCCGTGGACCGCATCGTCCGCGTCTGGGCCGGCTAACATTGGGGGAGAGTTGCTGCAATACATCCCCTGCCCGAATCTGCCGGGAGTTGCGCAAAACTTTCACTATGTCACTTCGACGACCAGCGACAGCGACGACTTGAACGTACGCGTGAATCATACGATCGGCGCCGCCCCTACGGGCGGCCGGCGCGGTGGAGGAGGACGCCGGCCAGGAAACAGCCTGACGTTGGGTTTTCACTACCACGGGTCGAGCGCGAACATTACGAATCCGTTTCCGAGCGTCGGCGGCACGACGGGCGTGCGCAGCTTCGATGTCCCGATTGGGTGGGTGCGAAGCATCGGGAAGCTGACGAACAGTTTGCGCTTCGATTTCAATCGCAGCCGCACGAAGACGCAGAACCTCTACGGGTTTAAAGACGACATCGACAGCGGGCTGGGAATTACGGGAGTCTCGACGAATCCATTCGACTGGGGATTGCCCAACCTTTCTTTCGGCGATCTCACCAGTTTGTCGGATACGAATCCGCAGCTGGTGCGAAACCAGACGTACACGTTCTCGGATTACGTGGTGTGGACGCACGGCAAGCATACGTTGCGCTGGGGTGGAGATTTCCGGCGCGTGCAACTCAATACGGAAGCCAGCAGCAACGCGCGCGGGGCGTTCACATTTTCCGGCGTCAATACTTCCGACATCATGAACGGCACGCAGGTTCTGGGCACGGGATATGACTTTGCCGACTTTCTGCTGGGCTTGCCGCAATCGACTGCGGTCGAGTTCGGACAAGATAACTATCACTTCCACGGCAACTACTGGGATATGTATGTGCAGGACGAGTGGAAGATGCGCGGGAATCTCACGCTGAATCTGGGCGTCCGATACGAGTATGTTTCGCCACTTACGGAAGCAAATAATCTGATTGCGAATCTGGATCTTTCGCCGCAGGTCTTTACTGCAGGCCCGTTGCTCCCAGCGACGGCAGCGGCTGTGGTTGTACCGGGCCAGCCAACTCCCTACAACGGCAGTCTTCCTGCCAGCCTGGTGAGGCCCGATCGCAAAGGCGTCGCGCCCCGCATGGGATTGGCATGGAAGCCGTTTTCGAAAACCGTGGTACGCCTCGGGTATGGGATCAACTACAACACCGGTGCATATCAAACGATTGCGCAGCAACTGGCGTTTCAGCCGCCGTTTTCGATGGCGGAGACGAACATTCAGAGCGGCCCCGGCGAACTCACGCTGCAGAATGGTTTTCCGGCGCCGGCGGCTGGAATCATTACCAACAGCTATGCGGTAAATCCGAACTACCGGTTCGGCTATGTACAGATTCGCAATCTGGATATTCAACAGCAGATTCGCCCGACGCTGTTGCTGAATATCGACTACACAGGAACGAAAGGAACGAATCTGGACATTCTGGAAGCGCCCAATCGAACCATTTCGTCGACGGGAATTACAACGCGGATTACCGGAGTGCAAGCCTTCACGTTTGAGAATTCGATCGGCGATTCGGAGGCGAACGCGGCATCAGTGCGGTTGCGGAAGCGGCTGGCACATGGATTGTCGATCGGCGGCATGTATACCTTCTCGAAGTCGATTGACGACGCATCTTCGATAGGAGCAGGCGCCACGACGACGGGGAGCGCTCCTGGATTGGGCGCAGGCGGAACGGGGGCGTCGGGAGGCGGCGCGGGGGGCGCTTCGGCATCTGCGGGCAGCGGAGCGAACAGCGTGGCGCAAAATCCCTTTGACATTTCGGCGGAGCGCGGGCTTTCGAGCTTTAATCAGACGCAAAAATTCACGGCGGATTATTTGGTGGAGCTGCCATTCGGCCACGACAAGCGCTGGCTTACAGGGAATACGCCGTGGCGCGCCATTGCCGGCGACTGGCAGTGGAGCGGCGACTGGACGATTGCATCCGGATTGCCGTTCACGCCGCGGTTGCAGAACATTCCCTGTGAAGTGAATGGCGGCACCACGGGCACGCTGCGCCCCAACCTCGTTCCCGGGCAATCAATAAGTTTGCCTAACCCGTCGATCGCCGAGTGGTTCAATACCGCGGCATTCGCCGCGCAGACCGCGTGCAGCTATGGCAACGCGCGCCGTAACAGCATCATCGGTCCGGGCAGCAAGGTGTTTGACATGGCATTTACGAAAATCTTTCCTATGAAGGAATCGCGAACGCTCGAGTTCCGGGCGCAGGCCACCAACATTTTCAACATGGTCAATTATTCCTCGATTGATACGAGCTTGACCTCGCCCACTTTCGGTCGCGTTACCGCAGTCGGGGGCATGCGGCAGTTCACGATGACGGCGCGGTTCCGGTTCTAAGGAGGATGCTGCAGGTCCATGCGTCCGAAAACGATTGCTATGACATCCATCACAAACCGATTGGTTGACAAGGCAGTTGCGGTGCTGCTGACGCTGGTGCTCTTGTGCCCTGCCCTGCCTT
>JBEKWP010000091.1:0-15166 GCA_049512915.1 Candidatus Sulfotelmatobacter sp.
GAGATGGCCACGGATGGCCGCTACGAGCTGCTGCCGAAAAAAGAAGTCATCAAGCTGGAGCGCGAGCGCAAGCACCTGCAGGCCAACCTGGCGGGCATCAAGAACATGAGCCGGTTGCCGGATGCGGTGTTCGTGATTGACTCGAACAAAGAACAAATCGCAGTTCGAGAAGCCCGCAAGCTGGGCATTCCCGTGGTCGCGGTCGTTGATACCAACTGCGATCCGAGCGAAGTGGATTACGTGATTCCGGGTAACGATGACGCGCTGCGCGCGATCCGGCTGTTTACTTCGAAGATTTCGGAGTCGATCGCCGAGGGAGCGCAGTTGATGACCGACAAGCAGGTTGCCGACATGACGGCCGCGACTGAACAGGCGCAGGCTCGGGAATTGCAGCAGGCAGAAGATGCTGCCGCAGCGCTTGAGGTTCGGGCCCAGGAGGCTGCGGCTGCCGCTGATCTGACCGACATCGGCGAAAATATCAGCATGGAAGAAGTGCTGGGTCCGGGGACGCATAAGAAGCCGGTGGCGAACGAGGACGGCGACGTTCCGATCAAGGTGGAGAGCCAAACGGTTTGAAGATCAATTGTCAGTTCCCAGTTGTCAATTCTCAGTAATGACGAAAACCCGGGCAGTTTATCCCTTTTGAGGGACATCAGACCCGCGCGGGTCATGCTTAGAAAAATTCCCGGCGCGGGTCAAAGTTTGTAGAGGCAGGTTTGTAGAGGCAGGTTCCAAAGTTTCGAGGTTTCAGAGTTTCAAAGTTCACACGGGTGCGCGATGGTCGTCTTTGAAACCTTGAAACTCTGAAACCTTGAAACCTCGGCACCAACTTAGAATTCATAAGGACTCCTAATTGATGAGCACTACTATGGCAAATATTTCTGCAGCGCAAGTGAAAGATCTCCGGGAGAAAACCGGAGCCCCGATGATGGATTGCAAACAGGCCCTGACCGAAGCCAAGGGCGATATGGAGCAGGCGGTTGTGATTCTGCGCAAGAAGGGCGTTTCGGTTGCGGCCAAGAAGGCTACGCGCGTGACCAGCGAAGGCGCGGTGACCAGCTACATCCACGCCGGCGGGAAGATCGGCGTGCTCGTCGAAGTCAACTGCGAGAGCGATTTCGTGGCGCGCACCGACGATTTCAAGGAGCTGGTGCACGATATTGCTATGCACATCGCGGCCAGCGATCCGAAGTTCGTCCGCAAAGAAGATGTGACCAAGGCGGACTTCGATCGCGAGAAAGAGATCTATATCGCGCAGGCCGTGGCCTCCGGCAAGCCGCAGAATATCGCGGAGAAGATGGTTGCCGGCAAAATGGAAAAGTTCTACGAGGAAGTCTGCCTGCTGGAGCAGCCCTTCATCAAAGACCAGACCGTGTCGATTGCGCAGCTCATCGCGGCAAAAATCGGCAAGCTGGGCGAGAACATCAGCGTGCGGCGCTTCGCGCGCTTCAAAGTGGGCGACGCGGGCGAGACTGTCGCCGTTACCAAGCCTACGGAACAGAAAGCTGAGTAATTTCCAGGCGCCTGCGGGCGCCTTTTTTGTTGGGCGAGAATTGTATACGCTCGCCACTGCCGGCTGGGACGCCGGCGCTACTATGACGGGCGCTACTATGACAACCCCTGCCTTCAAACGCGTTCTGCTCAAGCTTTCCGGAGAAGCCCTGGCTGCCAATCAGGGCTTTGGCGTGGATACGGCGCGCATCCATGAGGTTGCGGCGGAACTGGCCGACGTGCACACTTTGGGAGTGCAACTCGCGATCGTCGTTGGCGGCGGCAACTTCTTTCGCGGCGTGGCCGATCAGGCCCGCGACATGGACCGCGTTTCCGCCGATCACATGGGCATGCTGGCCACGGTGATCAACGCCCTGGCGCTGCAGGATGCACTGGAAAAACAGAAAGTCTACACCCGCGTGCAATCCGCAATTGAGATGAAACAAGTGGCGGAGCCGTTTATTCGGCGGCGGGCTATCCGGCATCTGGAAAAAGGCCGCGTCGTGATCTTCGCTGGTGGCACGGGGAATCCTTACTTTTCGACCGACACGGCTGCGTCTTTGCGTGCCATGGAGATCAAGGCGGATGTGATTTTGAAGGCCACCAAGGTCGATGGAATCTACGATGCCGATCCGATGAAGGTCGATGGCGCCAAGAAGTTCAACCATATTTCCTATATGGACGTTCTGAAGCTTGGGCTGAAGGTGATGGATTCCACCGCCATCAGTTTGTGCAAAGACAACAACCTGCCCATCATCGTCTTCAACCTGAATCAGCATGGAAATATTCGCCGCGTGGTCAGCGGAGAAAATATCGGTTCGCGGGTGAGCGCTTAGAAACATTGGCCCACGGATCTTCACGGATTCACACGGATTTTCTTTTGTGGTTCTGATCCGTGGCAATCCGTGCAAATCCGTGGCAGCTTTCTTGTAGGTTTATAATTCAGCGTTTTGATTCTTGGTATCTTACGGAGCTGACTGAAATGGCTCAAGCAACTATGGCCGCGATTCCGGGCCTGAAAGAAACCTACGTACAACTGAAGACGCGGATGGAGAAGGCCGTGGAGGATTTCCGCAAAGCCATGGCGGCCACGCGTACCGGGCGCGCCTCGGTGCACATGCTCGACAGCGTGAACGTGGACTATTACGGCTCGCAGATGCCCCTGAACCAGATTGCGCAGGTGCACGCGCCGGAACCGCAGATGATCACGGTGCAACCGTTTGATCCGTCGCAGGTGGGTGCGATCGAGAAAGCGATCCGTGGCGCCGAACTCGGGCTCAATCCCATGAACGACGGTAAATTGATCCGAGTGCCCGTGCCGGCGCTCACCCAGGAACGCCGCCAGGAAATGGTGAAGCATCTCCACAAAGTTCTCGAAGAGCATCGCACCGCGGTGCGCAATATTCGCCGCGACGGCAACGACGCCATCAAGAAGGCAATGAAAGACAAGAAGATCACAGAGGACGACGAGAAGCGGTCGCTCGAAGAGATCCAGAAACTGACCGACGACGAAATCAAGAAGATGGAAGAGATGAGCAAAGCCAAAGAGAAGGAAGTTCTGGAGTTGAAGTAAGAACATTCGATTCTAGTCAATAGGATTCAGGGCATCCGAAGCGTGCGGATGCCCTTTGTGCTTCAACAGTCGTCCGCATCTATAATCAAACGATTGAAAGTATGAAAAATGTTGTCCATGCCGCGTGTCCGCACGATTGCCCCGATGCCTGCGGAGTGCTGATCACGGTTGAGGACGGCCGAGCCACGAAGATTCAGGGCGATCCGGGGCATCCCGTGACCCGCGGATTTCTCTGCGCCAAAGTGGCGAAGTATCTGGACCGGGTGTATTCACCGGATCGAGTTTTGTATCCCATGCGGAGGATTGCGGCAAAAGGGCTTGTGCCTGCAAACGCGGGCGAGGGCGCCGGCCCCAGACAGGCGTGGCAGCGTATTACCTGGGACCAAGCTCTTGATGAGATCGCATTGCGCTTTCGCGCGATCATCTCTGAGTCCGGCAGTGAGGCGATTCTGCCTTATTCCTACGGCGGAACTCTGGGAGCGCTGAACGGCGGTTCGATGGACCGCAGATTCTTCAATCGCCTCGGCGCTTCGGAACTGGAGCGCACAATTTGTTCCTCCGCGGGCGAGGCTGGGCTGGAATCTGTGATGGGCGTCAAGCTCGGCACTGAACCCGAGCAGTTCATCCACTCCCGTTACATCATTGCCTGGGCTTCGAACATTCATGGAAATAATGTTCACCTGTGGCCCTTTATCGTGGAGGCGCGGCGCAGGGGTGCGAAGCTGGTAGTGATCGACCCTTACCGGACGCGAACAGCGGCCTGCGCCGACTGGTATCTTCCGATCAATCCCGGCACCGACGCTGCGCTGGCGCTGGCCATGATGCACGTGATTATCGGCGAAGGGTTGCACGATGCTGATTATGTGGCGAAACACACGCTTGGTTTCGACCAGCTGTGCGAGAAGGTAAAGGCGTATCCACCGGAGCGTGCGGCGCAGTGGACGGGGATCGCGGCCGAAGATATCCGCAAGCTGGCGCGCGAATATGCCACCGTGCGGCCTGCGGTGATTCGGGTGAACTATGGCGTGCAGCGCTCGGAAGGTGGCGGGACGGCGACGCGCGCGATTGCGATGCTGCCCTGCATCATCGGATCGTTGAAAGAAGCGGGCGGCGGCATCCACCTGTCGACCAGCGGCGCGTTTGACCTGAACAAGGACGCGTTGCGGCGGCCTGATCTCAAGCCCGAAGGAAGCCTACGTCCCCCGCGGGTCGTGAATATGGTTCGGCTGGGCGAGGCGCTGAACACGCTCGACGATCCACCGGTGAAGGCTCTGTTTGTCTATAACTCAAATCCGGCAGCGGTTTGTCCCAATCACAATGAAGTGGTTCGCGGCCTGAAGCGCGCCGACTTATTTACCGTGGTTCATGAGCAGTTTTTCACTGACACCACCGACTATGCCGACATTGTGCTGCCCGCGACGACGTTCTTCGAGCATAAGGATTTGCAGGCAGCGTACGGTCACTACTACCTGCAGGTGTCAGACCAGGCGATCGACCCGTTGGGGGAGTGCCGGGCGAATGTGGAGGTGTTTCGAGCTCTGGCCGGGCGAATGGGATTCCAGGACGCGTGCTTCGGCGAGACGATCGACGAGATGATCGATGGCGCGCTTGCCTCTAAGAATCCGTGGCTCGAGGGCCTCAGCCGCGAGCGACTGCAGCAGGAACGGCAGGTGCGGCTCAACTTCAGTGGCCGGAGGTCAGCCGCAAGTGGCCAGCCAGAGCCGTTTCTCCCATTTGCCAGCGGCAACTTCCGCACTCCTTCGGGCAAAGCTGAACTGTACAGCGAAGCGATGAAGGCGCTGGGGCTCGATCCGGTTGCCGAGTTCAAGCCCCCGGAAGAATCGCGGCATGGTAAGCAGGGAGCAGCTTTTCCGCTGGAACTCCTGGCGCGCAAGGCCGACAACTTCATGAATTCAACTTTCGCCAACCAGCCCTCCATCGAAGCGATGGAAGAAACAAACTTGCTGGAGATGCATTCCACCGATGCCGGGACGCGTGGAATTGCCGACGGAGAAACGGTGAGGGTGTACAACCGTCGAGGAGAAATCTTTCTGAAAGCCCGTGTAGATGGCGCGGTTCAGCCGGGAGTGGTTTCGGCAAGGCTAAACTGGGCCAAGCTGGGCCCCGGATTCCGAAATATCAATGTGTTGACCTCAGAAAAACTTTCCGATCTGGGCAACTCCGCCACGTTTTATTCCGTCTTGGTGGAGGTGGAGTTGGCCAAGCCCTTTCCATGAAGCCATCGTCAAGAGTGGCCGCTTGGACGCTTTTTGTTTAACTACCGTATAATGATCGTTTTCCTATATCCCAGAGGCTGAGGTCGTAGCGATTCATTTTTGCTCTCATCGAGACATTGCTGTGTCCGGGCGCGGCCACGGTTCTTCCGGCACTGCTCATCCCACATCTTCTTCATTCGCACGGCTTTGCCGTGGGTTGAAGGGGATGGGATGCATGCTCGGGATCGCGACCGCTCTGGTGCTTCTGTCCGCCCCGGCGAGCTGGGCGCAAAGCGACATAATCTCTGAGATCAATGTTCAGGGAAACCGTCGCATTCCCGCCGAGACGGTCAAGGCACGTATCTTCACGCATCCCGGCGACATTTATGACCCCGCCGCCTTGGAGCGCGACTTCAATTCGCTGTGGAACACGGGTTATTTCGAGGATATCCGCTTCAGCCGGGAAGAGACTCCGAAAGGGTGGCGGCTGATTATCACGGTCAAAGAAAAGCCGACCATCCGCGAGATCAATTATGTGGGCTTGAGTTCGGTCTCGACCAGCGATGTGTTGGACCGCTTCAAAGAAGCGAAAGTCGGATTATCGGTTGAGAGTCAATACGACCCGACCAAGGTCAAGAAAGCCGAAGTGACGATCAAAGGCCTGCTGGCTGAACATGGGCGGCAGTTTTCGACGGTGCGGACCGAAATACGGCAGATTCCACCGGCTGCGATCGGGATCACGTTTGTGGTGAAAGAAGGTCCCAAGGTCAAGGTGGGCAAGATCAAGTTTGAAGGCAACAAGAACGTCAAAACGCGAGTGCTGCGGTACGCCATGAAGAACTTGCGGCCCATCGGCATCCCCCACTCGATCTTCCTGGAAGACATTTTCGCCCGGACCTACGACGCCACCAAGCTGGACGAAGATACGGAACGAGTCCGCAATGAATACCAGAATCGCGGGTACTTCAAGATGAACACCGTGGGCCAGCCCAAGACAGAGATTCACGACACCGGCCACGCCGGCGCCCACGTCCCGCTGTTGCAGGGAGGGCGGGGCAAATCTGTCGACATTACGATGACCATCGATGAGGGAGAGCGCTACACGCTGGGCGGTATTACATTCAAGAACAACAAGGCGGTCGAGAACGTGAAGGCGTTGCGAGCCATCTTTCCCATCAAGGACGGAGACGTCTTCAGCAAGGAGAAAGTCGCCAAGGGCCTGGAGAACCTGCGCAAGGCTTATGGCGAGTTGGGCTTCATCAACTTCACTTCCATCCCTGACACCCGGTTTGACGACGACAAGAAGCTAATTTTTCTCGACATCGATGTCGACGAAGGCAAGAAGTTTTACGTGCGCCGCATCGAATTTCAGGGCAACACCACCACCCGAGACAAAGTGATCCGGCGCGAGATCGCGCTGGAGGAAGGCAATGTTTACGACTCGCGGCGCTGGGAAATGAGCCTGCTGCGCTTGAATCAACTGGGATACTTCGACCAGTTGAGGCCGGACGACCCCAACACCACGATTCGCCAACTGGATGAGAAAGACGGGCTGGTCGATCTGACCTTAAAGATCCATGAGAGAGGCAAGAACAGCATTGGCCTCAACGGAGGCGTCAGCGGGCTGGAAGGCGCTTTCGTGGGACTGAACTATGCGACCAACAACTTCCTGGGTCTGGGTGAGACGCTGCAGATGCAGGTCAGCGCGGGCAACCTGGCGAAAAGCGTGCGGTTCGGTTTCACGCAGCCCTACATGTTTGACCGGCCGCTGCAGTTCGGTTTCAACGTTTACTACACAAAGACGAAATACGATCAGGCCCGGCAGCTCTCGATCTTCAGCGGGCAGAACCTGAACAACCTGCCCAACGCCGTGCTGCAGAATTTGCAGAATTACACCCAACAGAGCGCCGGGTTCACGTCATCGTTGAGCTACCCGCTGCATCGCTCTTTCAAGCGCCTCGGGATTACCTATTCGTTTGACCGATCCTCTCTGGCAGCCCTGAGTTCGGCGTCCAAGAATCTGTTCGAGTTCCTGGCGTTCCGCGGTGTTTCCGGCCCTGTCGCCCTCGATGGAATCATCACCAGCAAGATCTTTCCCAACTTTTCTTTCAATACGCTGGACAGTCCGATCTCGCCTCACCGCGGGCACCAGTTTACGGCCGGAATGGAGCTCGCGGGATTGGGAGGAACTATTCGATCGGTCCGGCCGATCGTTCAGTACAAGAAGTTCATTCCGATGCAGAACCGGCGCAATGCGCTGGGCTTCAACGTGCAGGGATCTTTCATCACCGGCTATGGTGGTTTGGTCGCGCCGCCGTTCCAGCGCGCTTACATGGGCGGCGAGAACGATCTCCGCGGCTTTGACATACGTTCGGTTTCCCCGGTGGCATTCCTGCCGAACGTGGGATCGATCACGCTGACCAATTCCGATGGAACGCCTGTGCCCCTGAACCCGCAGAATCCGCGGGCGGGCAATGTGACTATACCGATTCCGATTGATCAGATCACCTTCCCCGGCGGCGATTTAAGCATTGTGACCAACATGGAGTACCGCATCACGATTTATGGACCAGTTGCTCTGGCTCCGTTTGTCGACTTGGGCATTGACCCCATCCTGCGAAGATCGCAGTTGCAGATTGCGGCGGAGCAATACCAGACCGTGATTGGGACTCCCGTGGGATGTCCTATCCTGTCGCAGACTGCCACCGCCAATACCTGCTCCCCGGGCTCTTTGTTGAACCCGGAGCCATCGCAGGACTTGCAGGTCCTGGGTACGACCAACTGGCGTCCGCGGATGTCGACCGGCCTTGAACTCCAGATGTTCCTGCCGGTAGTGAACGCACCCTTCCGCATCTACTGGGCCTATAACCCACTGCGGTTGGATAACGCGGCGGACTCGCCGATACCCATTACGCGCAGCATGTTCCCCTCCGGGCAGAGCGAGGCGGCTGGCAGCTACACGTATAACCTCGCCAAGACTGTCTACTCTCCGAGCTTCCTGTTGCGCGAGCCACGCAAGACATTCCGCTTCACCGTGGCGACCACGTTCTAAAGCCGGGTTCCAGGGCTGGGTTCCGACCGCCTGCCTGGCGCCGTAAGGTTTGACGCCAGCGGAGGAAGCTCTCTATAATCTTATTGATCCACACCATTGAGAAAGCTGATCAGGGGTGGACGGCACGTCCGCAACCCCGGCGTGTGACGCTCGCAACCCAGTGCGTCTTGTCTCCAGGTGATGCTCGACAACGCGATGCTCGGCAGCGGTCGTTAGAACCAACGCAAGACGCCGGCCTCGTGAGTGCGGCCCGGTGTAGCCTGAAGAGGGTAGTCTGAGTTCATTCCCGGAACCTGTTTACCGGAACCATTCCAAGGAGTTTAAGCGATCCAATGACAAGCAAGTTTCTGCGGTCCTTCCCGGCCATTGCGGTTTTCTCAATCATTTCTGCATGGGCCCAAACCGGTGGTGCCGCTCCAGCGAGTGCGGCCAGTTCGCCCGCAAGCGCGGCGCCCACCACAACAATAGCGACCGGCACCGGTTCCAAGCTCGGAACCATCAACATTGAGCAGGCGGTGCTCGGTTCCAACGAAGGCCAGCGCGACTTCGAAGTCTTGCGCAAAAAGCTGGAGCCCAAACAAAGCGAATTGAAGGCTCAGAACGACGAACTCCAGAGTCTGCAGGAACAACTGCAGAAACAGGGTGACAAGCTGAACGACGATGCCCGCGCCACCCTGGTAAAGCAGATCGAGACCAAGAAGAAGTCTTTCGATCGCTCGGTGCAGGACGCTCAGGAAGATGCGCAGAACCAGCAAAAAGAGATTTTTCAGCGCATTCTGCAGAAGATGGCGCCGGTGATCGTGAAGCACGCGCAGGACAACGGCTTCGCCATGATTGTGGACACTTCGAACCCATGGCCGCAAAGTCCGATACTTTGGTACGGCGAGCAGGGGGACATCACCAAAGCGGTGGTGGATGCTTACAACACGCAATCGGGCGTGCCCGCCCCGGCCCCGGCTACAGGAGCAGCCAAACCTGCGCCTTTGAAACCTGCAGCGCCCAAGCCGGCAGCTCCGGCATCAACCCCGCAACCCAAGTAGTTTTCTTCGCGACACCACGAGTGTCGGAAAAGTTCCGCAGGCCGCGTTTTTGCGCGGCCTTTTTTCTTTGCTCCGTCGAGTCCTCCGCAACCACGTTCGGTGTCCTTCACTGTAACCGGGTTCATTCAGGAGGACACCATGTTTGACGACACTCTCAACTCGTCATGGGACGAGCGTTCGCGCCGCGGGTTGACCACCTTAACCTCGTTCGGATTGCAGGCGGTGGCCGTCGGTGGGTTGCTGGTTTTGTCGCTGCTCCGTCCCATGGGCCTGCCTTTGTTTCGCCAGCTCTCGACGCCAGTCAGTATGGGAGAACCTCTGGCTGAGGCTCCTGCGGTCAGAACGCACGCGGGTGCAAACACCGCTGCACCCAGTGGCCCGAGCATCTTTCTCAGACCATCTCCGCGATTTCGGACTGACCCCTCGGCGGTTAATGACGATGGTCCGCCTGAGATTGGAGGTCCGGGCGGGTATGTTTCAGGATCCTCAGGGCCCGGCGCTCCAGATGGAATGATCGATTCGTTCGGCGCCGGCACGCGCCCGATTATGCCGGTAGCGCCAGCTGTCGCGACCCACCCGATCTCCGTCTCCCATATGAGTGAAGGTGACTTGGTTCATAAGATCGTGCCGGCGTATCCGCCGCTGGCGCGGGCTGCGCGCCTTCAGGGTCAGGTTGTACTGCAGGCGGTGATTAGCAAGCAAGGCACAATCGAGAATCTCAAAGTGCTGGCCGGCCACCCTATCCTCGTGCCTGCGGCAATTGAGGCCGTCCGTCAATGGCGTTACCGGCCTTATATTTTGAACAACGAACCGGTCGAGGTGGAAACGGAGATCACAGTGAATTTCTCGCTGATGGGAAACTGATCGGGCGGATTCTTATGGACAGGTTCTGACGGGCAAGCCGACACAGCCGGGGAGCATCACGCGGGAGTAGCCCGAGCGTAACCTGAGGGGGCGATGCCCTCCCGCTATAATCGACCCAGTGGCGTCCACTGTAGAAATTCTGAGCCGAGTGGCTACCCGCCCAACATGGGCGGAAGTCTCACTGGCCACTCTGCGGCAAAACTTCCGCGCGGTGGTGAAGCACGCAGGCGCGGGGGTAACCGTGTGCGCGGTGGTGAAAGCTGACGCTTACGGCCACGGCGCTGTGGAATGCTCGCGCGCTTTGCAGGCGGAAGGCGCAACCTGGCTGGGCGTCACGTCTCTCGATGAGGCGATCCCGTTGCGCGAGGCAGGCAGTGAGTCGCGAATCCTGCTCATGACGGGCTTCTGGCGAGGCGAAGAGAGCGAGATCGTCCGCTCGCGGCTCACCCCCACGGTGTGGGAGCCGTGGCACATCGAGTCTCTGGAGCGCGCGGCTGCGTTCGGCACGGTGCGGCATGCGGTGCATTTGAAAGTGGATACGGGAATGGGCCGGCTCGGTGTGTCGCTGGCTGAACTTCCCGCTGTGCTGAAAGCTTTCGGCGCGGCTCCGCATCTTATTCTCGAAGGGCTCTCGACCCACCTGGCTTCTTCAGAGATTATGGACGCGCCTTCGGTTGCCGAGCAGGAGCGCCGCTTTGAAGAGGCGCAGCGCATGGTGCGGGCGGCGGGATTTGATCCGGATTTGATTCACATGGCGAACACCAGCGCGCTGATCTCCCGGCGCGAAACGTGGAACAACATGGTGCGGCCAGGCGTTGCGCTCTACGGCTATTATCTTCCGTTCCAGCGTGCGGGCAGGGAAGTAAGCGGCGGCACCCTGCGGCTTGCCGTGAAGCCGGTGCTGACCTGGAAGACGCGAATTCTCTCCATGCGGGATTTCGCCGCCAACCAGGCTCTGGGCTATGGCGGAACTTATGTGACCAGGGCGCCGGCGCACGTTGCCGTGCTGCCCGTGGGCTACGCCGACGGATATAACCGGCAGCTTTCGAATCGCGGCCGCGTGATCGTCCGCGACCACTACGCGCCCATCATCGGCAGCATCTCGATGGATCTCACGCTGGTGGATGTGACCGGCATTCCAGGGATCGCGGTCGGCGATGAGGTGATCCTGCTTGGAACCCACGACCGTTTGAGCATTGACGCGCTCGAGCATGCGCGACTGGCTAACAGCTCGCCCTACGAGATTCTCTGCAATATTTCGAAGCGCGTGCCGCGAAGGTACGGAAGCTGACCGCGCTCTAGGCTCTCTCTTTTCTGGCTTCCATATACTTGCGCAGGACGGCGTTCATTGTGGTCTGATAGCCGCGGCCGTGCTTGCGGAAGAACGTCAGCACGTCAGGATCGACGCGCAGGGTGATCTGCTTTTTCGGCCCTGGCCAAAGAATAGCGTTCTTGAAGAAGTCCGGTCCCAGCTCAGGCGCGTCGGAAAAATCTATGTCTTCATCACGCATCGCGTCGATGCGCCTCCAATCAGTCCTTGATGGCTTTTTCGAATTCCTGCCTTTCACGAGTTGTTGCCTTTCTGAGTGAGATGATCCGGAGGGTTTCATCATCGACCTCGGCAAACACGACCTGCGCCAGGAGCCGTCCGACCATGCCAAGTCCGGTCCATCGGCTCTCGCCGTAGTCCGTTCGCGTATCGGCTGCCACGACGAGCGCCCCACGAAACATTTCTTCTGCATCGGCGAAATCGAAGCCATGCTTTCGGATATTGGTGCGGTTCTTGGCTTCGTCCCATTCAATAAGCATTGTAACTCCAAACGTAGTTACAGTACAAGCAGACCCATACTGAGGCACTGCTTTAGTCTTGTTACCGTGACTTGCTGCGGTTCTCAGTGACGAAGGTCACAATTCAGAGGCATTTCTCCTCGACCTCCCGTTTAAGGACCAAATACTCCGCGCCACCTGCTGAATATGACCGTTGAATGGCCGCGCGTGAGCCTAGCGATTTTCACTTGTTACACTAGAAGATTGACGATGCCTTCGCGTTACGCGCAATGGATGTACGACTGGGAACACCGGCTCACTTCGGTGGACAACAATCGCGTGGTGCGTCCGCTCGAGTGGGGGCTCGAATATGCGCGGGACTGGCCTTGCCGCAATGGCTGGCAGCCAGGGCAGGCTGCGGACGATCCGGCGAAATTCCTTGTCGATTTCAACCGGCGCATTGTCGCCGACAGTGATGAGTTTTACTCCTACAAGGCGGCAAGCGACTTCCGGTTGGAGAAGCGCGAGGTGCAGGTTTTTTCCACGCGCGAAGTTCCGGACCCGAAGCTTGAAGCGAAGGTAAAAGGAACGTTCGCCGAGTTCCTGCGATTCACTGCTCCGGTGAAAACTCCGTACGCGGAAAACAATCTGGTGAATGCGCGCTGGTTCCCGGCGCGTGGAAGGCGCGCCATCGTGCTTCTGCCGCACTGGAACGCGGACGCAATTGCCTACGTGAGCCTCTGCAAGGTTCTCAACATGCTGGGCATCGCGGTGCTGCGGCTGAGCATGCCTTATCACGATATCCGCATGCCGGCCGAGACCAGCCGCGCTGATTATGCCGTCTCCGCCAACATTGGCCGCACGCTCGATGCGGTGCGGCAGGGAGTGGTGGATGTCCGCTGCTGTCTCGATTGGCTCGAGCAGCAGGGTTACAGCAAGCTGGGAATTGTCGGCACCAGTCTCGGTTCCTGTTACGCGTTCATCGCGGCGGCGCATGATCCACGCATTCGAGTTGCGGCGTTCAATCATGCTTCCACTTATGTCGCCGACGTGGTGTGGCATGGCCAGTCGACGCGGCACATCCGGCAGGGCATCGAATCGCACATCGACCTGGAGACCTTGCGGCAGTCGTGGCTGGCGGTTAGTCCGATGGCGTACTTCGAGCAATTCTCACGCTGGCCGCGGAAGTCGCTCATTATTTACGCGAAATACGATTTGACTTTCCTGCCTGAACTCTCGCGCGATGTGGTGGCGGAATTCGAGCGTCGTGGACTCGATCACAAGGTTGTCGTCCTTCCCTGCGGTCACTACACGATGGGTGAGGCTCCCTACAATTACATGGATGGGTGGCAACTGGCCTCGTTCCTGCGAACGGCGTTTGAGTAGCGGTTAGGCGGTAGAATGTGGGCATGGCGGGACGCATCCTCGATTCCGAAGCTTCGGTGGAGTACCGGCGGGGCGAACTCCTGATCAGTACCGACCGTGAGCGCCTGAGTCTGGATGTGGTTCACGGTTTTCTGACGAATTGCTATTGGGCGAGGGGCATCCCGCGCGAAGTTGTGGCCCGATCGATTGAGAACGCGCTATGTTTCGGCATTTACGAGGGGCAGTCGCAGATTGGCTTCGCCCGCGTGATCAGCGATTTCGCTACCATCGCGTATGTTGGCGATGTGTTCGTGCTGGAAGCGCACCGCGGACGCGGGCTCGGCAAGTGGCTGATGCAGTGCATTACCGAGCATCCTGCGCTGCAAAATCTGCGCCGCTGGATTCTGACCACCCGCGATGCGCATGGACTTTATTCGCAGTTTGGCTTCACTCCGGTGAAGGCGCCGGAGCGATTTATGGAGCGTCACCAGCCTAATGTGTACGAAACACCCTAGGAAAACATCATGAAGAATTCCCCAGGTACGAAGATGTACCGCCCGCTGTACGAAGCCGATCCGCAGATTGCGGCCGCCATCGACAATGAAACGCGACGGCAGCACGAGGGCTTGGAGCTTATTGCGTCGGAGAACTTTGTCAGCGAAGCCGTGCTTGAAGCCGCGGGCTCGGTCTTCACCAACAAGTATGCTGAGGGATATCCCGGCAAGCGTTACTACGGCGGCTGCGAGTACGCCGATGTGGTCGAGAACCTGGCGCGCGACCGCGCCAAGCAATTATTCGGCGCTGAACATGCCAACGTGCAGCCGCACGCCGGTTCGCAGGCGAACATGGAGGCCTACGCGGCCGTGCTGCAGCCCGGCGACACTATTCTTGGATTGAATCTGGCCCACGGTGGCCACCTGACGCACGGGCATCATCTGAATTTTTCCGGGAAGACGTACAAGATCGTTCCTTACGGCGTGACCAAAGAGACGGAGACGATTGACTACGACTCGCTGGAAAAGCTGGCGGAACAGGAACGCCCCAAGCTGATCATCGGCGGCGGCAGCGCCTATCCTCGCATTATCGACTTCGCCCGCATGCGCCAGATCGCTGACAAAGTGGGGGCACTGTTTTTGGTCGACATGGCGCATTTTGCCGGGCTGGTCGCTGGAGGCGTGCATCCCTCCCCGGTGCCGCACGCGCATATCGTTACTTCGACAACCCATAAAACGCTGCGTGGACCGAGAGCAGGGATGATTCTTTCCAAGGCCGAGTTCGCAGCGGCGATCGATAAGGTTGTTTTTCCCGGGATGCAGGGCGGTCCGCTGATGCACATCATCGCGGCCAAGGCGATTTGTTTTCAGGAAGCGATGCAGCCCGAGTTCCGCGATTATGCGAAGCAAGTTGTGGCCAACGCGAACGTGCTGGCCGAGACGCTGGCCGACGAGGGCTTCCGCATCATTTCTGGCGGAACGGACACGCACCTGATGCTGGTCGATGTATTTTCCAAGGGTATGCTGGGCAGTGAAGCCGAAAAGGCGCTGGGCGAGGCTGGAATTACGGTCAACAAGAATGCCATTCCGTTCGATGTCAATCCGCCGATGAAGCCGAGCGGCATCCGCATCGGTACTCCCGCCTTGACTACGCGCGGAATGAAAGAAGCTGAGATGCGGCAGGTCGGGCACTGGATCGCGGAGGCGCTGTTGCAGCGGAACGACGCCGCTCTGCTGGGCAAAGTCCGCAAGCAGGTGCTCGACCTCTGTGAGGCATTTCCGCTGTATGCCGAGCGCAGAGCCAG
>JBEKWP010000092.1:0-15163 GCA_049512915.1 Candidatus Sulfotelmatobacter sp.
TGGATACCTAATTCTTCCTCCAACTCGCGGCGCAGGGCGTGGCGAGGCTGCTCACCTTCTTCAATCTTTCCTCCAGGGAATTCCCACTTGAGCGGCATGGTCTGATGCCGTGTCCGCTGGCAGACCAGCAGCTTCCCATCTTTCTCGATTACGGCTGCGACCACCCGTTTCATAAAATTGCCCATTCCGGAGGACGAATGAATTCCCGTTTGAATTCGTGGTTTACCGGGAAACCAGGCTCAGTGACCCTTTTCCAGCTTTTTCCCGACAACTTCGGCGCAGTACTGGACGAGTTTCTGGTCGTCGACGCCGAACGCCGCGGGGAAATGGCTGTCGATGTCGAGTTCGCCAGCCACCTGATTTTTCACGAAGATAGGCACAACGATTTCAGACTTTGTCTCCAGAGAACAGGCCAGGTAGCGAGGGTCTTTGCTGACGTCGTCGACCACGATGGTCTTGCCGCTGGAAGCGGCGGCCCCGCAAATTCCCTGGTTGAGCGGAATTCGCGTGTGCGGAGTCATAGCGCCCACGAAAGCCTCCAGCACCAGCATGGGCGGTTGGGCGCCGGCTTCGAGCATGTAAAAGCCAACCCAGTTATATTTCAGCATGCGCTCATGCAAAAGCTTGCAGACGCCTTGCATAAGATCCTTGGCCGTAGGCGCCGCTTGGGCGAGTGCTGTGATTTCGTTACGAACCTCTTCGATTCGGGTAGTGACGTGCATGAGGAGAATCTTAACTCAGAGGGGGAGATTCGCGGCTGTGGAAGATGAAACGCAAGTAATCTGCCGGATTCCTTCCGTGCGGGCAAAAATTTCGGGATGGATGGCAAAGGCCAGGGCGTCGAGACCACGCAGCAGCGTGGGGGCAGGCGTGTTGAGGTGCTCGTCCCGCACGCAATAGATGCGGGACGCGCGAGCGGCGCGAGTCCCCTGCCACTTGCGTTCAGCAACGATTTTCTCCAGCGGCACGCGGTCGCCCGCTCCGCACCACGCGGCGATCACGATGTCAGGATCCATGCCGGCGACTTCTTCGGAGGAGATTTTCCGTCCCGGTGCGCCCAGAAACTCACCACCAGCAGCTTCCACCAGTTCCGCAACCCAGGCCTGCGACGCAATTAGCGGCTTGCCCCATTCTTCGCAGAAAACCTTTGGACGAACTAGTCCAGCCGTGCGGCGGCGAACTTGTTCGATATGCTGCTGCATGCCAGCGATAACTTCTTCGCCGCGACCGCTGGCCCCGACTGCCCCGGCAATGAGGGCAATGTCCGCGTAGACATCGGCAAGGCTCTTAGGCGCAAGCCCTAGAAATGAAGTTCCAGACTTGAGTATTTCGATCACCGCTTTTTCCTGGTAAGGCACCGAGGCGACGACGAGGTCGGGCTCAACAGCGATAATCTGCCCGGCATTGGCCGTCCAGGAGTCGGCAAGGATAGTCCGCGGCCGCGCCATGATTTCAGGAACTACATCCGCGCAATACTTCGTGCAGGCGACCACGCGCTCGAGTTCCCCAACGGCGGCGAGAATGACGGTCGCGCTGGGTTGCAGGCAGGCGATGCGGCGCGGGGTGTGCGAAAGTGGCATGAGCTTTGCACTACTTTCCGATCTTACTCAGCGCTGCCGAAAGTGCGTCGAGGGCCAACTGCGCGGCGTGGGTTGAAGCTTGGGGCAGGCCGCCGACCGCGGCAATCACGTCCTCACGCCGCAATTCGTGAGCCTGGTTCAGCGTCTTGCCTACAATCAATTCCGTCAACGCCGAAGAGCAGGCAATGGAAGCCACGCATCCTTTTGCCTTGAACCGGGCCCCGCTAATTCGGCCTCCGCCGGCTTTCAGGGTCAGCCGCAACACGTCGCCGCAGGCGGGATTTTCGATCTCTGCCGTGGCGTCCGCATCGGCAATTTCTCCCGTGTTGCGAGGATTCTGGAAATGATCGAGTAGCTGGGCGGAATACATTTGCTGTCCCAATTGTAAACGGCGAGCGGCGGGCAGCGCAGTCAACTCCGCGGACGCGTGCCTTCGGGAAAATAAATTCGCCAGCCCTGCTCGCGGGCCACGGCCTCGAGATCAGAATTTGGATTCACCGCGAAGGCATGCTTTGCCATCGCCAGCATGTCCCGATCCCAACGGGAATTACCGAAAGCGCCGTCAATTTCTTTCTTTACGACCTCGCGGAGAGCCTCCGGCTTGCCCACGCCGGAAGGCACGCGGATCAGGCGATCAGTAACGATGCCTCGCTCGACTTCCACCTGGGCAGCGAGCACGCGGCTCTCAGGGATGCCCAAATGCTTCATCCCGGCACGGATTACCCATTCATTTGAAGACGACACGGCCCAGACCTCACAACCATTTTCCTGCAGGCGGCGAACCAGTTCCCGCATCTCGGGGAAAATCTGCGTGACAAAAAACTGGTCGAAGAAGCGCGTGGCGGCGTCCATCATCTTCACCTCTGGAATCCCCCGGTGCATCGTCACCATTTCGCCGCACATCGTGGTTTCATCCACTTCGCCGCGCTTGTAGGCGGCGTAGCGCTCCCGCAGCGGGCGTTCGAGGTCTCGCGGAATAAGTTCGCCCTCTCTCAATTCCCAGTCGAAAAAGCGTTCCCCGGCATCGCCCGACCACAACGTGCCGTCGCAATCGAAGGCGGCAACGCGCAACTCAAGACGGAGAGTCGAATCGAGAAATTCATTGGTGACGGGGGAAAATGTTTCAGACTCGGCAGCGTTCATCTATCGACGATAACGTGCTCGATGAAAACGCGCAACGGCGCGGGGCCGTCAAAGGGAGCGCGACAGGAGTGCCGCATAGTCCTCCGGAGTGTTGACATTCAGGGCGACCAGAGGATCGTCAACCGGCACATACTGGATGTGCTCCTGATGCTGATGCTCGATGTCGCGGGCGATCGACGTAGCCGGGACCCGGAGAAACGCCTCGATCATTTCACGGCCCACCAGGTAGGGATGCCCGTGCTTGCCGGAAAACTCAGGCACGACGGCCCAGGTATTCGGATCGGCAGCTTCGAAGGCATCGTGGAGAATCTGGAGGGTCGCGGGGCTCACCGGAGGGCGATCAACCGGAGTGACCATGGCGGCGTCGCGTCCGCGGTTGAGCACTTCGCTCAGGCCGATCTGCAACGAGCTGAACTGACCACGACTCGAATCTTTGTTGACCACCAGAGACGCCCCGTCCGCATAAATAATTGGCGCCAGCCCCGGTTCATTTTGTCCGACCACCACCACAACGAAATCGGTGGACAGCAAGAGCGAACGAATTGCGGCCGAGAGGAATGTGTCGTTGGAAATCGCTTGGCCGGCCACCGGCGGGGGCCACGGCAGCAATGCTTTATCCCGGCCCATGCGCGAGGAGTCTCCTGCGGCAAGAATCACTCCGGCGAAGGTGGAAGCGCGAATCATGCGGCGAAGATAACAGGAAACGCTGAAGCATTGCTGATTGTCGATTGCAGATAGCTGATTGAGGCCTCGCTACACAATCAGCAGTCAGAAGTCATCAATCAACAGTTTACTCACGCTCATCGAGCGCGCCTTCTCGCGCGTCCGGTGTTTCGTTCGGTTCAGGCTGCGATTCCTGTGACCTGAACCAGCTCATGTGAGGCAAGCCGGCACCCGCGTGCCGGCGAAATGCGATCAGCTCTGCCGTGATCGCAACCGCAATCTCCTCAGGGGTGATGGCGCCAATGTCGAGCCCGATGGGGGCGTGGACGCGGTCGAACAGATGGGCGGGCACGCCTTCCTCCTGTAACGATTTAAAGATTCCGATCACTTTGCGCTTGGAGCCAATCATCCCGATGTAGCGGGCGCGGGTCTGCACGGCCCAGCGCAGCAGTCGCATGTCGTCGCGATGACCGCGGGTGACGATGACAATGTAGGAAGTTTCGTTGGGATCAAGCTGCTTCGTCGCTTCACCGAAATCGAGCGCGTGCACTTCGCGAGCGGCCGGAAAACGTTCCTTGGTCGCGTAGGAGGTGCGGTCGTCGGTGACGATGGGGTCGAATCCTGCGTTGGCTGCGACTTGGCAAAGGTTCGCGGCTACGTGACCTGCACCGAAAATATAAAGTAACGCTGGAGGTAATACCGGCTCAATGAAAACTTCGAGTGTGCCCCCGCACACCAGGCCGGTGTCGTACTTCGGATCCTGATTCAGATCGAAAGTCAGGGTGCGGGGCTTTTCCGTTTCCATGACTTCGCGCGCCGCTTGCCACACGTCGGCCTCGACGCAACCGCCGCCGATGGTGCCGACGATCGACCCGTCGTCGCGCACCAGCATCTTCGCAGTCCTGAACGAAGGGATCGAGCCGCGTACGTTTACGATCGTAGCGACAGCACCGCGGCGTCCGTCGCGGCGGAGCTGCACGATTTGCTCGTAGATGTCCATAACGCGGGAGGCGACTTGCAGGTCTGATTATCAGTCGGTTAATAGGGGAGAGTCAAACTCAGACCATTTTGTGTTAGCTTCAGGCTCTTGGGAGAACGTTATGAAGGCTGTCCGCATTCATCAATTCGGCGGGCCGGAAGTTTTGACTTACGAAGATGTGCCCGATCCGCAGCCCCGCAAAGACCACGTGCTGGTCCGCGTGCGCGCCTGTGCGCTGAATCATCTCGACATCTGGGTGCGCAAGGGGCTGCCCGGAGTGAAGCTGCCGCACATTCTCGGCAGCGACGTTGCCGGCGAAGTGGTCGAGGCGGGCGAGTACGTCGGCGGATTCAAGACTGGGCAGCGCGTGCTGCTCGCTCCTATGCATTACTGCGGACATTGCGAGAAGTGTGTTGCCGGACTGCAGAACCAGTGCCGCGCATTTACCGTGCTGGGCAATGGTGTCGATGGAGGAGACTGTGAACTGATTGCCGTGCCCGCCGCGAATGTGATTCCAATTCCCGACTCGCTCGATTTCAATCAGGCGGCCAGCGTGCCTCTGGTTTTTGTGACCGCGTGGCACATGCTTGTGGGGCGAGCCGGAATTCGTCCGGGACAGACCGTTCTGGTGCTCGGGGCAAGTTCCGGCGTGGGCATCGCGGCCATTCAGATTGCCAACTTCTTTCACTGCCGCGTGATTACCACCGCGGGCGACGAATCGAAGCTCGCCAAGGGCCGCGAACTGGGCGCGGACTACGGCATCAACCACTATCAGCAGAAGATCTCCGAAGAAGTGCGGAAGATCACGAATAAAGAAGGTGTCGACATCGTGGTCGAGCACGTGGGTGCCGCGACCTGGGATGAGAGTGTGAAATCGCTCAAGGCTGGTGGCACGCTGGTGACCTGCGGAGC
This sequence comes from Candidatus Sulfotelmatobacter sp., assembly GCA_049512915.1. Taxonomy (GTDB): domain Bacteria; phylum Acidobacteriota; class Terriglobia; order Terriglobales; family Acidobacteriaceae; genus Sulfotelmatobacter. The sequence continues at coordinate 5,278 of JBEKWP010000092.1, forward strand.
GACCACGGGACCGAACGTCGCGCTTGATCTGCGGCATCTGTTTGCCCGGCAGTTGACGCTGCTCGGCTCCTATATGGGAACCATGGGCGAGCTGCATGAAGTGTTACGGCATGTGTTCGCCGGCCGACTGAAGCCGGTGGTCGACCGCGTGTTTCCCCTCAGCGAATTGCGGGCTGCGCATGAGTATCTGGAGGGGAGTCAGATGTTTGGGAAGATCGTGGTGACCCCCTAAAGAAACCTGCGTTGCCGGCTAATCATCCAGCCTATATTTGCCGATAGCCTCCTTGAAGGGTCGGCTTCGGACGTTCTTCCTCTCAGCCTGGGTAGAAAATAATGCCGCAATGGTACGGGGTCGCTCTCGGCGCGCTCGGCATCCTGGTGATTTACCAGCAGTTCCGCATGTACCTGACTCGCCGGAAGTCGAAGGAGCGCGAAGAGCTGTTCAAGATCGTCACCGAAAACGCAGCCGACATGATCGCGTTGGTCGACGTGAAGGGGCGGCGGCTTTACAACAGTCCCTCGTATAAGAAAATTCTGGGTTATTCGGCGGCGGAACTCAGCGGCACCTCTTCGTTTGAGCAAATCCATCAAGAGGATCGTCTGAAAGTGCTGGAGGCGGCGCGCGAGGCCCGCAGCACGGGAGTGGGCAGAAAACTGGAATACCGCATCCGGCATAAGGATGGCTCCTGGCGGGTGCTGGAGTCGATGGCCAGCACCATTCGGAACGAGAAGGGCGAAGTCGCCAAGCTGGTCATCGTGAATCGCGATGTGACCGAGCGCAAACGCGCGGAAGGAGAACTCGAGCACAACTTTCTTCACGATCCTCTAACCGGGTTGCCCAACCGCCAGCTCTTTCTCGATCGCCTGCAGCACTTGTTTACCCGGGCGCGGCGCAACCCGGAGCGGCAGCATGCCGTGTTGCTTGTGGACCTCGATGGCTTCAAGACCTTCAACGACACCATGGGTCACACGCTTGGCGATCGCGTGATCGTCGAGATCAGTCAGCGTCTGGGAGCCAGTTTACGGCATGACGACACCGTTTCCCGCCCGCAGTTTGACAATTCCACCACGGATGCGGTGCTTTCCCGCATGGGCGGTGACGAATTCACCATCCTGCTCGAAGAGGTGAGCGATCCCAGCAACGCGATGCGGGTCGCAGAGCGAATCCTCTCTGCCGTGGCCGAGCCTTTTCTAATGGAAGGAAGCGAAGTGCGAACCTCGGCGAGCGTGGGCATCGCCTTGAGCAAGCCCACGCATGAGCGCGCCGAGGATCTTTTGGTGGACGCCGACGTCGCGATGCGCCGCGCCAAAGCGATGGGAGGGTCGCGCTGCGAGGTGTTTGACGAGGCAGTCCACACCCACGCGGTCAACCGACTCAAGCTGGAATCCGAGTTGCGCGAGGCGCTCGAGAAGCGCCAGTTTCGCGTGCACTACCAGCCGATCGTGCATCTGGCGACCAGGCAGATCACCGGGTTTGAGGCGCTGCTGCGCTGGCAGCATCCCGAGCAGGGTCTCATTTCGCCGGATAAGTTCATGGCCGCGGCGGAAGACACGGGGCTGCTGGTCTCGATTGGCCAATGGATGATTCTGGAGGCATGCCAGCAGTTGCACGCCTGGGACAGCGCCGGGGACACTAAGATTGGGACTGAAAATTCGCCGCTGCCGCCCGTCAGCGTTAGCCTGAACATCTCAGCCAGGCAACTGGCCGATCTCCCTTTCGTCAGCGGGCTGGAAGCGACCCTGCGGCAGACCGGGATTGACCCATCGCGGCTGTACCTTGAAATGACGGAAGACGTGGCGGCAGCCGATGCGAAGTTGACGGGCACGGTCATCTCGCACCTCAAGAAACTCCGCGTCGGTGTGATCCTGGATGACTTTGGAACGGGTAATTCCTCCTTGAGCGGGCTGCGGCAGTTTCCCATTGCAGCGCTGAAGATCGACCGCAGCCTGATTGCGGGAATGCTGGCCGACCACGACATGCGCGACACCGTAGAGTTAATTATCCTGCTGGCGCACAAACTGAAGTTGAAGGCGATTGCCGAGGGTATTGAATCCGCACGTCAGTTCGAACCCTTGCAGGCGCTGGGGTGCGAACTGGGGCAGGGACATTTCTTCTCCGCGCCGGTGGAGGCGAAGGCGGCCAAGCAGCTTCTGCGCCCACAGGCGCCATCGCCGCACGCGAAGGTGGCCGGAGCGCAATAAGCTGTCATTCGTGTTTCCCTCATGCCGTTCCCGGTAGTGTCGGCTTTGATTCCTCCCTTCCCACGCAATGTCTATACTCTTCTTGCCGGTCCGCATGACGCTGGCAAACGCTGATGCTCACCCCAACCGCCAAGCACATCCGCCGCATGAATTGGATACTCTATGGACTGGAGGCCGGAGCGGTGCTGTTTGTTGCCGGTCTGGTGGCCCTCTATCTCAATCCATTTTGGCATTTTGATGAGGGCGGGTTCCTGGACTGGCGGCTGCGCTGGTGGAACATTGGTGGTGGAGCGCTCATCGCTGCGGGCTTCTTGATTGAAGCGATCGCGTTGGTGGGGTTGGCGGCGGCGGTCGTATCTCGCTTCTCTGGCCACAGATTATGGCCCTACGCAGTAGCAGCTCTGCTGGTGATTTGCACTGTTGTCTGGATCAGCCCCGCCGGCTTCATTCGCGATCTGGATGCGCATTTTGAGTGGAACCTGGCCGACGGCTTCAGCGTGTTCCGCCTGCAAGTGTGGGACGACGCCGCTGCGACGTGGCGTCCGGTGGGGAGCCAGGCGTGGCAATCGACGATTGGGATACAGATTCAGCCTTTGTTGCGAGGTTATTTCAGGCTGAACGATTTTCAGAAGATGAATGGGGATATCGGCATCAAGGTGGTCCGGATCATTCCAATCGCCTGGCCGATCGAGTTGGGGAGCGGTGGCGAAACCCTTGAGGATCCTGATGAGACCGACCTGATGCGGGCCGCGGCGCGAGAAGACTTGAAAGCGGTACAGCAGTTGCTGTCGGCGGCAAGGGGCGCCAACCTGAATGCAGGAGTAAATGCGCAGAACATAAACGCATTGGATCAGAGCGGGCAAACTGCTTTGATTCTTGCTTGCCGAAACCCAAAGACAAACCCTGACGTTGTGAAGGCGCTCCTGGCTGCGGGGGCGGATGTGAACCTGCGCAGCCGCGCCGGCTACACTCCCCTGACCTGGGCGCAAGTTCGAAACAATGCCGAGGTCATTCGCTTGCTGCGCCGCGCCGGAGGCCGGCCCTAGCGGGCGCTGGTGGCGCGGACTTCGCCTTCGTGCCGATGAGCAGAGGCCGCACGTTCAACGGGCTCCGTTGCCGGGCGAGACGACCCGGCCATATTCCGAGGCGCGGCTGAGCCGGTCGAACATGCGCCAGGCGGCGAGTGAAATCTTGCTGATGGCCTGTTCGCCGTCGCGTTCGTTCGCCAGAAACGCGGTCATTACGCAAATCACATAAGGACGGCCTTCGACGAAGACGATGCCGGAATCGTTGCGCACGGCTTCAAGCGAGCCCGGCTTGTTGGCGATCTTCACCTCGGCCGGGAGGTCGCGCGGAATCCAGGAATCTTTATTTGTGCTCAGCACTTTGAAGAACTCAGCGGTCGATTCTTTGTCGAGCAGCTTTCCTCGATAAATATCTTCCAGCAAGGTCATCATTTCCCGGGGCGTGGAAATGTTTTCGCGGCCTTGCCTGGCGGCTTCCACATCCATCATCTTGCGGCGCAGGCGAGTGTGCGCCAGTCCGAGGGAATCGAGCATGATGTTGACGTTCGCCATCCCCACGCGGTCGATGAGAACGTTGGTGGCGGAGTTGTCGCTGACCGCGACCATCATGGTGGCAAGATCGCGCAACGTGATGCGCGTGACGCCGGGGGTGAGCCCGCCCATGATATCGCTATCGGGAACCAGGTCAGCGGACTCCACGGTGTAGAGATCGGTCAGCTTCAGCTTGCCCTGCTGCGCCTGGAGAAACAGATCGGCGAGTACCGTGATCTTGATCGAGCTGGCCTGCGCGAAGACTTCATTCTCGTGCAGCAAGAACTGCTTGCCGGTGGTCAGGTCTTCGATGGCCACTCCCATCACGCCGTCGAGATTCTGGTCGACATCGTGAATCGTCGACTCCAGTTTTTGCCAGAGGACTTTCTGTTTTTCAGGCGAGGGAGCGTTGTTCTCCGATGGACTATTGGCAGTCTGGGCAGCGGACGTGGCCGCGAGCAACAGCACCACAAGCATGTGTTTCAACTTAATCTCCTAAACTTCATCCGTCGATCTTCGCCTCCCGCAGCTGCTTGACCGCGGTTTCGGAGCTCACCGGCGAATAGTAAACCTCCTTGAAAGTATAAGAGCGGGCTTTTGCGGCGAGGACGGGCATGATCTCGATGTGCCAGTGGTAGTCGTCATCGATGGTCTTCCAATAGCCCAGAGTTTTCGAGGGATGCAGGCTGTTGGGCGAGGTGTGCAGCACGAGGTGGAAGCCTTCCGTAACGGTGCGAATCCGCTGCAGCGTGCGGCGCAGAAGCGCGGCCAGATTCACGCGCAATCCCGGCTTCGACAACCCCGTACGCTCGAAGGAGGCGTCGTGGTCGCGAGGCAAAATCCAGGTCTCGTAAGGGACGCGGGGAGCGTAGGGCCCGAGTGCAACGTAATCGCCGCGGGCCTCGATCACGCGTGAGGCTTGGCGCTCTTCCTGGTTGAGAATGTCGCAGAACACGCAGCGTTCTTTTTCCTTGAAGTATTCGCGTCCCGCGCGCAATTCGTAGAGCACACGCCGGGGAACGAACATGGTGGCTGTGAGTTGCGATGTGGGATGGCCGAACTCCTGTCCGGCGTTGGGACCGTAGTCCTTGTAGAGACTGACGTACTTGATGCGCGGGTCGCGTTTAAGATCGAGGATGCGTTCGGCGGCAAGGCGCAGGAACATTCCGATTTCATCGTCACTGGCATTCCAGAGCTGGCGGTCATGCTGCGGATTCTCGACCAGCACTTCATGCGCGCCGACCGAATTCATGCGGTCATAAATCCCGTCGCCGCGGCGGCCGGGTTCGCCTTCAATATGGTAGAGCGGAGCAGGATGCACCATGGAGCGCGCCGACCAGCCCGCAGCGCTGGGCAGAGCAGCGATCACCTGAGTGGCCTCGGGCGAATCGGGACAAAAACGGCAGGCGGGTTGAGGGCGCGGCGTGAATTCTGCCGGATCGTCTCCCGTCATGACCCAGGAGCGAGTGATGGGATCTTTGCGGAGTTCCATGTATTAGGTAAACACTGTGGGAGAAGCTGCGTCAAGCAAGGTTTCAGAGTCGCAAGGTTTCAAGGTTCCAAGGTTTCAAGGTTCCAAGGTTTCAAGGTTCCAAGGTCAACGACGAACCCTGTGTGCGATCGCCTTCGAAACCTTGAAACCCTGAAACCTTGAAACCTGGGAAATCTGAACTTGTTATAATCCGCGCCAAGCGCGTTGAAACGATGAGCGAGCCGTCCACTCCGCTGATGCGGCAATATGCTGCCGTCAAGAAAGAGCATCCTACCGCGTTGCTGTTTTTCCGCCTGGGAGATTTCTACGAGCTTTTTTTTGATGATGCGATTGTCGCCTCCAAGGAGCTGCAGATCACGCTCACCTCGCGCAACAAGGAGAAAGGCATCGCCGTGCCTATGTGCGGAGTGCCGCACCACGCCGCGGAAGGCTACATTGGCAAGCTGATCCGCAAAGGCTTCAAGGTGGCGATCTGCGAGCAAATGGAGGATGCGCGGCTGGCGAAGAAGCAGATCGGCTCGAAATTAGTGCGGCGTGAAGTGACCCGCGTGGTCACGCCGGGGACAGCCGCCGACTCCCTGCTGGGATCGGAGGAAAATAATTTTCTCGCGGCGCTGGCCCAGGTAGGAGAGCACGTGGGTTTTGCGGCGCTGGATCTTTCTACCGGGGAGTTTCGCGCGACGGAATTTTCCGGCGAGAATGCCTTGCGGCGGGTGCAGGAAGAGCTGGAGCAACTGCGGCCCAAAGAATTATTGTACGGGTCGGCGGCGCCGCTGTTTGATACTAAAACCAGCCGCGCCTTGCCTACGCAGCCACCGCCCGCGCAAACTCCTCAGCTCCGCGCACCGGGGATTACCTGTGCCGAGACTCCGCTGGATGACTGGATCTTCGCGCCCGATCATGCCATCCCGCTGCTGGAAAATCACTTTGGCGTGCTGTCCCTTGAGGGATTCGGGCTGGCGGGACGGACGGCCGCGGCGGCTGCGGCTGGCGCCATCCTCTATTATGTCCGGTCGACGCAGCGCGGATCGCTCGATCACGTCGATCGCATCGGCTGGTACGAGCGGCAAAACTGTCTCGTGCTGGATGCGGTTACGGTCAGGAATCTGGAACTGATCGAGCCGCTGTTTGCTGGGACGGATGCGGGCGTCACTCTGTTTCGCTCGATCGACGCTGCGGTCACGCCCATGGGCAAGCGGTTGCTGCGGGCCTGGTTACTGCGGCCCTCGCTCGATCTGGCAGAAATCAATGCGCGGCTCGATGCCGTCGGAGCGGGCGTGACGGACATCATCGCGCGCGAGGAGCTGCGGCGCGCCCTTGACGGCGTGCTCGACCTCGAGCGGCTTTTGAGCCGGGTCACGCTGGAGACGGCGAATCCGCGCGATGTACTGGCTCTGGCTGCGTCGCTGGGAAAAATTCCTGGAATCAAGGCTGCTGTGGGACGACTCGCGGCAGAGCTCCTGAAGACTTTGCACAGCTTGCTCGACGAACTCAGTGACCTGCGCGAACGCATCGAGAAGACGGTTGTCCCCGAGCCTCCGTTGAGTTTCGCCGATGGCGGCGTGATTGCCGCGAGCGTGGATCGCACTCTCGACGAATTGCGCGAACTCTCGCGCAACAGCAAGCAGGTGCTGGCACAGATCGAACAGCGGGAACGGGGCCGCACCGGGATCAGCTCGCTGAAGGTCAAATTCAATTCCATTTTTGGTTACTACATCGAGGTTTCGAAGCCGAACCTGCATCTGGTTCCGCAGGATTATGAGCGCAAGCAGACTTTGGTGGGCGCCGAGCGCTTCACTACTCCTGAACTAAAGGAGTACGAGGCCAAAATTCTCGATGCCCAGGAAAAGATTTCCGAGATCGAGCGGCGTCTGTTTACCGAATTGCGAGCGGCGATTGCGTCCGAAGCGAAGCGGATCCGGCAGACGGCATTGGCACTGGCTGAAGTGGATGTGCTGGCCTCGCTGGCGCACATCGCGGCTCTGCGCAACTACTGCCGGCCGCAATTCATGTCTTCAACAGTCAAGCCCACGGCAGCTGGTGACGCGGGCGATCTGGAGATTGTCGAGGGCCGGCATCCCGTGATCGAGCAGCAGGAAATGGCGGGAGGCAGCGAGCGCTTCGTGCCCAATGATCTTTACCTGAATTCGTCGACGCACGCGATCTTGCTGCTGACCGGGCCGAACATGGGCGGCAAGTCTACTTATTTGCGGCAGACGGCGTTGATCGTAATCCTGGCGCAAATGGGCTCGTTCGTTCCGGCGCGCTCGGCGCGGCTCAGCGTGATCGACCGCGTCTTCACCCGCATCGGCGCCAGCGACAACCTGGCGCGCGGTCGTTCGACGTTCATGGTCGAAATGACGGAGACCGCGGCGATCCTGCACACCGCGACTGCGCGGTCGCTGATTCTGCTGGATGAAGTGGGCCGCGGCACATCCACTTATGATGGATTAGCGATTGCCTGGGCGGCCATCGAATATCTGCACGCGCGCGTCCGGGCGAAGACTTTATTCGCCACGCACTATTTCGAGCTCACAGAATTAGCTGAGCAGCTTGCGGGAGTGAAGAACTATCACGTTTCAGTGAAGGAAACCGGTGGCGGGATCGTATTCTTGCGAAAGGTTCAGCCGGGTGCGGCCGACCGCAGTTATGGCATTGAAGTCGCCAAGCTGGCTGGGCTGCCGAATGAAGTGATCACGCGGGCGCGCGAGGTGTTGACCGAGCACGAGTCGGCCGAACGCGCGTTGACCGAGCACCTCTCGCCCGGGGCCGCGCCGCCGGCGACGCAGTTGACCATCTTCACGCCGCTGTCACAGCCGGTGCTGGAGAAGCTGCGCGAAGTCGATTTGAACCGGCTCACGCCGCTGGAGGCGCTGAATTTGTTGGCGGAGTTGAAGGGGCAGATCGAATGAGTGACCGACCTACACGCTTTGGCGAAATCACGGTGGACAGCGATTTTACGACCACTGTGATGCTAGCGGTGCTTTTCATTGTCCTCAGCTTGATGCTGATACGTGACATCCGACACATTCTGTGGAGTGCCCCGAGCCAGATCGCGGTCAGGGGGACACTTAATCGCCTTGCTACTGCTTTTGCTCTTGTTTATTGCGTTGTCATTGTCTTCAGATGGCCAAACCGGCTAGTGAAGATTGGTTGCGCCCTCTTCGGGGCTCATTTCAGCCTCGCCCTCGCGTCGACCTATCTCCGCATTTCGCCGACCGCGCGGCCCGCACTTGCTTTTGCAGACTCAATAATAATGCAGATTTCGCTCGTAGCCTTTCTCATCGCCATCGCTCACTGGTTCAGGACGGTCGTCCGCTGGGCCCCTTCATCTCCTGGGGAGCGTGGGGATCGATGAAAGGAGCTTCGGCATTGATGTCTGTCGGCCAACTTCTGATCGTCGGCTTCGACGGCGCGGAAATGACACCGCGGCTCAGTTCCCTGCTCACGGGGCTGCAGCCGGCTGGGGTGATCCTGTTTGCTCGCAATATAAAGAGTGCCGAGCAGACCTGGCGGCTGCTGCGCGATTGCCAGAAATGCGTTTCGACGCCATTGTTTACCTGCGTCGATCTCGAAGGCGGGCGTGTAGACCGCTTTCGCGACGTGCTTGGTCCGACTCCGGCGGCGGCAGACGTGTTCGCGACCGGCGATCGCAAACTTTTTCGGAAACACGGGCAAGTAATCGGAGAGAATTGCCGCGCGCTGGGATTCAACGTTGACTTCGCTCCCGTGCTCGATCTGGCGTTTGAAGCTTCGCGCCGCGTGATGAGTACGCGCTCGGTTTCGGCAGATCCGCGCCAGACGATTGCCTACGCACGCGAGTTTCTCGCTGGCCTGCGGGCCGCGGGAGTATTCGGATGTGGCAAGCATTTCCCCGGTCTGGGCGAGGGCACGCTCGACAGCCATCATGAGTTGCCGGAGATCAACAAGCCTTTGAAAACACTTTGGAAGGAGGATCTGCTGCCTTACCGCACGCTCCGCGCCCAGGTGCCGCTGGTGATGATTTCGCACGCGGCGTATCCGCTGGTGACGAAAGATCGGACTCCGGCATCGCTCTCGAAGATTTGGATCACCGACATTCTGCGCAAGCGCATCGGATATCGCAAGCTGATTGTGTCGGACGATCTGGAGATGGGAGGAGTTTTGTCGGCCGCACCCGTAGGAGCGGCGGCGGTTGAATTCATTCGAGCCGGCGGAGATCTTTGCCTGGTTTGCCATCGCGAGGACTACATCGCGCAAGCCTTCGACAAGATCTCAAAGACGGTCGAGCGCGACCCCAAGTTTGCCAGACGCGTCGAGGAATCGGTTCGGCGAGTGCAGGCCTTTAAGAAACACTCTGCTCGGATATTGCGCAGAACCAAGGCTCCATCTGCCACGAATATCGAAAAGCTCTCCCGGAAGCTATGGGAATTCAGCGAGCAGGTGCGGCTGGAAGCTCTGAATCGCGCGGAGAACCTGCGGCTGGGGAAATGACGAAGAAAGACATGATTGTGGCCGGGGTAATGAGCGGGACGTCCGCCGACGGCATCAACGTAGCGTTGGTGCGGATACACCGGCGTTCCCATGTACCTTTTGAATTGATTGGCCACACTGAATACTCTTATCCAAAGAAAGTTCGAGCGGCTGTGTTGGCCGC
>JBEKWP010000093.1:0-21235 GCA_049512915.1 Candidatus Sulfotelmatobacter sp.
GATCCCTCTGCTCCCGAAGTGGCAGCGCTGGTCGACGACCTTGCCGATACGCTTGCGTGCTGGCGCGCCACTACCGGATACGGCCGGGGCATTGCCGCGCCCCAACTCGGCGTGCGGTTGCGTGTCATCTTTCTGCAGCTGCCCGGAGAGAAGCCATGGCCGCTGGTCAACCCGGAAATCCTCGGACGGAGCGAAGAGAAGATCGTCGTCTGGGACGCCTGCCTCAGCTTCCTCTCTGTTTTCATGCAGGTCGAACGCCATCGCGAGATCACGGTGCGTTATCAGGACATGAATGGCGAGACCCACGAGCTTTCCGTCGGGGACGACCGGAATCTTTCCGAACTTCTGCAGCACGAAATCGACCACCTCGATGGCATTCTGGCCGTCGACCGCATCACCGACATCAAGACGCTTTGCACCCGCGAAGAATTCGAAAAACGATATCGCCAGAGCAGCCCATACGCCGTTGTTCCGGCTACAATCGAAAGCTGAATAATTCGCAGCTGAGAAGCTAACTGGCCACTGAATGTCTCTCCACATCGGCATCGTCGCCTGCAGCGCGGAAGGCGCCGCACTGTGCTACCGCACTATCTGCGTTGAGGGAGCAAGCTTGCTCGGGCCCTACGGCCATCCGGAAGTCTCGATGCACGGCCACAACTTCGCTGACTATGTGAAGTGCATTGACGCCAAAGACTGGGCAGGCGTAGCCGAATTGATGCTTTCGTCGGCGGAAAAGTTGGCAAAAACCGGGGCCGATTTTCTGATTGCTCCGGTGAACACCGTGCATCAGGCCTTCGATCTGGTCGAGCACCGTTCGCCGCGGCCGTGGTTGCACATTGCGGTCGAGGTCGCCAACGAAGCTAAGCGTCACAGGTATAAGCGCCTGGGAATTCTGGGAACCCGCGCGCTGATGGAAGGCCCGGTCTACGGCGAGAAGCTTAAAGCTGCGGGCATCGAGCATCGCATTCCTGGCCCGGAGCAGCGTGAGCGCGTTCATCGCATCATTTTCGACGAACTGGTCAACGGCGTATTCCTGCGGCGCACGCAAGTCTATCTCGCCGAGGTGATTCGCGCTCTGCAAGACGAAGGCTGCGACGCGGTAGTTCTGGGCTGCACGGAAATTCCGTTGGTGATGACGCCGGAGCAGTCCCCGTTGCCGATGTTGGATTCCACGCGGCTGTTGGCTAGGGCCGCTTTGCGCAAGGCCGTGGAGGGCTGAGTCTCGAATGACTTCTGAGTCATCACGGGCTGCGAATGAAATCTGGCGGTGGCCAGATTCGCTGGACGCGTTGGTCGCCGCCCCTGGCCACCATACTCTCCTACTGGAAAACGAACGGATGCGGGTTGTGCGCACCCGCATTCTGCCGGGCCAGGTCGTCCCATTGCACACTCATCGCTGGCCCGGGGTGCTGTTTATAACGGCCTGGAGCGATCTTATCCGCCGCGACAGGCAGGGCAATGTGTTGCTCGACACGCGGCAACGCGACGACGATCCGACTATCAAGGCGCCGCTGTGGCAAGAGCCGCTGCCGCCGCATACGGTCGAGAACGTTGGCAGCGCCGAGTTCAATGCAGTGCAGGTCGAGATGAAGGACGACAGAGCAGGAAACTTTCGCACGCTCAAATTCCGGCGGTTGCCGGATTCCTACGCCATTATGCGCCTGGCTCCGGACACGGCCGTCCCCGAGTGGGCTATGAAGGGCGACTTCACCTCAATCACTCGCACTGCCGATGAACTTTCTGTCGTTTGCCCGGCAGTCAACATACCAAGAGATATCGACCCTGGGTTGCGCTGGGTCTGCTTCAAACTCGAAGGCCCGTTTCCTTTTTCGCAGACTGGAGTGCTGCTGTCTTTCATCGAGCCACTCTCGACGAGCGGCATCCCGATCTTTGGCATCTCGACTTACGACACGGATTACGTTTTGGTTCAGGAGAGCTCTCAGAGAGCGGCACTCGATGCGCTGCGGGAAGCCGGGCACGATTTACGGTGAGTAATGCAGCCTTCAACCGGCAGCACGGTGGAACCGTTCGCCCCGCTAATTTCGCCGAACGCTGTTGCCAGGCCGGCACTTATCCCGCATCCGTGATGTAATAAGAAATTAGATCGAACTATGCCGTCTGCCCTCACAACTCTACGCCGCCGTGTCAAGGCGCTGCACCGCAACCTGCGCGGAGCGTCCATGGCTGCGCGTGCTTTGGCTTCGACTGATCATCCTCTGCTGGCGCACATCATTCCGGTGCGGCGCTGCAATCTGGCTTGTACCTACTGCAACGAGTTCGACGATTTTTCGAAGCCCGTGCTTACGGAGGAAATGTTCCGCCGCATCGACAAACTGGGTGCGCTGGGCACCGCGGTGGTCACGATTTCGGGCGGCGAGCCGCTGCTGCATCCGGAACTAGACGACATCATTCGCCGCATCCGCGCGAACGGCATGATCGCCGGATTGATCACGAACGGATATTTTCTGGTGGCGGAACGCATTCAGCGTTTGAACCGTGCCGGACTGGAATGGCTGCAGATCTCGATCGATAACGTCAATCCCGACGAAGTTTCGAAGAAAAGTTTGAAGGTCCTCGACAAGAAGCTGCAACTGCTGGCCGAACACGCGGAGTTTCACGTGAACATCAACTCGGTCGTCGGTGGCGGCATCTCGAATCCGCAGGACGCGCTGACCATCGGCAAACGCGCCATCGAACTGGGTTTCAGCTCGACCATCGGCATTATTCACGATGGCAGCGGGCAACTGCAGCCGCTGGGCGGAGAAGAGCGCCGCATTTATCACGAGATGAAGGCGATGGAGAAGCGCAGCTTCACCCGCATCAACGCCTTCCAGGACAACATTGCGCAAGGCCTGCCGAACGAGTGGCGCTGCCGCGCGGGCGCGCGCTATCTCTACATTTGCGAAGACGGGCTGGTGCACTACTGCTCACAGCAGCGCGGCTATCCGGGAGTGCCGCTCGCGACCTACTCACGCGACGACATGCGCCGCGAATATCTCACGGAAAAAGGCTGCGCGCCCCATTGCACGGTTTCCTGCGTGCATCAGGTGTCGATCTTCGACGGCTGGCGCGCGCCCCAGCATCCTGCATCCCAGCATCCTGCGCCGAACGTGTCTTCACCAGACACGGAACTCATCCAGATCGGGTAGTAGCGCGTCCTGCAAGTTTTATTTCCTGCAATCTCTATTTCTTCGGCTGCGCACTCGGCGGCAAAATTCCGTTCAGCCTCAAATACACGGCGGCGTCGGCGTAATGGTCGGCCCATCCGCCGGCCAGGATCAGGTCGGCCAGGGCGCGCGGACCTTGGCGTCCGGGAAAGAGTTCAATGTTGTCGCCCAGCTTGGAGTCGTCCATCTTGCCGAGCGCCTCGGTGCAGAAGTCGTACGAAGCCGTGGCTGCGGCGAGCAGCTTGTCTTTGGAATCGCTCTCCTTGGATTCCTCGACCTTGGGTTCGGCGATGTCTGCCGCTTTGGCGCACAGGGCGTTGTTGAAGCCCACGATATGAACGACCAGATGCGCGAAACTCATCTGATCGGGTGTGGGCTTGTAGCTGAATTTATCGGCGGGCATGGCGGTAATGGCGCCGAGGGTATTGTTCCGCGAGCGTGTCAGCAGCAGGCGCAGACCGACTGTCACCGGATCCTTCACCGGTGCGGAGGCTTGTGGAGCCGCGGAGGCCGGCGCCATCGTTTGAGCTTGTAGAGAACCGAGACCGGTACATGCGAGGAGTGTGACCAGAACGAGCTTCATTTCATGTCTCCTTAACGCTCTGTTAGACGTTCGAGCACGATTGATGTCACCTCGCGCCGCTAGCGGGCTGCCAGGGCCGAGACACCGAGCTTCCAGAACAAATACCATCCCGCGACGATTGCAATCGCGGTAGATCGTTTCACTTTGCTATTGCAGGAAAATCCAATCCCCATCAGCACAATACTCCAGAGGACAATGACATCAAGGCCGGAAGCCATGCCGTAGAGGAACTTGCTGCCCGAACGATCCATGAAGTAGGCCGGATTCGTGGCCACGGGGTTGTTCACATTGAAGCCCTCAGGATCAACTCCGGCAAACATCGAGATCGTACCCAAAATCGAACCGATGATGCCGGGCAGGCTGGCGTAGAAAATGATCGCGTACGCCGTCTTAAAAGAAACATCGGCGCCGGCTCCGAACTTGAAAGTTGCCCACAGCACCCCGGTGGTGACCGCAAGAAACAGAAGGACGGTCACGGGGATTGCATAGGACACATAGCGAACCAAATTGTCGGTAAAGCTCAGTTGTTTTGCCTGATCCTCGGGCGACAGCTTGTCGAACTGGTCGGCGCGCGAGGAATGCGCAATTTCATTTCTGTTGATCTGGTCAAAGCCGATCTGACGGTCCATCGAATAGACAAAAATCAGCGCGAAGATGGAGATGAGCAGCCACGGACCCCACCAGCTCGCGTTGCGCTGCAGGTCGGTGAAAGTTTTCGAGGGTGCGATGAAGGTGTTGACGATGCGCGCGCCTTCCGAAAGTGAAGGGGGTTCGGGCGCAGGCGTGGGCGTGGGAAAAGGTGGGAGCGGAGCAGCAGCCATGGTCTAGCCTCCTGGCGGGAGCCAACGAATTCTATCCAGGAGCAGGCTGGGAGACAAGCGGAAGTCTCGGGCGCACGTTCTCGCTCGCACGTTCTCGCTCGTACGTTTAAGATGAGCCCATGCAGAATGTCACGCCGATCGTGGTTGTCGCGCTGGCGCTCGAGTTGGCTCCGGCGGTATGGCACAGGATCGAGGCGCTGCCCGCCGCGCTGCGCTCGGCGGGGACCCTTCGGCTTCGCTCAGGGCAGGCTCCCGAGTCGGCCGTCCCCACAGAGGCAACCTACACTGCCACCTCCGGCGTTGCCTCGAGCAGGCTGCGAGTGTAGGGATGCTGCGGGCGCTCGGTAATCTGCGTCGTTTCTCCGACTTCCACAATCTTGCCGCCATACATTACGGCAATGCGCGTTGAGAGGTACCGCACGACCGGCATGGAGTGCGAGATGAAAAGATAAGTCAGGCCGAACTCGCGCTGCAGTTGCGCGAGCAGGTTAACGATCTGCGCTCCGACGCTGACATCGAGTGCGGAGACGGGTTCGTCGGCCACGATAAACTTCGGGCGCAGCGCAAGGGCGCGGGCGATGCCGATGCGCTGCCGCTGCCCTCCGCTGAATTCGTGGGGGAAACGCCGCAGAATGGATTCGTCGAGCCCGACGGCGCGCAGAAGTTCGACGACGCGGGATCGAACGCCAGCTTTCGGAGTTCTGTGCCCGTGGATAATAAGCGGTTCGGCAATGATGTCTTCGATGCGAAAGCGGGGATCGAGCGAGGCGAAGGGATCCTGAAAAATGACCTGCATGTCGCGGCGCAGGCGGCGCATTTCACGGGGGCTGGCGGCCAGCAGATCTCGGCCCTCGAAGCGGATGCTGCCGGAAGTAGGCTCGATAAGTCGCAGGACCAAACGCCCCAGCGTGCTTTTACCGGAGCCCGATTCGCCGACCAGGCCGAGAGTTTCGCCGGCGTGAATGTCGAGCGAGACATCATTGACGGCGCGGACTCCGCTTCTGCCTTGCGAGAAAATCTTGGTGACGTTGCGGATTTCGACCAAGGGCACGCTGCGATGCTAGCAGAGTACGAAAACCATTTGCCACCGATTCACGCGGATCTTCACGGATAAAGCTCGAATTTGTTTTGATCCGTTCTAATCCGTGGCAAATTGGTTTTACCCTGACGCAATCATCGGTACTGCCGCTAGCGCAGCCACCAGCCCAACCAGCCTCCAGCGGGTGAATTGTTCTTTCAGGAAGAGGTGGGCCAGAAGCACAGTGACGGCGGGGTAGAGCGACGAGATGACGACCGCTTCGTCGAGTCGTCCGCTCTGGCTGGCGTGGACGAAGAGTATGGTGCCGAGGGAATCGATGCAGCCGGTGGCGACGGCCCAGCGGACGCCGGCCGCGGTGATGTCGCGAAAATTCCTCAGCATCACGACGATCAGCGAGGTGACGACCAAGCCGCCGACTCGGGTCAGCGTTGCGATCCACAAGGCGGAAACGTCGCCGGCCTGGCGGACGCAGAGATAGAAGCTGGCGAAGCCGATGCCGGAGACGACCGCCAGCCCAATGCCTTCGGGCTTGCTGCCATCTTCGGTGCGCGTGATGAGCCAGAGGCCAACGGCAGCGATAACGAAGCCGAAGAGGGGAATCCTGCCGGGCATGCCTTCGGTGAAGATCGAGAACACCGCTGGAATAGCGGCACTCAGAACGGCGGCGACCGGCGCGGTCAGTCCCATTCGTCCCGAAGAAAGTGCGCGGTAGAAGATGGCCAGCGCAGCGCCGCCGGAGATGCCACCCGCGAGGACCCAGGCTACGCTGCGTGCGGGCGGGAACGGTGCATGAGCGCCGGCGGCCAGTGTGCCTACCACGAGCAAGCCGCCCAAGTTGACGACCACGGTGAACAGGAAGGCGTTCGCGCGGCGGGTGGCGTAGCCTCCGAGAAAGTCGCTGGTACCCCAGGCCACGACTGCGGCCATGCCGTACGCGGCAGTGGTGAATTGGGGCGCGGCGGACATGTCCGACGAGGGTAACATGCGCTGGTGGGGGCATGAGTGGAATGGCAGGTTGAGGTTTGAGGGATCTCACCCTTCGGATTCGCTCAGGGCAGGCTTTCTCGAGAACGCGAGAAATGGAGGGCCCGGCTATTATCTGGGCTCCCGTCCGAGGCTCGAATCGGGCCGTCGCCCGGCCTACAATCTACTGTATCCGGGCCGCTTTGGATGGTAAACTTCTGGAAGCTTTCCGACCGCGAGCCCAGGGTCTAACAACGTTCCAAGAGACAACGTTTGATCGAACTGGCACCTTCGATTCTTTCCGCGGACTTTGCCCGTCTGGGCGAACAGGTGTGCGCCGCCGAGCAAGGTGGCGCCACTGTCATCCATGTAGATATTATGGACGGGCATTTCGTCCCCAATCTTACGATTGGGCCGCCGGTGGTGAAGTCGCTGCGGCGAGTTACTGATTTGCCGCTGGATTGCCATCTGATGATCGAGAATCCGGATGAATTTATTCCGGTGTTTGCCGAGGCTGGAGCGGATTGGATTTCGGTGCATCAGGAAGCTTGCCGGCACCTGAACCGCACGCTGCAACTGATCAAGAGCCACGATTGCATGGCAGGGGTGGTGATTAATCCGGCTACCCCGGTCGACACGCTGACTGAAGTGCTTGATATTGTCGAGTATGTGCTGGTGATGTCGGTGAATCCGGGCTTTGGGGCGCAGAAGTTTATCCCTTCTACTTTGCACAAAATGCGGCAATTAGCTGAGATTCGCAGCCAACGCCGGCTGACTTACCGCATCGAAGTGGATGGCGGGGTGGGGCACGATACGGTGGGCGATGTGGTGCGCGCGGGCGGAGAAATTCTGGTGGCGGGCAACGCCGTGTTCGGTAGTGGTGATCCAAACAAGGATGACCCCAAGAAGAATGCTGAGGGGCTGCTGAAGGCGGCCACGGAAGCGGCGCTGTTGAAAGTCTAATTTTCAGTCGGCAACTCTGATTCGAGGTCTTAATGTCACGTCGATTCTCATTAATTGCGGCGCTCGCCATTCTGCTCGCGCTTACCGTCGGTTGCACCAATAAGAAAAGCGTCAATCCGTTGGCCAATGTGGGGACGAAGCAGCCCGATAAGGTGCTGTTCGACAAGGCCATGGACGCGATGAAGCATAACCGCTTCGACGTGGCTCGCATGACGCTGCAGACCTTGATCATTACCTATCCGGATTCGGAATATATCGCGCGCGCGAAGCTGGCCGTCGGCGATTCCTGGTACGCCGAGGGCGGCACTGCGTCTCTCGAGCAGGCGGAGCAGGAATACCGAGATTTTGAGACCTTCTTTCCCAACATGCCGGAAGCAGCCGAGGCGCAGCTGAAGATCGCCAACATCCAGTACCAGCAGATGGAGAAGTCAGACCGCGACTACACCCACGCCAAGCGGGCCGAGGATGAGTACCGCAACCTGATCATGCAGTATCCGGACAACCCGAAACTGGTGAAAGAAGGCAAGGAGCGCCTGCTGGAAGTGCAGGAAGTGCTGGCCGATCGGGAGTTTGAGATTGGAAAGTTCTATTACGATCGGGGGTCGTATCCGGCGTCGATTGCGCGGCTGCAGTCGCTGGTGGATAAGTATCCGCTCTACAGCAGGGCCGACGACGCGCTTTATCTGCTGGGTCAGAACTACGAAGGGCAGATCGCGCAGTTGCGGGCCAGGCCAACCTGCTCCGGGTTCAACACTCCGCCGGGCTGCGTCGGGGAGGCCGCGAAAGGCAGTTACATTTCGGCTCTGACCAAGGATGCATCCGAGAAGTATTCCCAGATCATCACGCGGTATCCGTTGATGGAACGCGAGGATGACGCGAAGAAGCGGCTGGCGGCATTGCATCAACCGATCCCGCGGCCGACGAAGGCCGCGGTCGCGCAGAACAAGGCCGAAGAAGAAAGCCGGGTGGAGGCCAAGACGCTGGACCGCCTGATGACCGTGGTAAAGAGGGGGCCCGACGTGACTGCGGCTTCGAAGGTGGGCGAGCCGACGTTAGTGGACCCGACTCCGGTGGCGGCTAATCAGGTGGCAGGAACCGTCATGCGGCAGGCGATGGGAATTCCCGCCGGCGAACATGGTCTGAGCAGCGAAATTGTGAAGACCACTGGAACTCCGGGAGCGAACGAGCCCGCTCCACGTTCCGATGCGCCTGCGGTAGCGAACGCCGATCCTTTTGCCCGTCCGAATACCGCGACTGCGGCCGATCCGAACGAACTCAAGCCAGCCGCGGCGCCCGATGCAAATGAGTTGAAGCCTGATCCGAATGAATTGAAGCCGTCGGAAAGTCAAAGCGCGATAGCGAACGATGTCCCTGCACCGCCGCCAACGCAAATCAACGAGATCCAGCAGACAGCGGCTTCCTCCTCCAGTAATGGGGCGGTCGCCAGTTCCAGTTCCACGCTGGCCAGCGACAAGGATATTTCAAGCAGCAAGAAGAAGAAGAAGAAGGGATTGAAGAAGCTCATCTCGTTCTGAAGCGGTTGTCGACCCTCACTTTCCGCTTTTTGACCCCGCTCGGGGCGCCCTCCCACACGCGGTAGGCGCTGACCACTAGTAACCTGGTAACATGCCGTCCGATCATTGACTTACGTCAACGGTCAGGTTACCTTCGCGTTATCTCCCCTCATCAGAGGAATTTCTTTGGCCCGGAAGATACTGCTCGCCGACGACAGCGTGACCGCCCAAAACATGGGGCGCAAAATCCTCGCCGATGCGGGGTATGAGGTGATTGCCGTCAACAACGGCTCCGCCGCGCTGAAAAAAATCGGCGAACTGAAACCCGACCTCGTCATTCTTGACGTGTACATGCCCGGCTACAGCGGGCTGGAGGTTTGCCAGCGCCTTAAGGAATCGCCGGAAACGGCGCGCATTCCAGTGCTGCTGACGGTCGGCAAGCTCGAGCCTTTTAAGCCGGAGGAGGCACAGCGCGTGCGCGCCGAAGGCTTCATCGTCAAGCCTTTTGAAGCCAGCGAGCTGTTGGGTGCCTTGTCGAAGCTGGAAGACAAAGTTGTGCCGCGAAGCGAACCCTCCAAGCCCGGGCGCTTCGCGCGGGCCATGGCGGCCGCGGAAGAATCCGGTCGTGGCGGCCGCGATGAAGCGACGGACGCCGATAGCGGATGGAAGAGCCGGATCGGGTTCCCCAAGAAGAAGACCGAGCCGGTGGAGAAAGTCGCCGACGAAGCTTCTAGCCCCGTGGAGAAGGCTTCGGACAAGAATAAGAATAGGAATGAAGAAACGCACCAAGAGGCGGAAAAGGCGGTCGAGGCAAGCCTGGATGTTGCCGCATTGGCTCCTGCCGGCCTGCCCAAGGATGTGACGCCCGAGGAAGTTGCCGCCATCGCCGCCGCAGCCGCGCAGATGCAGATGGCCGCCTCCGCGATCAGGCAAGAGCATCCGGCTTCTGGCACTGGCAATACGGAGGCCCAGAGCCCTGCCATCGCCAGCCAGCCAGGCCTGGAGCGGACTTCTGATCGGACAGAAAGCAATCTTGCAGCCGCTGAACTTTCCGCTGAACTTTCGCGTGATGCCGCCCCCGCGGTCGCAACCGAAACGAATCTGGAAACTCCGGCAGAAAACAAGAAAGAAGAAAGCAAACCCGACGACACAGCTGGTGAGCCCGCTGCGGCTGAAACGTACCGTCGCCGGAAGACCGATGTCAGTCCGGAGGTTCACACGCCGGATGTTCGCGTGCCCGACGTTCGCGTGCCCGTTCGCATGCCCGATCGCATGGAAGAAGCGCAGGACCTGCCCGTAACCATGGCGGCCACTGCCGAATCTGTGGTGGCGGCGAGCGTGGGCGGATCGCGATGGACGGCGGTCTCGGTGGCCCTGGAAGGTAGCGAGTCCGCGATTTCGCTGGATCAGGAAATGCAGAAGGCGTATGCGGCGGTTGCCGGTGCGGGCTCCTCCAGCATTACTGCTATTCCGCAGTCTTCGTCCGCGCCGGCCATAGCGGAAACTTCCGCGACGATTTCGAATCCGGCTGAGCCAGTTCCGGAACCTCAACCTGCTGGAAACATTGCTTCGGTGGAAGCGGAACCCGTGTCGGTCGCGCAGTCGGCGGCGGCGGCGGTGCCTCTTTCTGTTGAAGCCGCAGCCCCCATCGCGGCTGTAAATCCTCCGGTCGAGGTCTCCGCAGAGGCGTCTACGACCGTGGCATCCTCCGGGTCGAAGCAGGATGGGTGGAAACAAGATGAATCGAAGCCATCGCCGGCGCACATTTCCGGGCCTGTCGCGAACGGAGCACAGGAGTTGCAGCAACCCGCGATCGCCGGGGCAGTGGAAAACCGAGCCGTCGAAACCGTGCCGGAACCGAAACTCGACTCTGAAACCGTAAAAAACACGGCAGCGGCGTGGGCGACCTGGCGTCAAGTCCACGACAGCAGCCAGGGCAACGAAGTAGCACAAACCCAAGCCCAAGAAAAACAAAAAGAAAACGAAAAAGAAGTTGACCAGCCCCAGTCAGCGCCCTCCGACACCGCCGCCCGGGCCGTGGCCGCAGGCGCCGAACAGCTTTTGCAGGAAGCCACCGCTGCCGCGCAGGATGGCGACCAGAGCAACGTCGCCAGCATCGTCGACAGCGTCCTAGCCGATCTCCGCCCCAAGCTCATGGAAGAGATCAACCGGAAAATGTCGAAGAAGAAGTAGGAGTGGGTCTCCTGATTGGATGTTCAAGCGAAGGTGAGCGCTTGGTCAGATCCGTTCCTGGCTGCGAATCCGGCATTCGACCGTGCTCCGCGACGAAGCGCCGAAATTCTTTTGGCGTCATATGTCGCGCTTCCCGAAAGCGCCGGTTGAAGTTGGACAGATTGGAAAATCCCGTTTCTGAGGCGATCACGCCGATCGGGCGCTCTGTCTCGACAAGCAGCATGCATGCACGTCCGATCCGTAACCTGCCCAGATAGTCGCTGAAATTCTCTCCGACATGGCGCACGAACAGTCGATGCAGTGATCGCGCCGACAAGTGCGCCAACTTGCAAAGCTCGTCGAGTCGAATCGGATGATCAAAGTTCTGATGCAAACGTTCCAGCACGCGAGCAAGTTGCCGGGATTCGCTCGACGACTCCGGCCTGGTTGCGGTTTGGGCCGCCAGCGGCTTTGCTTCGGTGTCTGCCAATTCGCACAACAACTCCTGTGCCGCGTGCAGCCGTTTCAGCGGTGACTCGGAAAGCAACTCAGGCAGGCGCGATTCCATCCTGGCTGCCGTCTCCACTGGAAAACTAAGGCCTGCCCCAGATCGATTGATCAGCTTGCGCAGTGGAGCGATCTCACGACATGCATCTGCGGCTTTGAGCGCCCACTCTCGTGTGAACCAGACGACGACAGCTGTATGCGGAAGAGACTCATTGATGGCCGCGGTCGACGCCCAGGTATGGGGCATATCCGAGGGCACCAGAACCAGGTCCTGCGCGTCGTAATGGGCAATGTGATCGGCGATGAAACGCCAGCCGCGGCTATTCAGCGTTAGCGTCAGTTCATATACCGGATGGTGGTGCCACTCAAAGGGAATAGAAGGTACCTGACGGTGATAGATACGAATCGAGCAGCCCTTGGGAAAAGTTACGTGTTCAAACTGGCATCTCATCTCAATCTCCCCAATTCAGACATCGCAAGCCCCACGCGGTGTCCGAATAGTATCAATAATTGACCTTTCCGGGTCACTCAGCATTTTCGTAACCCGGTAGACTCGCCCGGTCGGTGCTGAGAAGAGCTAGGGCTCGGTCCCGCGAACCTTGCGACTACGAGGATTGAAAAGCCATGCCCTTGGTTATCGAAAATCTGCCCGAGGCTATTCGCAGCTCGAAGGCAAGTCTGCGGAAGGCGCTCCCAAACTATTCCGAGGTCTTCCACGAGGTCGAAGCTGAGATGCGCCGCAAGATAGCGCAAATTGTAAAAGAACGCGAGGCGGGCGAGGCCGTGATTCCTATCCTGCAATATGGCGAGATCGTCAGCGGAGCAGTGACCGCAAAGGCCACCGCGGCAATCAGAGAGCGTGGTGCGTGCGTGATTCGCGGCGTTTTTCCAGCCCAACAAGTTCGCGACTGGGATGACGAGATCGGCAAATACGTCGAAGTGAACGGCTTGGATGAGAAACTGATGCATCGCGCTGAGGACAAGTATTTCGGCACGCTGGCCTCAGCCAAGCCACAAATCTATGGAATTTACTGGTCCCGTCCTCAAGTCATGGCTCGCCAATCTGAGTCGCTTACTCGCACCCGCGTCTTTCTGAACAAACTGTGGAAGTCCAAGAGTGAGGGACGCGTACACTTTGACCCGGAACAGACGCCAGTGTATGCCGACCGCATTCGCCGCCGTCCTCCGGGTTCCGCATCACTAGGACTTTCACCGCACGTCGACGGAGGATCGGTTGAACGCTGGCTTGATGAAAACTTCCGCAAGGTCTACCGGCATGTCTTCTCGGGCAATTGGCGGGAGCACGATCCCTTCGATGCAGCTTATCGTCCCGACGTGCAGGAGATTGCCTCTCCGGCTGTTTGCTCAATGTTTCGTACATTCCAGGGGTGGACCGCGCTGACCCGGCAGGGCAAGGGAGACGGCACCCTGCAGTTGATTCCCATTTCCAACGCCATGATGTATATACTGCTGCGCTCGCTCCAGGATGATGTAGCTGAAGATGACTTGTGCGGAGCGGAGCCGGGACGTGCGCTGTCGGTTCACCCCAAATGGCACACGGCTCTGGCCAACGGACTTACCTCGATTCCGTTGATGCAGCCGGGCGACGCAGTGTTCTGGCACTCAGACGTAGTGCATTCGGTCGAAGATGCGCACAACGGCGATGGCTATAGCAGCGTCATGTATATTGGCGGCACTGTTGGATGCGCCAAGAACACGGCGTACCTTCCCGGACAATGCGCTTCCTTCCTCGCGGGCAAGACACCTCCTGATTTCCCCGCCGACAACTTCGAAGTCGATTTTGTTGGCCGCGGCACTGCGGCGGACTTGACGCCTCTGGGCAAGAGTCAGCTCGGGCTCTCGTAACGGAATGAAATCCTGTGGCATCGATCACCGCCGCATTCCTGTGGCTTTAGAAAAAGAGGGCGCTTGGCATTCAACGCGGAGCAGGTAGCCGGGCCTGGAACGGAGAACGACCCGCGCTCCGTAACGGATGGCCGAGCGATGACGGTGGCCATGATTCTGTTCTTCATGGTCGGGTTTCTCACCTGTCTGAATGACATCATCATCCCGCACCTCAAGAGTATCTTTGAGTTGAACTATATGCAGGCGATGCTGGTACAGTTCGCCTTCTTCTCGTCGTACTTTGTGTTTTCATATCCCGGCGGCCGCGTCGTCGATTGGCTTGGATACAAAAAGACGATGGTTCTTGGGTTGATGACCATGGCTGCAGGCGCAGCCGGTTTTATTCCCGCCTCTTACGTCGTCAGCTTTCCGGTCTTTCTTGGCGCGCTGATCTTGCTGGCCGCAGGCATGACTACCGTGCAGGTTGCGGCCAATCCCTACGTCACTATCATCGGGCCCAGTGCAACCGCCTCCAGTCGTTTGAACCTCGCGCAGGCGTTCAATTCTGTCGGAACCTTCATTGCTCCCTTCGTGGGTGGAATGTTTATCCTGAGAGGGGCACCGCAGATCGCGCCCGCGCTGCTCCACTCAATGACTGCCCTTGCGCAGCAAGCCTACCGCGAGGGCCAGGCTTCTTCTGTTCGCCTGCCCTACGCCGGAATGGCGCTTCTGCTGGCTTTACTCGCGACCGCGCTCGGACTCTTGCGCCTCGGGCCAGGTTCAGGCCGCGCACAGCCTGTCCATCGTCCGAGGACGGAAGTGCTGGGTCAGATTGCTCGAAAAGAAATCTGGCACCATCCCTGGTTGCTTTGCGGCGCGCTCGGCATTTTCACTTATGTAGGCGCGGAGGTAACGATCGGCAGCCTGCTCGTCAACTACATGGGGCTTCCGCAGGTCGCGGGACTGAAAGAGCAGACCGCCGCTAACTACTTGATGTTCTACTGGGGCGGAGCAATGATCGGTCGCTTCATTGGCTCGGCGATCTTACAGCGTGTCAAGACAGGCCTGCTGTTGTGCATTGTCGGGGTCGGCGCCGCCGCCCTTGTCTTGACCTCGATTCTGAGCAGCGGCAGGCTGGCGATGGACGCCATGCTGGGAGTCGGCTTTTTCAACTCGATCATGTTCCCGTCCATATTCACTTTGGGGATCCAGGATCTCGGTCCTCTGACAAGCAACGGTTCGAGCCTGATGATCGCCTCCATCGTGGGCGGGGCACTTATTCCCCTAGGGACAGGAAGATTAGCCGATCGCATAGGCCTTCAGCCGTCCTTCATCGTGACTGTCATTTGCTACGTCTATATCGCTTCGTTCGGGGCTGCCGCGATTCGCCGCCGGGTGCTGATACAAGTGCCACCGGAAATCCCTCCTGCGTAGGAACCGGTGCATGAGCGCCTCAGGCAGGTAACGCTACTGGAAGTTCGGGGGTGTGGCAGATTTTGCCGTCCCTTCCTTCCCCCCAGCCCGTTTGACGATCAAACTTCTTAACCGCAGAGAGCACAGAGTGCGCTGGGGAAAAGCAGACCCACCCCATGAGTCCCTGTGTCCGCTGTAGTGAAGGCTTTTCGAGCTGCTGATTGCTGACTCCCCATGCCGCATGAATTGCCCAAATCTTACGAGCCGGGCGCGATTGAGACGCGCTGGGCCGAGTACTGGATCAAAGAAAAACTTTTCTCCGTGCCCACGCCGCCCGAGGGCGAGACTCGTCCCGTCTTCACGCTGCTGTTGCCCCCGCCGAATGTGACCGGCCGCCTCCACATGGGGCACATGCTCAACCAGACGCAGATGGATATCATCGTGCGCTGGCATCGCATGCGCGGCTTCATCACCCTGTGGCTGCCCGGCACGGATCACGCCGGCATCGCTACCCAAATGATGGTCGAGCGGCAACTCGCCAAGGAGGGCAAGAAGCGCCGCGACCTGGGCCGTGAAAAATTCATCGAGCGTGTTTGGGAGTGGAAGAAGCTCTACGGCGGCGCAATTCTCGACCAGATGAAGCGCCTCGGCGCTTCGGTCGACTGGGACCGCGAATACTTCACCATGGACGAGAATCTTTCGCGCGCAGTGCGCGAAGTGTTCGTCCGGCTGTATGAAGAAGGGCTGATCTATCGCGGCAAATATATCGTCAACTGGTGTCCGCGCTGCGAGACGGCTATCTCTGATCTCGAAGTGAAGCACGAAGAAGTCGCCGGAAAGCTGTGGGAGATTCGCTATCCGATCGTTGGGTCGAACGAATTCATCACCGTGGCGACCACGCGGCCCGAGACCATGCTGGGTGACGTAGCCATTGCGGTCAATGAAAAAGACGAACGTTACACGCATCTGCGCGGCAAGAAGGCTTTGCTGCCGCTGATGAATCGCGAAATCCCGATCATCACCGACGACCTGGCGCAACCTGAGTTCGGCACGGGCGCGGTCAAGGTGACGCCGGCGCATGATCCCAACGATTTCCAGGCGGGCAAGCGCCACAACCTGCCCCAGATCGACGTGATGGACGAGCACGCGCACATGAACCAGAACGCCGGCCGGTATGCCGGGCTCGACCGTTACGAAGCGCGAAAGATGGTGCTCGTCGATTTGCAGGCCGGCGGATTTCTCGTCGCGGAAAAAGACTACACGCTTTCACTCGGCAAATGCGACCGCTGCGGAACCGTAGTCGAACCGCGTTTGTCCGCACAATGGTTCATCAAAATCCAGCCGCTGGCGCAAAAGGCAATCGAGGCCGTCGAAAGCGGCGAGATCACCATTGTTCCGGAAAACTACAAACAAATTTATTTGAACTGGATGAACAACATCTACGACTGGTGCATTTCGCGCCAGTTGTGGTGGGGACATCGCATTCCGGCGTGGACCTGTGACGGCTGCAAAGAAGTAATCGTCGCGCGCGAAGCTCCGGCGAATTGTCCAAAATGCGGCGGCAAAAAGCTCGAACAGGTTTCGGATGTGCTCGACACCTGGTTTTCATCGGGTCTTCTGCCGTTCACGACTCTGGGCTGGCCGAAGAAAACGCGCGACCTCGAAGTTTTCTATCCGACCACGCTGCTGATCACGGCTTACGAGATTCTTTTCTTCTGGGTGGCGCGCATGATCATGTTCGGATGCCATTTCATGCAAGCACACGAGCAGGATCCCGCAATCAAGAAAGCCAGCGGCTGGGAGAAAAAGAAGAACGACAGCGTGCCCTTCCGGCAGGTGTACATCCACGCTTTGGTGCGCGATGCTGACCGGCAGAAAATGTCGAAGACCAAAGGCAACGTGATCGATCCTCTGGAGATCATCGACCGCTTCGGCACGGATGCAACGCGTTTCACACTGGCAGCCATGGCCGCGCCCGGCACCGACATTGCCTTCAGCGAAAGCCGCACCGACGGCTATCGCGCTTTCGCCAACAAGATCTGGAACGCCGCAAGATTCATGTTTATGAATGTGGACAGGGTCGAGCCGGGCCTGCGGCCCGCGATCGGGTCAGAGACCCCGTTTCACGCCAGCACCCTCGAAGATCGCTGGATTCTCTCCCGTTTCAACCGCGTGACCGCCGAAGTAAACGACGCCCTTGAAACCTACCGCTTCCACGAAGCGGCCAACCGCATCTACGATTTTTTCTGGGGAGAGTTCTGCGATTGGTATATCGAGCTGATCAAGCCCCGCCTGAACTTTGAAGAAGGCGCGGACAAAACACAAGCCAGCCTCGCATGCGCCAATCTGGTCAACTTGTTCGATGCGTCATTGCGCCTGCTTCATCCTGTGATGCCCTTCATCACTGAAGAAATCTGGCAGGCGATGTATGAGGGCCGGCCGCCGCTGAAGTCGATCGCGCTGGCGCCCTATCCCCAGGCCGACGAGAAGCAGTTCGATCTGAATACCGAGACAGAAATGGCGATTCTGCAGGATTTGATCGTTAACGTGAGGAATGTTCGCGCGGAATTGAAGGTTGAGCCTAAAGTAAAGGTGCCGATCGAAGTCTTTGTGCAAGAGCCCGGAATTCGCGCCATGCTCGAGCAGAATCGCGGCGCGGTCGAGCGCCTGGCGCACGTCGACAAGATCACGTTTGTAAACGGCTCTCTCGCGAAGCGTGCCGGCGCGCGCAGCACCGCGCGTTTCGACGTTCACGTGATCTACGAGAGAAAGATCGACATCACCGCCGAGCGCGAGCGCTTGACCAAAGAGCTGGATAAAATTCAAAAAGAGTTCGCCAATAATCAGCGGCAGTTGGGCAATGAGCAATTCCTGGCGAAAGCCCCGGAAAAGGTAGTCGAGGGTTTGCGCCGCCGCGCGCAGGAACTGACCAGCCTGCGTGAGAAGATAAACCGTCAGCTAGACGAGTTGAATGGCACAGCAACCAAAAGCTGAAAACCGGCCACTGATCACTGGCCCCTGGCCACTGCTTTATGGACTTTAATTCCCGGCGCATCACCGCGATTCTGGAGAACGCGCTGCTCGAAGACCGGGCCACGCGCGATGCGACCAGCTATGCCTGCATCGACCCCAACCAGCGTGCCTCGGCCACAATTCTCGCCAAGCAGGATTGCATTCTGGCCGGCATCGGCTGCGTGGGTCGCATCCTCGATGTCTACGCCGCACTCGACGGCGCAGTCACCTCTCATTACGAGGTCACCACGCACCCCGAAATTTTCGACGGCGTGCGTTTGCACAAGGGACAATCCATCGCAGTGATCCGGCACAACGCGCGCGTCATTCTCTCGTGCGAGCGCGTGATTCTTAATTTCCTGCAGCGCATGAGCGGAATCGCCACGCTGACCCGCAAGTTCGTGGACGCCGTCTCCGGCACCAAGGCCCGCATTCTCGACACCCGCAAGACTGCTCCCGGCCTGCGCGTAATCGACAAGTACGCGGTGCGCTGCGGCGGCGGACAGAATCACCGGCTCGATCTCTCCGACGGAGTCCTCATCAAGAACAACCACATCGCGCTCGCGGGAGGAATCGTGCCGGCGATCGAGCGCGCGCTGCACAATCGGCGAGGTTCGCAGATCCTCGAGGTCGAAGTGCGCACTCATGAAGAATTGGAGCAGGCACTGGCCAGCGGAGCGGAAGCAATTCTGCTGGACAACATGTCTCCGGAAGACGTGCGCCGCGCCGTTGAGCGCTGCGCCCAACGGGAGCGCCGTGTTCCGCTCGAGTGTTCCGGCGGCATTCGTCTCGAAAATGTGCGTGCCTACGCTGAAGCCGGCGTGGATTTTATTTCCGTCGGCCTGCTCACCCACTCGCCCCAGGCAGTTGATATGAGCCTGCGGGTAGTGCCCGCCTGGGTCATCATCTAAACCGTGCTGCGTCAGTCCCCGGATATTGGGAACGCCGATTCCCCTACTTAGCCTTCAGATCGAGGGCCGTCGGGTGTGTCGGCTGGTATAGTCCCAACTCGCCGCCGCTGGGCAGACGTAACGTCGTCTTGATTCCCCACCGCGCGGTCTCAACCGCTGAGCAACTTACTTTCCTCGCCTGCAGCCGCGTGATCTCCGCGTGCAAGTCGTCGCACATAAGGTAGACTACGGCGCCCAGCAGCGAACGTCCTGCATGCGTCTGGTTGCGGCTCTCGCCATCGGCGGGATGGAGCGCGGCTTCCGCCGGGGGAAGCGCAAAGATCAGCCAGCCTCCGCCCGCGTCGATGGAGCTGAATCCCAAAACATCGCGAAAAAATACTCGGTCGGCTTCCGGGTTTTCGCTGTAGAAAAGAACGTGAGTGCCGGTAATCATGCGACGAGTCTAGCAGGCCCGCGGGGTGAAATGCAGGCTCGCGATTGTCGTTTCCGGCGAATTCCCGCATAATCCCTCCATCAAGAAGACAGCGACAATTCGGAAGAGCCAACCTTCACGCACGAAATCTGCCGCAAGCTCGTCGAAGGGAACGCTGGCGTCACGCTCTCAGGCCACCGACGTCCGCCTGGGCCGCATCGTGCGCCTGTTGATGGAACACGCGACGGTCGTCGCAAGCGGAACCAAGATCGCGCAGGAAATTTCTTCCAACCGTTCCGAGGTCTGGCGGCTGATTCAGCAGCTACGCGGGCTGGGCGTGGATGTAGCGGGCCATCCGTCAACCGGCTACCGCCTAAGGTCGGTTCCAGATCTTCTCCTGCCCGAGATGTTGCAGCCCATCCTTCGCGGCACCCTCTTCGATGCTCAGCTTCATCACTTTTACAAAATTGGCTCGACTAACACAGAAGCCATGGCGGCTGCGGCGGAAGGCGCCCCCGAGGGCAGCGTGTTTCTCGCCGAGGAGCAAACTGTGGGGCGAGGCCGCGGAGCGCACGTCTGGCAGTCGGCGCGCTCAACTGGAATTTACTGTTCGGTCGTGCTGCGTCCCGCGTTGCCGCCTTCCGAAGTGCTCGTGCTGGCACTCGCGGCAGGCTTGGCGGTGCGTGCTGCGATCGAGCAAGTGGACTCTCGCATGAGTGCGGACTTGAAGTGGCCCAACGACGTCCTCATCGATGGGAAAAAAGTATGCGGCATTCTCACCGAGATGAACGCCGAAGTCACGCGCGTGCGCTATGTGGTCGTCGGAATCGGAATCAACGTCAACCAGGAAAGTTTTCCCAGCGAATTGGAGCGCGAGGCAACGTCGCTGCGAATGGAGAGCGGCAGCGAATGGTCGCGGGTGGAACTGACCGCGGCTTTGCTAAAATCGCTCGACCGGGAATATCGTCTGTTGGTCGAGCGACCGGATGCGCGTCAATCCATCCTGCGGCGTTTTGCCGAGCAGTCATCCTGGGTGCGCGGCAAACAAATTCGCGTCGAGGAGAACGGTTCAAGAATCGAAGGAACCACCGAAGGCCTGGATCAGCGCGGCTTCCTCCAGGTGCGAACCGCTCAGGGATTGCAGACGGTACTAAGTGGGACGGTGAGAGAGAAGTGATGGGTTCGGGAAGGGCACGCCTTCAGCCGTGCCGTCTAAGTGTCAAAGAGCTGGGCTTTAGCCCCTGAGGGTCGCTCGCTCTGCACGACTTATTGTTTCAGAGAATAACGATCATGCTTTTCGTTCTGGACGTCGGCAACACGAATACGGTGCTCGGAGTGTTCGCTCGAGCGAAAACTCCCGCCGGAGATGCCAACGACGCTCCGCGCTACGAGCGCCTCGTCGCCAACTGGCGGGTCGCAACCCGGCAAGGCAGCACGGTCGACGAATACGGCGTCCTCTTCCGCAATTTATTTTCGATGGCCAGCCTCGAGGCCTCAGGCATTCACGGCATCGTGATTTCATCGGTGGTGCCGCCACTCGATCCCGTGCTGCGCCAGGTTTGCGAGCGCTACTTCAATTCCAAGCCGCTCCTGATCGAGCCAGGAATTAGAACCGGCATGCCCGTGCACTATGACAATCCCGCGGAAGTTGGCGCCGACCGCATCGTGAACGCCGTGGCAGCATTTGAAAAATACGGTGGCCCCTGCGTCATCGTCGACTTCGGCACCGCCACGACCTTCGACTGCGTTTCCGCAAAAGGCGAGTATCTCGGCGGAGTGATTTGCCCCGGCATCGGCATCTCCGCCGACGCGCTCTTTCAGCGCACCGCGCGCCTGCCCCGGGTCGAAATCCGCAAGCCCGCGCGCGTCATCGGCACCAACACCGTCGGCAGCCTGCAGTCCGGCCTCTACTA
>JBEKWP010000094.1:0-14754 GCA_049512915.1 Candidatus Sulfotelmatobacter sp.
GAAGCCATCTCCGACGACGGAAAGCTCATGGCCTACGCCATCGCCAGCTCCGGCTCCGACTGGACCGAGTGGCACGTCCGCGACGTCGACACCGGAAAAGATCTCGCCGACGATCTCAAGTGGGTGAAGTTCTCCGGCGCATCCTGGACCAAAGACAACCAAGGTTTCTTTTACAGCCGCTACGACGAACCCACCGGCGCCACCATGCGCGACACCAATTATTTTCAAAAGCTCTACTATCACCGCCTCGGCACCGCGCAAGCCGAAGACAAACTGATCTACCAGCGCCCCGACAACAAGGAAATGTTATTCAGCGGGGACGTTTCAGATGACGGCCATTATCTGATCATCACCGTCTCCGAAGGCACGTCGCCCAAGAACCGTCTCTATTACAAAGACCTCACTCAACCGGATTCCCAGGTAGTAAAGCTGCTCGACGACTTCGACGCGCAATACCGGTTCGTCGATAACGACGGTCCCGTCTTCTGGTTCCAGACTGATCTCGACGCTCCCCGCGGACGCCTGATCGCCATCGACACCCGCCATCCCGAACGCACCAGCTGGAAAACCGTAGTCCCCCAGAGCGTCGACAAGCTGGAGTTCTCGAACGTAGTCAACAATTCATTTCTCCTGGAATATCTGAAAGACGCGCGCACCGAAGCCCGCGTCTACGACTTGAGCGGCACCTTCCTGCACAACGTCGACCTGCCCGGCATCGGCACGGCCGCAGGTTTCGGCGGAAAACGCAAAGACAAAGAAACTTTCTACGCCTTCACCAGCTTCATCTCTCCCGCCACCGTCTATCGCTACGATCTCGAAGCCGCCAAGAGCGCCGTCTTCCGCCAGCCCAAAGTCGATTTCGATTCCAGCCTCTACGAAACCAAACAAGTCTTTTACGCCAGCAAAGACGGCACTCGCGTCCCCATGTTCCTGACCTACAAGAAAGGATTAAAGCTCGACGGACAGAATCCCACCCTGCTCTACGCCTACGGCGGATTCGACATCTCTCTAACCCCGTTCTTTTCCGTCCCCAATATCGTCTGGCTTGAAATGGGAGGCATCTACGCTCAGCCCAACCTGCGCGGCGGCGGAGAGTACGGAGAAGAGTGGCACCAGGCCGGCATGAAACTGAAAAAGCAAAATGTATTCGACGACTTCATCGCCGCCGCCGAATGGCTCATCGCCAACAAATACACATCCACGCCAAAGCTCGCAATTCGCGGCGGCAGCAACGGAGGCCTGCTCATTGGCGCCTGCGTAACCCAACGCCCCGATCTCTTCGGCGCCACCTTGCCCGAGGTCGGCGTCATGGACATGCTGCGCTTCCAGAAATTCACCATAGGCTGGGCCTGGACCAGCGACTACGGCTCCTCTGACAACGCCGAAGATTTCAAAGCTCTCTACGCCTATTCCCCGCTGCACAACCTGAAGCCCGGAACAAAATATCCGCCCACGCTGATCGCAACCTCCGACCACGACGACCGCGTAGTCCCCGGCCACAGCTTCAAATTCGCCGCCACCATGCAAGCCGATCAAGCCGGCCCAGCGCCAATCTTAATTCGCATCGAGACCAAAGCCGGCCACGGCGCCGGCAAATCAATTACCAAGCTGATCGACGAAACCGCCGACACCTGGTCCTTCCTGGCCCACAACCTCGACATGAAGGTGGCGCTGCAACAGTAGCGCCGCCGCAAAAACTCATGTGGGGACATCCGCCTAGGCCGTCCAGCGAGCGAAGCGAGCCAGCATCCACCCACCCATCCCCCGCCATCCTGAGGCCCGCGCTTTTGCGGGCCGAAGAGCCTGCCCTGGGCCTGTCGAAGGCGTCCATGCAACTCGCCTGCGTGGCGACCAGCTCCGCCAATCCCCAATAAGTTGCAACCCCAGTTTCCGTCAGCTGAAATTTTCGGCGAGTCAGTCCTGCCAAACCTGCTGGATTGGAGTAAAATCCCGGCCAAACGGAGGAACCCCAATGAAACACTCCTCATTCTTCTTGGTTGCAGTC
Source organism: Candidatus Sulfotelmatobacter sp. (assembly GCA_049512915.1). Taxonomy (GTDB): domain Bacteria; phylum Acidobacteriota; class Terriglobia; order Terriglobales; family Acidobacteriaceae; genus Sulfotelmatobacter. Next base: position 2,006 of record JBEKWP010000094.1, read on the forward strand.
GCAACAATGGCCGGGATTGCTGCCCTCATTCCCGCTGCGCGAGGACACGCGGATGCGGAACCCGCCGCACCTTTCGTCACCGAAATTCCTAAGGGGTACCGCGACTGGAAGTGGATCTCCTCGGCCCATGAAGCAGGCAACCTCAACAGTTTAGGTGCCGTCCTCGGCAACGATGTAGCGTTCAATGCATTCCGCGATGGCAAGCTTCCGTACCCGGACGGCACGATCATTGCCGCTTTGCATTACCACAACGTCCCATCGGAGGAAAACAACAAAGTCTTCGGCCAGGCTCAATCTTTCGTTCCCGGAGCACCCACGAACATTCAGTTCATGGTTAAGGACTCAAAAAAGTACGCCGCAACCGGCGGCTGGGGCTTCGGTCACTTCGCGGACGGCAAACCCGGCGACGCGGCGTTTATGAAAAGCTGCTTCCCCTGCCACGAGAAGACCAAAGCGACCGACCTTGTCTTTACTCGTTACGCACCTTGATTCTGAAAACTTGCGCAGAACGGAACGAGAGCCAGCTATCAATTCACGTGTTATCCACGTCGATAGGCTGACACAATGATCGTCATCCAGTCTCCAAGATTGCAGCTCATCCAGTTCCAGATGATGGATGCACAGGAGGTTTTTGGATGCATCACGCCCGCCATCGCAAGATTCATGCCATGGGAGCCGCCCTCGTGGAGCGAGTACGTGACGCGATGCGAGAAGAGAGTGCAGGCTCCGGAACCAAACAAGTATTCTTTCGTCATCCGGCGGCTCGACAACAGGGAATGCCTCGGCATGGCCTCCTTCGAAGATGCGAATTCCGTTTCCCCCGAACTCGGCCTTTGGCTCAAGGAAAGCGCGCACGGACAGGGTTTTGGCCGGGAAGTTGTGGCCGCGCTGGTTCTGTGGGGACACGCAACTCTCGGAAAGGAAAGTTTTATCTATCCGGTAGCCATTCAAAACACCGCCAGCCGGCGTATCGCTGAGAATCTTCACGGCGAGATCGTAGGCAACCGCACGAATCCAAAATACGACTCCGTCGTCTACAGGATTCCCTTCCAGAAATCCCCACATCCCCAGTTTTCCTGACGGCGCGTCGACCTTCACGTTGTGCAACTTTGCGTAGATTTAGATTTCCAAATCGAGGGATTTATGTGTACCTGCCCGATTTCGTCAGTTATGTTGTTTCCCATGCACGAACGGAGGGCATGATGATCGCGAGAATCTGGCAGGGGCGCACCCGGCCCGGCATGGGTGAAGCCTATTTGTCGTATTTGGAGAAGACGGGACTGAAGGAATACCAGGCAACTAAGGGGTGCAACGATGTACTTGTGTTGACCCGGCAGATCGGCGATGTCACAGAGTACGTTCTGATCACCCTTTGGGAAAGCATAGAAGCTGTGCGGCGCTTCGCCGGCCCCGAACCGGAGCTTGCCGTTTACTATCCGGACGACGATCGCTATTTCCCAGAGAAGGAGCGGACACCCAATGTGCGGCACTATGAAGTGCGCGGCACGCGTTGACACGGTCGGGAAGTCAGGACCGTGACATCGCCCTTACCCTCATCGGGGGATGCAACGGCCAGCCTCACCGTCCCTCATCCGCCGACGGCCCATACACCGACGGCACCGCCACATCATTCAACCGCAAATAAACTCCCAACTGCGCCCGATGATGAATCACATGATTCATCATCATCCGCCGCATCGCCCCCAAGCGCGTCCCGTCGTAAAACTTTTTCTCGCCCGCCGAGAGTGTCCACTTTCCCGCCCAACGCGCATCGCTGGCGCCCGCAATCGCAGCCCGCACCGCCGCAACATTCTTATCGAACAATTCCAGCACATGCTTCTGCGACTCCGCCACGTTCGGCTTGCGCGGCGGTTCCCCGGCCGGGCGGTTGGCGAAATCCAGGGCGTCCTCATTCATCACCTTCACACCCATCCCCGGCAGCTCCGCAATGTGCCCGGCCAGCCGTCCCAGCGTCATCGACTTCTCATGCGGCTTCCAGGCCAGCTTGTCCTCCGGAATCCGTTCCAAAGTCCGCCGCGCCGCCGCCATCTCCTGATCAAACTCCGGCAAGAACTCCGCGCTAACGCTCATAGCACCCTCCTCGCACACCGCTTTGGATGTGATAAGCGACAATTCGCTTCTCTAAAGTTTGTCAGGCAGAAATTCTGGATAATCGGCCCACTGGGCCAGCTCGGCGAACAGAAATCAGGATCTCCAGCAACCGAACCAGACCCCAGAACTCTCAGTACACTCCACTATTACCAATCAGGTTCGCCCTGAGATTCAGACCAGCCGGCAAGAAAAACTCCCACTTGGATCCGATCAAATGCCAAACGGCCGGCGAAACTACCGCCGTAAATCGCGACCAATCCCACCCGTTAACCACTCAGATTCGTATCAATGAAAATTCCTCGCGGAGGCCTCCACCCATCCTTCCGCAAAAAAGCAGGCGGCCCGCAAAGGCCGCCAATCCAATAACTGAGAACTGAGAACTGCCTACCTCCCAGCAGCCGCTCCCGCAGCAGCCGGAATCATCCCGGCAATCGCCATCCCTTCAATCCGCGCCAGAACATTCTCCACGCTGGCCCCGGTATCGGTACAAGCATCCACGTAAGGATGCCGGCTTCCATCGGCGTGCATCACCAGCACGCTGATCTCGGCCTGCGCTTTCTTCACCATATAAGGTAGATGATGCCGATCATTCCGGCTCAGAGTCGGACCCAGCACCACCAGGTCGAACCGCCCCTTGCCAATCGCCGCTTCCACGGCCTTTCGCCCCACTGCCTTCTCTACCGTGTGCCCAGCCTTCTCAAAGGCTGCTGCCGCAACCGCCTGTTCCTCAGCATCCCCTTCACCATAAAGAATTCTAAGCTTCGCTGCTTTCGCCATGAGCGTGTGTCCTCGCCACTCACGGTAGCAACGCCCCACCCGTCTGAGTACATCACCGAAGACCAGCAACGACCGGGGCAAATCCCGTTGCTCAAGTGGAGACGGCCGCCTCGGCCGTCCGGCCTGGGCGAAGCCCGGCCGCGAGGCGAGAAGAACCCCAGCCCAAAATCCCTCCTTTAAAACTCAGCACTCCAAATCTTTCTTCCACTATGCCCGTTTCGGCGCTAAACTGTTTGGCCCAGAGGGGTCTCCCATGTTCCGCGCTCGCTTCGTAGTCGCTATCCTTTTCCTGCCCACTCTCGCAGTCATCGCTTCGGCGCAATCCGAGCCTTCCACCGCCAGCTGTAATCTCGACGACGGACGCCAGGTTTACATCCGCTACAACGCCGTCACCACAAAAAACGACAGAATTACTAACGGCAAGCCCTGGGCTCCCGGCGGCACTCCCATGACCCTCTTCACCGAGGCCCCACTCGCCTTCGGCGGCGTAACCATCCCTCTCGGCGCCTACACCGTCTACCCCATTCCCGAAAAAGGCAAATGGACTCTCGCCGTCAACAAAAACGTAACCCCCGGCTCCGCCTACGACGAGAAACAGGACCTCGCCCGCTCTCAAATGGAAACCGACCAGGTCTCCGAATCCGCCGACACACTCGAGGTCGCCTTCGCTCACTACAATTCAAAATGCACTCTCCGCATCTACTTCGGCAAAGTAGCCTCTTTCGCCGACTTCATCGCCAAGTAGCCGAACGTCTACTTAAACTCAGCAATGTCATCCTGAGCGGAGCGAAGGACCCATGCAACTTGCCGCCACCGGCAAGCGCCTCGCGGTGACCAAAGTCCCATCCCCGCATTGTCCTTCCTGTCCTTGTCCCTCCCGCCATCTTCGACGAAGATGATTAGGAATTATTAACGAATACAGCAGCCCAAAGTCTCCCCCAGACTGAGAACCTCGTGAAAAACCTGTCTCTAGCCATAGCCATCATCCTCTGCGCCGCCACAATGGCGTCCGCGCAAACCGCGCCATCGACCCAGGCCGCGCCAGCTCCTGCCGCCGCCACCGTAACCCGCACCACCAAAGCAGTCCACTATCGCCTGCAAGGTGGCCAGACCAAAGTAGATTTCCGCGGCACCGATCTCCTCCAGGGCGCATCCGGCGAAGCCCGTGTAGAAGGCAAGAAGACCAACTTCCAGATCGAAGTAAAATTCCAGAATCTCGAAGACGCCACCAAGTTCGGACTCGAATACTTAACCTATGTTCTCTGGGCCGTCTCTCCGCAAGGCCGCCCCGTGAATCTAGGCGAAGTTACCATCGATCACAACAGCAACACCGCGCACCTCAAAGCCGCAACCGATCTCCAGACTTTCGGCATGATCGTAACCGCCGAGCCCTACTTCGCCGTGACCGCTCCCGGCAACATGGTCGTCATGGAAAGCGCTCCGGTCGACGGCGGCGCAGGCGAAAACATCGAAGCCAAATATGATCTCGTAAGCCGCGGCACCTACTCTTCGACGAACACTCATATTCAGGACGCCATCTTCGGCATCGACAGCAAAACTCCGCTCGAGCTTTTCGAAGCCCGCAACGCCGTTCGCATCGCCCGCATCGCCGCTGGAGACAAATACGCCGCCTTCATCATTTCCAAAGCCAGCCAGCAACTCCTGAACGCCGAAAGCATCTACCGCCAGAAGCAAAATAAAGCCGCCGTAGAAGCCGCCGCAAAAGAGGCGACAGAAACCGCCGAAGAAGCCCGCCTGATGGCCGTAAAGCAAAAAGCTGAGGACGAAGCCCAGGCCGCCGCCGCCGCTCGCGAAGCCAAAGCCCGCGCCGATGCCGACGCCGAAGCCAAGCGTCGCGCCGAAGCCGAAGCCGCCCGCGCCGAAGCCGAACAAGCCAAGGCCGAAGCTCTGAAGATGAAGCAGGAAGCCGAGGCCGCCGCTGCAGAAGCCGCGCGTCAGAAAGCTGAAGCCGAGAAAGCCACTGCCGAAGCCGTAGCCCAGCAGCAAGCCCTAGCCGCCGAAACCGACAAAGCAAAACAAGCCGCCGCCCAATCCGACGCACTCCGTCAGCAAGCCGAAAACGAAAAGCAGGAACTCCGCGCCCGTCTCCTGCAGCAACTCAACAGCATTCTCGCGACACGCGATTCCGCCCGCGGCCTCATCGCTAACATGTCAGACGTTTTATTCCGCAGCGGCAGCTTCGAACTTTTGCCCGGAGCCCGCGAGCGCCTAGCGAAAGTTTCCGGAATCGTTCTTGCGTATCCAAGTCTGCACGTAGCCATCGAAGGCCACACCGACAGCGTAGGCAGCGACGACTACAACCAGCAACTCTCCGAGCGTCGCGCCCAGGCCGTCCGTGATTATTTCGTGCAGCAGGGAATCAGCTCCACCAACGTCGAAGCCCACGGCTACGGCAAGACCGAGCCGATCGCCACCAACGACACCCCCGAAGGCCGCCAGCAAAATCGCCGCGTAGAATTAATCCTCTCCGGCGACGCCATCGGCAGCACCACCGACGAACCCAAGCCCCAAACCGTCAGCACCCTGCACCAATAACCACCCTGTCATCAACCACAACCCTGTCATCCTGAGCGAAGCATGATCGTCCGATAGGACGGTCATGCGCAGTCGAAAGCCTGCCCTGAGCTTGCCGAAGGGGACCCCTTTCATCTTCGGAGCACCGGCGGCTCCGAAGGGAGTTTCCGCCACCGGCCGGCAAGTCCCCGCGCCGCCCCGCCCCAATAGTCCACCTGCCAACGTGCCCAAAAACCCCACTCTGCCCTTGCCCCATCCCCCGAAACCCATTACCCTTAGTCAGCATCAAGTAGGACAGGCCATGTTCACCCCGCACCCCAACCTCGCGGACAACGTCAACCACGCCATCATCCAGTCCGAAATCGAAGGCGGAGTCTTTCTCCACGACCTCCCGCCCTCCACAGTTTTAGAAATCCAAACCATGCACCACTGCTACACCGCCGTTCTGCTCGGAGGCAGCCACGCCCTCATCTCCGGCCATCCCGAATTCTGTCCCAGCCCGGTTCACGTAGCCATCGCCGGTTCCACCTGGGGAGGCTCCATGCTCAAGCTGCAATACGTAGGCCGCGGCATGCACCTCGAATTTCATCACCCCGAATACGACACTCCCATCGTGACCAGCCCCATCCAGGAAATCCGCGACTCCCAACCCATCCCCGCCGCAGCCGCCTTCAACGCGCTAAGCTACTAACCCGCTTGTCATCCTGAGCGAAGCAGGCGCTTAAGCGAAGCGCAAGCGCATGCGCAGTCGAAGGACCCCTTACCCGCCTGCGCTACGACAAGCCTATGCAGGGAATTTCTACCACCGCCCCAGCATTTCTCCGCGCCTCAGTGTCTCCGTGGTAGATTCCCCGGTTCCGAGGTACAATCAATCGCCAGTATGTCCATCACCACCCGCGAAGTCAGCCACGTCACCATCGTCGACATCACCGGACGCATCACCCTGGGCGACGAGACCGGACAGCTTCGCGACACCATCCGCCAACTCCTTGTCGACGGCAAGAAAAAAATCATCCTCAATCTCGCGAAGGTCGATTACATCGATTCCTCCGGCGTAGGCGAACTGGTCAGCGGCTACACCGCCGTCCGCAGCGCCGGCGGCGAACTGAAACTCCTAAGCCTCACCAAGAAAGTTCACGACATCGTCCAGGTCACCAAGCTCTACACCGTCTTCGACATCAAAGACGACGAATTCACCGCCATAAAATCCTTCGACTACTTCTTCGCCAAGTAAATGTCTGCATAAAGGTCGGCTCTCCGCCTACCTTCCACACGCTGTCATCCTGAGCGCAGAGAAGAGCCTGCCCCGAGCGAAGCCGAGGGGACCCCTGCAACCCCAAACGCCACCACGATCCCCAAGAGGCGTTCTCCCCGAGCCGCCCGAGGAGCTGCGCCTCAAGCGGAACGCCTGCACAACCGTGGAAGAGCGGCGCTTCAGCGCCGCGTAAGGCCCCAGAAAAGACCAGGGCTTCAGCCCCCGTGGCATCCCCGCGCTATACTCGTCGTAAATCGAAGAAGAAACGAGGCGCCCCATGCACAAACTCACACTAGCTATTCTCTTACTGCTCGCAACCGTCTCCCGCGCATCCGACCCCAAACCCGCCGACTACACCGTCACCATCCACGTCAGCGCCTCGCGGATAGCCTCTGCCGGCACCGGCGTTCAAGATCTGGACGTAATCATCAACGCCAAAAAATATGAATTGATGTCGGATCGCGCCATCGGACAACTACTGGCGCTCGGCGACTACAAAGCGAAGCTCTTCGAAGACAGCCACAAAACCACCTACGACTCCTATCAGGTCTACGAATTCCTGTTCCCCGACGGCAAAACCAGAAAGTTCCAAGTAGTAGGCCAAATCGAATAATCAAATTGCGTGTGCAGAGAAGGCTCTGTGCGGGAGCAGGCTTGTGTGGGGACGGGCGCCTTCGCCCGTCCAGGCCGGGGCGGAGCCCGGCCGCAGGCAGCGTCGCAAATGATCGGTTGTGGTTAGCTCGGCGTACGAGATAGGGTATTCGGGGCACGGCTTCAGCCGTGCCTTAAGACGAACGCCCGCACAACCGTGGAAGAGCGGCGCTTCAGCGCCGCGTAAAAGGAATACGGAAAAAATCCGGGGGCTTCAGCCCCCGACGCACTCATCGCTACAGACTTGTTTTGGAACTCGCAACTAGGTACCAGGTACTGGGTACTTTCACGACCCATACTCCCGCACCTCCCCATCCACGGAAACGGCCACATACCGATGCATCTCCACATCTCTCCAGGAATTCCGCCAGCACCCCGAACTTTGTCATCCTGAGCGGAGCAAGCGCTTGCGCATACGCGTCATCCGCCCCGAAATTGAACGGGCGCCCGAATGGGCGTGGCTACAGGTACAATGCCCTGTAGCCGCTGGCCGAGGACACGGAATGGCGATACCGCCCTTCGGGTTTCTAAAAATCGAGGCTCTGGCATGCCTCCTGATGCTAGCCGCAGGCATGGTGGGATTAGTTGTAACTGTAACTGGTTGGACTGACTGGCTTGCAGTGTTCCCATGGTCACGAGCCGTTTGGCCACACGTGCACATCTATTGGCTCGTGCTACAGAGCCTCGCGGTGGTCGCAGGTGGAATCGCGGCTTGGCGCAGCAACTCTTTTGTGTTGGCAGCGGTCGGGGTTGCTTCGTCACTCGTAAAGTCAACGCCGGTGGGTTGCATTTCGTATGTCCCGGGTTTGCTTATGCTATTGCTGCTACTAGCCAGGTTCCGTGCGTTCCGAATGTTCTTGTCTCGATGGAAAGGACCGAGTCCACCGCCGCCCGGAGCTTGGAGATGACACCGCAGGCCATGGTAGGCGAGGTTTGGTGCGAGTTGTCGGCAAGCGGAAGTTACCCGAGCGGCCACCCAGCGCCAAATCGCGTCAATTGGTGATAATCCCCATTACACTCATTCACCAACGGGGAAGTTCGACCCGTTCACAGCCGCAATTCGGCACTACTTCCCATACTTCCGCACTTCCCCATCCACGGAAACGGCCACATACCGATGCGTCTCCACATCCCGAAACTGCACCACCTGATGTTTCTCCCGCGCCAACTTCCCCCACCGGCTAGGCTTCTCCGGATTCTGCTCAATCGCCTCCATCGCCCGCCCATTCACCCGAAACTGAACCATCCGCAGCCGCCCGCTCCCGACGCGCTTAACCGGAATCTTCTGCCCCTCCAGCAAAACCACCTCCCCATTCATCAGTTGTGCCGCCACCGACCCCAAAGCTTTCTCCACCTCAGTCAAAGTCATATCCACATCTCTCAAGAATTCCGCCAGCACCCCGAACTTTGTCATCCTGAGCGGAGCAGGCGCTTAAGCGAAGCGCATCCGCAGAGAAGGACCTCTGCAACCCCGGACACCGTCACCGGCCCCAAGAGGCATTCTCCCGAAGCCGTTGGGAGCGGTCAAGACCGCGATCTCGCCCATTTCTCACGAACCAAACTAGTAAACATTTTGCATCGATCCCACTTAGCCGCCGCGATCGACCGGAACAAGGAATCGCTCCTCCGCGAAACCGTGCACGAATCATCTCGCCATCCCACTCTTACCACCTTGATTCCTCCCCGCCGATCGCAAAAACAAAAGGGCGGCAAAAAGCCGCCCGCCTGAACTGGGTACTACGTACTAGGTACTGGCTACTTCTTCCCCCGCAGCATCCCCGTCACCCGCTCATAGTCATCCACCGAAGCATACTCAATCACAATCCTCCCCTTGCCATGCCGGTCTCGAATCCGAACCCGCATCCCCAAAGTCCGCTCCATATCGGTCTGCGCCGCCCGCACATTCGGATCCATCCACCGCGCCCCACCTTTTTTCTTCTTCTCTCCCGGCAAGGTCTGCCCCGGCAGCATCGGAAATGATCCATTGATCCGCATCACCCGGTCTTCAATCTGGTCCCACTTCAGCTTGTGCGTCACAATCTCTTCCGCAACTGCCTCGATGTACTCTTCACTCTCCAGCCGCAACAACTCGCGCGCATCGCTGAAGCTGAGCCGCTCCTCCAGCATGTAGCTCATCACTTTCTCTGGCAGCCGCAGCAGCCGCATGTAATTCGCCACCGTCTCCCGCGACACTCCAATCCGGTCCGCAATCTGCACCTGCGTCAACTTGAACTGCAGGCTCAGCACCCGAAACGCCTCCGCCTGCTCAATCGGATTCAGATCCTCCCGCACCACGTTCTCAAGCACGGTCATCTCCGCCGCCTGCTGCGGCGAAAGCCGGCGCACCAGCGCCGGGATCGTGTCCTTCCCCGCCATCTTCGAAGCCCGCAACCGCCGCTCGCCCAGCACCAGGATGTATCGACCTTCCTCCTCCGCCGGACGCACCACCACCGGCTGCACCACCCCATGCTCCTTGATCGAATCCCGCAACTCCTGCAGCATCTCCTCATCAAACACATACCGCGTCTGATAAGGATTCTTCTCAATCAGGTCGATCGAGATATTGGCCACCATGTTGGCAGGCATAGCCATAGCCTGAATCGAAATAACCTCGGCACTCTCGCCGGGCAACTGCCCGTGTGGGTCGGACACTCCTGTCCGACTCGCGTCCATCTCCTCAGAAGCGTGCTCATCAGAGGCGTTATCACCAGAGGCCTTGTCATTCCGAACGAAGTGAGGAATCTGCTGTTCGCCGGCGCCACCACTGCCCAAGCCGCCCGCCTCAACGCCAGCCGCCCTAAGCTCGGCACTAGGAATCACGACTCGAGGCCCCGGCAGCAACGACTCCAACCCCCGCCCCAAAGCCCGCCGCTTCTCCACCTTCTCCTCTTTCTTCTCGACCCCGTGTCCCGCCAAATTCTCCGCTGCCGATGTAGTCATCATTGTTCCCTCTCCTCAAATCTGTCATCCTGAGCGAAGTAGATGCTTGCGCGCTAAGCGCAAGCATCTACGCAGTCGAAGAGCCTGCCCCGAGCGAAGCCGAGGGGACCCCTGCAATGCAGCCACCATCACAAGCCTCGCAAGGCATTCTCACGATGTCCGCCATTACATCGACGTACATCAATATAGTATATCGATGTTCATAAATCTACAAATCAAGCGCTGATCGCCGCAGGCGCGTCCCCAGCAGCCGCCAGATGCCGCCCCAGCAGCTCCTTAGCCAGCCGTATGTAACTCTCCGCCCCCTTCGACCGCGGATCGTACACCAGCGCCGCCTTGCCATGGCTGGGCGCCTCCGCCAGCCGTATGTTCCGCGGAATGGTTGCCGCGCACACCTTGTCCCCAAAAAACTTTCTCAGTTCAGCCGTCACCTGCTGCGCCAGGTTGGTCCGCTCATCCAGCATGGTCAGCACCACACCTTCAATCTCAAGGCCAGGGTTCAAGGCCACGCGGATCCGCTCCACTGTGTCCAGCAGCTCGCTGATGCCTTCGAGCGCAAAGTATTCCGCCTGCATAGGAATCAGCACTGAGTCAGCCGCGACCAGCGCGTTCAACGTCAGCAGGTCAAGCGCCGGCGGGCAGTCGAGGACGATGTACTGGAAGCGATCGCGCAGAGGCGCGATCGCATCGCGCAAGCGATACTCGCGCCGCTCCGCCTCCACCAGTTCAAGGTTCGCCCCGATCAGATTCTTGTGTGACGGGATCAACCAGAGCTGTTCCAGCTCAGTCACAGCCAGGGCCTCTTCGCCCGAGGCTGCACCCAGCAGGAGGTGATAGGTAGAAAGCCGTTCGGGATCCTTCATCAAGCCCAGGCCGCTGGTGGTGTTCGATTGCGGATCGCAATCGATGAGGAGCGTATTCACTTCAGCGGCCGCGAAGGAGGCGGCCAGGTTAATGGCGGTCGTAGTCTTGCCCACGCCGCCCTTCTGATTGGCAACAGCGATGACGCGTCCCATAAATTGTCGAGGAGCCAGAGCTGTTGGCAGAATAGTGCGATTCCCATTTCGAATGCAAGGCCGAATTACCATGTGCGGTTGAATTTGTGTGCAAAACGTGTCCAATGTTCCGGCTGGAACATTCAGCGGAAATTGCTGTCGGCGAGTTAGTCCTTTTCGCACTTAGGGGCTGCTGAAACCTCTCCAGTGTTCCGACTGGAACATTGTGTTGAATGTTCCAGTCGGAACATATCGTCAAAATGTTCCCACCGGAACATTATGTTGAATGTTCCAGTTGGAACATTGGAGAGAGTCATGGAATAGCTGGCTGGCATGGGAAATTGCCGAATACGATCGGCATTTACCACTTTCATGGACCGGGAGGCTACCAGCACCACCGCCGTCACCCATTTTTACGGGGCTGAGCTACTGGTACTTCCCACTTGGTTATATTCTTGGTTCTACCTGTCCGACTAGTAGTATGCGAGATTGCGAGTTGGGGATGGGGATCGGACGGTCCCACGTCAGGTTTGGGACGGTTGAGCGGGTGGGCTCCAGTTGGGAGGAGGAGATCAGTAGGGCCATGCGGCCTTTGGGGGCGAGGAGGGCGACTGCTACGGGGAGGACTTTAGGGAGTCGCTCCACGGCTCGGAGGGTTACGACGTCGAAGGTGGACGGCGGGAGGGTCTCGGCGCGTGCGTTTTGTATATTGATGTCTGTCAATGTAAGGGCGCGGGCTAGTTCGCGGAGGAAGGTTGCCTTCTTTTGATTTGATTCGATCAGAGTCAGAGCGATGTTGAGGGCCCAGATTTTTATCGGTACTCCTGGGAAGCCGGGGCCGGAGCCGAGGTCCGCGACCCGGGCTTCGGCTTTCGGGCTTCGGGCTTCGGGTAGGTCAACGTCAAAGTCTTTAACCACAGGGGGCACTGGGGGCAGAGAGGAAGACACAGGGTAGAGCGGGAACAGGTGGCGGGCGGTGAATAGGGATTCGCCGAAGTGGCGGGTTACGATTTCTTCTTCGCTGCGGATTGCGGTGAGGTTGATGCGGGTGTTCCAGTGGAGAAGTATATCGATGTACGTCGATATACTTTGGAGTTGCGCGGCGGAGAGGACAGCAGGTTCCTCACAGGGCCTGCGGCCCTGTTCGGAATGACAAGCATTTGAGGTGGGGGATAGGTAAGGGTGGAGTAGTTCGGCTATGCGGGCGGAGTGCATGCGAGGTTCGATTGTAGACAAGAGCTGTTGTTCCTCGCCAGTGCGCGGCTGCGCAAACATCATGCACGTCAAAAGCCCCACCCTACGGCTCCGCTCTGGGCAGGCTTTCTCGCAAGAGACGCGAGAAATGGGGCCCGGCGAGAACAATGGGGAACGTCCCGTCTGTATGAATGCATAAGTGAAATGAAGAAGGGTTCTCGAAGCGGCTACGATGCTGAGACTGGCGAAGAAAGCGCCAGCTCAGAAAGCGCACTCGGAGAACCCTATGA
>JBEKWP010000095.1:0-28387 GCA_049512915.1 Candidatus Sulfotelmatobacter sp.
CGCTTCGACTGCGAACAAAAGAAAAAGCGCGGGCGAATTCGCCCGCGCTCGCAAACTCGATAACCCTATGCCCCGACTAACGCCGGCTCCACTCCGTAAATCGAATACCACGAAGTGGCCGCCTTCAGCTTGCTATTCACATTATTGATGTTCTTCACCCCTTCGGTCTCCAGCCATGAACGGAAAGCCGCCGCACCCTGCTTCGCATAAATCGGAATCCCATCTTTCCACGTCGCGCGCCCGCACAGCACGCCGTTGAACTTCACTCCAGATTCCCCGGCCAACTCCAGCGTCTCGCTGAACTCGGCATTGCTCACGCCTGCCGAAAGATAAATGAACGGCTTGGTAGCGACGTTCGCCGCCTGATGGAACAAATCAATGGCCTCTTTTTTCGAATAGGCTTTCTGCCCGGCAAAACACTTCACACCCTCGACGAACTTCATGTTCACCGGCACCTCGACCTTCAGCACATCGACCCCATAGCGGTCCTTGCTGAACTCCCGCATGCTCTCCGTGACGATCTGCGGCTTCTTTTTCGCGTACTCCAATCCCTTCTCGTCCGTGCCCTCGTCATATCCGACGAACTCCAGAAAGTAAGGAATGTCATTCGCGCGGCATTCGTCGCCAATGCGCTCCACCCAGGCATGCTTTTTGTCATTCACTTCCTTGGGATCGAATGGCGTGTAGTAAAGCAGGATCTTCACGCAATCCGCTCCAGCTTCTTTCAGGCGCCGTGCCGACCAGTGATCGAGCAAATCGCCCAGTCGTCCTGCCCCCGTCTTGTCGTATCCCGTCTTCTCATAAGCCAGCAACAGCCCGGCATTCTTGGCGCGCCGCTTCGAGGCGGGCAATCCCCACTCCGGGTCCAGCAGAATGGCGCTGGCGTGCGGCGTCAACACTTCCGTGACCAGAGTCTTGAATTCCTCCATCATGGCATCGCTGACTTCCCCGCCCTTTTCCTTGGCGAGCGACTTCTGCAGCGACCCGCGCTGATCCATAGCGGCCGCCGCAATCACGCCGCGTTCAGTCGAAACCCTTTTGAGACCTGCCAGTTTGCCAGGGGTAAGCTTCATAGTTTCCTCCGAATCAGAACTGAAAAGATGAGTACTTGGAATGGTTAATTGTAAACTAAGGAGCACGTCCAAGGACTCCGATTCCCGAAGGAACCATCCATCATGCCCATCGCCACCACTAATCCCGCCACTGGAGAAGTAATCCAGACCTTCCAACCTCTTTCCGCCGCGCAGATCGAGCAAAAGCTCCAGCTGGCGGTCAGCGCCTTCAAGGCCGAGCAAAAGACAACTTTTGCCGAGCGCGCGCGCCGGATGCTGAAGGCCGCCGACATCCTCGAACGCGACAAAGCCAAGTTCGCCCACCTGATGACGCTCGAAATGGGCAAGCCTTACAAAGCCGCGGTAGCCGAAGCCGTCAAGTCCGCCGGTGGTTGCCGCTACTACGCCGAGAACGCCGAGAAATTCCTGACCGATGAAGTTATCGAAACCGGCGCCAAGAAGAGCTTCATCCGTTACCGCCCCATCGGCCCAATTCTCGCCGTGATGCCCTGGAACTTCCCTTTCTGGCAAGTCTTCCGCTTCGCCGCTCCCGCCCTCATGGCCGGCAACGTCGGACTGCTGAAGCACGCCTCGAATGTTCCCCAGTGCGCGCTAGCGATTGAAAAGATTTTCCTCGAAGCTGGATTCCCCGAAGGCGCCTTTCAAACTTTGCTGATCGGCTCGCAACAGGTAGACGCAATACTCAACGATCCGCGCGTAGTCGCGGCCACACTCACCGGAAGCGAGCAGGCCGGCATCCAGGTTGGAGTCGCCGCCGCGAAGCGCATCAAGAAAGTCGTGCTCGAACTCGGCGGCAGCGACCCTTTCATCGTCATGCCCAGCGCCAATCTCGACGCCGCCGTCGCCACCGCGGTCGAGGCTCGCGTCATCAACAACGGACAGTCCTGCATCGCCGCCAAGCGTTTCATAGTCGCCGAGCCGATCGCCGCCGAGTTCGAACGCAAGTTCGTGGATCGCATGAAGAGTCTTCGCGTAGGCGATCCCTTCGACGAGAAAACGGAACTAGGTCCGCTAGCCACAGCCGACGCCGTCACCACTCTCGACGCCGATGTCCAGAAAACCGTCAAAGCCGGCGCCAAACTCTTAACCGGCGGCCATCCCCTGAAGCAGCCCGGCAATTACTATGCGCCGACAGTTTTGACTGACATCCCGAAAGAATCGCCGGCTTACCGCGAGGAATTTTTCGGCCCGGTTGCGTCGCTGTTCCGCGTCAAAGATATTGATGAAGCCATCCGCCTCGCCAACGACAGCCGCTTCGGCCTCGGCGCCAGCGCCTGGACCACCGACGACCGCGAGCGCGAACGCTTCATCAATGAGCTTGAGTCCGGCATGGTCTTCATCAACAAGATGGTCGCCTCCGACCCGCGCATCCCGTTCGGCGGCGTCAAGCAATCCGGACACGGCCGCGAACTGGCCGCCAACGGCATCCGCGAATTCATGAATATCAAGACGGTTTCAATTGCTTGAGGGGTCGAACTGGCACCTAGCGCGGCACGGCTTCCTGCGTAGTATTCTGCTTGTTCTCCGGAGAAGATGACCGTCCCCGCAATTCGCTGGTCAAAGCCGTTGCCTTCTCGTTGGAAACGCGGATCTCTCCATCTAATACGGCAATAACGCGGCCTGCGCCGGTTCCCTCGAACTGCGCCCGCCGAAGCGTGGCATAACCCTGCGCGGCAGCAGGAAGATTCACCTTGAAGTCCCCGCCCCGGCGCATGGCAGATAGAACCGACTGCGCCACAGCGTCGCGCACTGCGTCCCCCAGCGAACCTGAGCGCAGCAAGTCGCCGATCAATCCCTCCGCATCAATTCGCACAACTTCCGGCACCAGCCGCAGTGTCCCGTCTTCTCCCACCGCTGGGGTCAGCTTCATTTCGATCGTGCCGTTGCCTTCCGCCATTTCGTTGACCGTGTCCCGGCCAAAACACGCCCAGCGTTCGTAGTGCAACTGCACCACGACCAGCGTCGCAGGGTCTCGCGGGCTGAGAGCTGCATTCCGAATTCCAATCCGCTCTCCGCAGGGCTCTGCTTTGTTCAGTTGGGCACCTAACACCGCGGTCACATTGTCTTGCAGGTCTGACAAATCCGCGGCCAACTCGAGTTTGAATATGTTCTGCCCGCCTTCCACGACGCCCTCGGAAATTACTCCCGAAGTAGTGATGGCGACTGGCTGATTCTTGAAGTTGATCGAACTCTTCACCGGCGCAAGGTGGAACGCGAAATCCTGCCCGCTGTTGGCCGCCCCGATGCTCATTTCCTGTCCCAGCTCGGCCTGTTGGCTTCGGAAACTCGCAAGCGCGCGATCCAGATTCTCCGCCGAACCGGCGATCTGCTGGCCCACTGCTTTCGGATCCGCCTCCAGTTGATCGAGCGTCCTGGCTTGCTGCTCCACGTCAGAATCCGCCTTGGCCAGCCTCTTGACCACTTCCTTCAGGCCGGACTTCTGCCGCTCTGAAAGTGCGTCCAGAAACTTCTTGTTCTCTGCCCGCGCCTTTTCGAGCGCCTGGTCAAGAGTAGCGCCGCGACCGGCAGGACCGGAGCCACCGTTCTCTCCGAGCTGTTCCCGAAAGCCTCGCAATTCGGCGCTAGCCGCTTCCGAAATCTTCACCATCGCAGCGAACTGAACAACCTGCTGGCTGGTCGCTTGCACAGCCAGCACTTCGCGATAATCCTTCAACTCGTCCTTCTCCGAGACGCCGGTCGCTCTGCCTGCAGGTCCGCTAAGACCACTGCCACCAGCGCTGCCCGCCAAGCCGCCCCCACCGGGCGAACCACCGTGCTGGGCGAGCATGCTGCACGGATACGCCAGCAATGCGGCGGCCAATAGGACGGTCTTTATCCCGGAAGTAAGACTCGATTTGCGAAACATGCGACAGATCTCCAACAAAAATGCGCCTCCAAGCGTCTGCTCCGGAAAACCCTAGCTTGGCGCAGGCCAAAACAAAACGCCATAAAATTTACAGTTCTTTGCACAATCCGAGAAGCAAGCTTATCAGGGCATGGCGGAGACCGCCGTGTACCCTATGCGATGCCCGCGCTGGTGTTGAAACCCACCTAGAGATGGAAAAGCTACTTGCTCGCTCCCACCGTCTCTCGAACCCCAATCCCCGGCACAGTCCGACCCACTACGGCCGCAATCTGCAGCACCTGCGCCATCAGTTCGTCGAACTGATCGGGAAAAAGCGATTGCGGACCATCCGACAGCGCCTCATCGGGTTTGTGATGAACTTCCACCATCAATCCATCCGCACCCACAGCCACAGCGGCCCGCGACAGCGGCGTAACTTTATTCCGCTTTCCAGTCCCGTGACTGGGGTCGACAAAAATCGGCAGATGGCTAAGCCGCTGCACCGCCGGAACCAGGCTCAGGTCGAGTGTGTTGCGAGTGTGATCGGCAAATGTACGCACACCTCGCTCGCACAGCGCCACGTTGTAATTGCCTTCACTCAAAATATATTCCGCCGCCATCAAGAATTCTTCCAGCGTTGCCGACATGCCGCGCTTCAGCAGCACTGGCTTCTTCGCCCGCCCAGCCCGCTTCAGCAGAGAAAAATTCTGCATATTCCGGGCCCCGATCTGGATCACGTCCGCGTACTCCTCCACCAGGTCAAGCGATTCATTATCAATAGCTTCCGTAATAATCTTCATCCCATACTGCTGCCGGATTTCTGCCATGATCCGCAAGCCTTCTTCGCCTAACCCTTGGAAGGAATAAGGAGAAGTCCGCGGCTTGTAAGCTCCGCCTCGAAAGAACTGCGCTCCGGCGCGATGCACCCGCTCCGCCACGGCAAACGCCTGTTCCCGGCTCTCGATCGCGCACGGTCCCGCAACAATCGCCAGCCCGGTGCCGCCGATCGTGGCTGCAGTCCCGGCAAAACGAATCACTGTGTTGTCTTCTTTGATATCGCGGCTCACCAGTTTGTAAGGCTTCGAAACCTTGATCACTTCCTGCACGCCCGCCATTTCTTCCAGCGTGCCCTGCTCCACCTCGCCCTTATTCCCGGTGATGCCGATAGCGGTGCGCTGTGCCCCGGGCATGGCATGCGCCCGATAACCGAGCGCCTCGATCTTCGCGCAAACCGAGCGCACCTGCTCCTCAGTAGCGTGCGCCTTCATCACAACCAGCATAAATTTCCCTCTCGCAAGTCTACCGTCACGAGCCCTGCACCGCAAACGGGGCAAGTCCTCTGGGTGTGCCTATTACGGCCCGGTTCGCCGAAAAAGGTAAAGGTAAGCTCGATCCCCCCAAAGATGCCCCGGATCACCACCCACCGCTACTTCTTCCACCAGTTCGTAGTTGCCGTGAGCATATGCCCAGGCCATCTCAAGAAATCCCCGATTCTCTTCCAGCGTGGCCGGAGTTCCCCAGGACCGAGCCACGTCCGCGTAAACCAAGAACTTCGGTCGCGCATCCCGAACCTGCTGCATCATGTCAAGCCGCATTTGTTCGGAGTACTTCTGTTTCTCCATCAAAGGATAGGTATAGAGATAGCTGCTGGCGCAGTGCCGGGCAGAATAAAAACAAATCTCCGGTTCGGATCCGAAGACTCCAATCATATCCTGCTCCGCCGAGTGCGCCCTGATGTAGCTGCCCACAGCAACTGCCTCCAAAAATGGGTCGCGGTCGAAAATCTTTTTGTTGAGGGAAACAGGATCGAGATGAAGGTATGTCTTGTACTGCCCGCGCACTGAAATCGCAAACACGACGGCGAAGTAAAGAACTGGAAGCCATACCACCAGCCTGCCGAATCGTCTCTCGCGCAGTGTTTGCTGCACTGCGCTCACGCCGATTCCCGTACACAGCGCAGCCGCCGGCAACAACAGAATGAAGTAGTGAGGACGAAAATAGAGCCCCGGGCAAACCGCCAGCAAGGAGAACAGGAAGAAACTCGCCATGAACCCGCCGTGCTCCCGTGCGCAGCGGCTCCACAACGGTGCGGCGAGGCCAACAGCAACAATCTCCCAGATCACGAACGGACGCACAACCCACGGCAACGAAGCGCGCAGCATGGGCCACGCCTCCCGCAGCGTCGTCATGGAACCGTACTCACGGGCATAAGACCAGGTCCAGAACCAGAAGCTGGAAAAGACCCCGGCGCGGAAAAGCATCAGGCACGTCAGGCCAAACGGCAACACCAGCCCAGCGAACAGCGCCCCGGCGCGCACCGCAGCATTGTGCCGGGGAAACGGCCGCTTCCACTCCCGCCACAGCCAGTACGATCCGGCAAAAACAAAAAATAGAATTCCAGGTTGCTTCATCAGAAACGCCAACCCGAAGCAGACTCCGCTTTCGAAAAAGCACCCAGTCCGCCCTGTGTCGATCGCATACAATAACAGCAGAATCCCCGCCAGCGCCGCTAAGACCACAAAGTGAGTAGCGTGCGCATACAGGCCGAGCACTCCCGGACGGCAGGAAAGAAAACTGTAAGTGATTCCGGCAACCGCACCGGCCAGCGGTCCATAAAGATATTTCGCCAGAAGAAAAACCAGGATCGTCGCCGCCGCATTGACCAGCATCAATCCGATCCGGATGCCGGAAGTTGTCTCCCCGAAAACCGCCATCATGGCAGCGTAAGCCGCGTAAGTCCCCGGCAACTTCATGTTGCTGGCGATTTTGTATGGCGGGATCCCTTCCAACATCAACTGTCCGACGTAAGCAAACTCCCCCTCGTCGCGTTCCAGCGGCATGTCGCGAAGCCGCACCCGCACGAGTACGAAAAAAACCATCACCAGAAGGAGCGCACTCGCGCACCAATACGTCGTCCAGCCTTTTCCAGATGGCCCGGGGTCGCTCGTTACGCCTCCGGACCCAGTTGCGTTTTCATTCACGAAATTTCTCTCGCCCACCGACTCGCCTGCAAAAGATGTCCATTGTACCGGGATGCACCTCTGGGGTCTCGCAGGGATCGGCAGCATCCAAAGACCTTGAATTTCAAAATTCTTCCGGACTCCTCCGAACTCGTTTTCTCTTCGCCCCTCCTAATGTATTCTGGGCCGTCCCATGATCCACCTTCTCATCTGGTTACTAAGCCAGCCCTTACTCTGGGCCGTGCTGGGCGTAACTCTCGGCCCGTATTTCTTCTGGCGAGGTTTTCTCCTCCTTCAGCGCAAGCGACTCATCATGGACACTCCCCGCTCAACTATTCGCTCCGCCGCTATGGGACGCGTGGAGATAACAGGCAAAGCCGTCGGTCCCTACACACTCGTCGCCCCGATGAGCCATACGGATTGTCTCTACTATCGACTGGTCATCGAATCGAACCCTCAAGGCGATCTCAGTAACAGTATTCACGAGATGTGTACGCCAATGTCCCTCGACGACGGCACCGGCACGCTGATGATTTTTCCCCACGGCTCGGAACTCCTGCTCCCGCCGTCCAGCGAAAGATCAGAATATGGCAAGCTCGCCCTCTCACTCACAAGGTATTCAGAGGGCAATCCGGAATTCGCCCAGGAATACTCCATAAAGCCCGGAGACACAATTTTCGTCCTGGGCACGCTTCGGGAAAATCCCTGGGCGAAAAAGGATTCCATTGCTGAGTGCAACGAGTTGTCCAGGATCGGCCCAGGATTCGTCGGCGAAGGAGAAGCCGATCTCCTGCGTCGCGAAGCTTATCCCTACCTCAATCCCAAGGTCCCGTCGGGAGCGACCGTGGCATCGCCGAACCAGTTCGACTTCCATCCTCCGGTCATCTTGATGCAAGGCGAAGGTCCATTCGTAATCTCCACCGACAGCCAGCGAGACCTCGTAGCCAAGCTGAACGTGCGATCCTTCCTGTACATTTGGGGAGGCCCAGCAGCGGCGCTCTGGGGTCTCTGGGAGATTCTCAGCCACGCAGGACTGCTGTGATGCTCGACAGCAGCATCGTGGGGGACGGCCGCCCTCGACTGTCCTAAGAGCACAACTGCGCCGTTTCCGCGCACAGTTCTGTCCGCTCATTGTAGAATCAGAGGCTTACTCGGAGTTCCTCCGGCTCCTATGTCTTCTCAAGACAAATCGGAAATCGCCACCGCGATCAACCCCAGCCGTCCCGATCGTCCCAACGATGGACGTTCGGACGCGGACCGTTCGAGCGACGAGCGTTACGATCCACAGCGCGTGGAAGCCAAATGGTTCGAGCGCTGGCAAAATGATCCCGAACTCTACGCCGCCGAACCCCATACCGCGAAAAAGAAATATTACGTGCTCGAAATGCTGCCCTATCCCTCAGGCGCACTGCACATGGGACACGTCCGCAACTACGCTATCGGCGACGCGCTGGCACGCTTCATGTGGATGAATGGCTACAACGTTCTTCATCCCATGGGGTGGGATTCCTTCGGCTTGCCGGCGGAGAACGCCGCCATCCAGAACAACACTCCGCCCCGCCAGTGGACCCTCGGCAACATCGCAAAAATGAAGGCGCAGATGAACCGCCTCGGCTTCGCCTACGACTGGTCCCGCGAAGTCACCACCTGCCTGCCCGATTACTACCGCTGGAACCAGTGGTTCTTTCTCAAGTTCTACGAAAAGGGTTTAGCCTATCGCAAGAAGAGCAAAGTCAACTGGTGTCCGAAGTGCGCCACTGTTCTTGCCAACGAGCAGGTCGTCGAAGGATGCTGCTGGCGCCACGAAGATACGCGCGTCGAACAGCGTGAGCTGGAGCAATGGTTCCTGCGCATCACGAAATACGCCGACGAATTATTGCGCGATCTCGACAAGCTCGGCGGCTGGCCCGAAAAAGTTCGCACCATGCAGCGCAACTGGATCGGCCGCAGTGAAGGCGCTCTGGTCGATTTCAAGCTCGACTACGCGGAAAACCATAAAGGGTTTGGTCCCGCCGGCTCGACCATCAGCATCTTCACCACGCGCATCGACACCATTTTCGGCGCGACCTCGGTGCAACTCGCGCCGCAGCATCCCATCGTCGACGATCTCGCGGCCGACAACCCTGAGTTACGATCCAAGGTCGATCAGTTGATCGCTGAACAGCGCAAAGCCAGAGAAGTGGGCGACATCGGCGAAATCGAAAAACACGGCGTCTTCACCGGCCGCTACGCCATCAATCCCTTCAACAACGAAAAGGTTCCGGTGTGGGTTGCTAACTACATTCTTATGGATTATGGCACCGGCGCCATCATGAGCGTTCCGGCGCACGACGAGCGCGACTACGAATTCGCAAACAAGTACAAGCTGGAGATTCGCCTCGTAGTTCTTCCGGTCTCGAACGATCCGGAAGAAACGGTGGCTGAGCCGCGGCTTCCCTTCACTGCACATGACGAAGGCATGCTGATCAACTCCGGCCAATTCAGCGGCCTCGAGTGTGCCGATGCCATTCAGAAAATGTCGGCCTTCGCCGAAAAAAATGGTTTTGGCAAGCCCACCGTCACCTATCGCCTGAAGGATTGGGGAATCTCGCGCCAGCGCTACTGGGGCACGCCGATCCCTATGCTCTATTGCGAAAAGGATGGCATCGTCCCCGTCCCAGAAAAGGATTTGCCGGTGATTCTGCCCGAGAACGTCGATATTGCGCACACCCTCGGTTCTCCGCTCGGCAGCTTGCCGGAGTTCGTTAACGCCACGTGTCCCAAGTGCGGAGGTCCGGCGCGCCGCGAAACCGACACCATGGACACCTTCGTCGATTCGTCCTGGTATTTCTATCGCTACACTGACGCCCACAACGACCGCGCCCCGTTCGATTCGAAAATCGCGCAGTATTGGTTCCCCATCGACCAGTACATCGGCGGCGTCGAACACGCCATCCTCCACCTTATCTACTCGCGCTTCTGGACCAAGTTCATGCGCGACATAGGCCTCGTCGCCGATGACGAACCCATCGAGCGCCTCTTCACGCAAGGCATGGTGATTAAAGACGGCGCCAAGATGTCGAAGAGCCTCGGCAACGTCGTCAGTCCTGACGAAATGGTGGCGCGCTACGGCGCCGACGCGGCGCGCCTCTACAGCCTGTTCGCTGCTCCGCCCGACCGCGATCTCGACTGGCAGGATTCCGGTATCGCAGGCATCCAAAGATTCCTGGGCAAGGTCTATCGTTTCGTTACAAGGAACGCTGGCAGCGCGACAAACACATCCGTAGAGACTTTGCCGGCAACATCTCTCTCACCACAAGCACGACAGATCCAGCGCAAATTGCACCAGACCATCAAGCGCGTGAGCGATGACTTTCAAGGCCGCTGGCACTTCAACACATGTATCTCGGCCGTTATGGAACTGGTAAATGTCTTGTATGACATGGAAGATGCCATAGCGCAGAATGCCGTTCCCCCTCAATTTCTGGCCGAAGTCCAGCGGAGTCTCGTGCTCTTGCTCGCGCCTTTCGCTCCTTACCTCGCCCACGAACTCTGGGAGATGCTTGGCGGAAAGGGAAACTTGCTCAAAGCGCCCTGGCCCGAGTACGACCCCGCGCTCGCCAAAGAAGAAGAGCTGAAAATCCCGGTACAGATCAACGGCAAGCTGCGCAGCCGCATTGTTGTTTCCGCCGACGCTACCGAGGATTTTGTCATCAAGCGCGCGCTCGCCGACGAGAAAGTGCAGTCTGCGATCGCCGGCAAGCAGATTGTGAAAACAATCTGCGTCCCCGGCAAACTCGTGAACATCGTGGTGCGATAGATTCATGCCTCGCATCTCCCCCACGCTCGAAGGCTTTCGTGCAAGTTTTCGCCGGCCTTCGTTGACCCTGGCCGAGATTACGTGGCGCTGGACGGTCGGTGCTGTCGGCTGGACGTTAATTTTTTTCTGGCTGATTGAATTTCTCGATACGCTACCGGTGAGCAAGGGGGATGCAGCTCTCCTATCAACCAGGCACCCCTTGCTCGTCGGACGAGCCATCTCGCACATTCTTCGCGGAAGCCTGAATCGCGCGGTCTTGGCGGCACTCGTTGGGGCGATCGCGCTATCGTTGCTTTGGATCATCACCGCTTCCATCGGCCGCGCTGCCACGGTCCACGCTCTGCTTGGATACTTTCATAGAGACTCTGCAAGCAACATCGCAATTGAGACGGATACCGCCAGCGAGGCGCGGCCTTTTCGCGCACTGACTGGACTGAACTTCCTGCGCACGGCGGTTGCCCTATCCGCGATCCTCGCCTTTGTGGGCGCGGCAATTCTTGCGGGCTTCGCCTCACCTGATTCACACCCCCGGCCTGGCCTGGTCTTCATCTGTTTCCTGCCGTTGGCTGGATTGACCTGCATCGCATGGCTGGTCTTGAACTGGTGGCTGTCGCTGGGCTGCGTGTTCGTGGTCCGCGACGGCGAAGACACTCTCGGCGCGCTTTTCGCTGCGGTTACATTTTTTCGAGCACGGACCGGACCGGTGTTGGCCGTGAGCGCATGGACCGGGCTGGCGCACGTGGTTGCGTTCAGCATCGCTACCACGGCTGTATCGGTACCGTTAGCCTTTATCCAGATCGCTCCCTGGCGACTGGTGATCCTCGGGGTATTTCTGGTGACGTTGGCGTATTTTGCGGTTGTGGATTGGCTGTACATGGCGCGTCTGGCAGGGTACGTCAGCATCGCCGAAATGCCGGACGCTCCTGTTCCGTCCACGGCGATCGCGGCTCCTCGTACCGTGGCACCGGCCCAAACCACCATCGATCGTGAGGAAACGATTCTGAGCGATACTCCGAACCTGGCTGTACAGACGTAATTTCAATCTTCCACGATCCGCTTCTTTACACGGGGCCGCTGATTTGAGAAACTCATCCGTGGAACCCCAATCCAGGCTTAACGAATCCATCGTCATCCTCGACTTTGGCGCGCAGTATACGCAGCTCATCGCGCGCCGCATTCGCGAACAGAATGTTTTTTCTGTGGTGCTGCCCTGCACTGCTTCGCTTGCCGAGGTCAGGAGTTGCTCACCTGCCGGCATAGTGCTTTCTGGGGCGCCTTGGTCGGTCTACGACAAAGATGCGCCACCCGCGGACCCTGGTGTCTTCAAGTTGGGATTGCCGATGCTTGGCATCTGTTACGGCCTGCAATTCATGGTGCACACTCTTGGGGGCAAGGTGCGGCCTGCGGACAAGCGTGAGTATGGACACGCGGAAGTCGATATTGTGGCTGAATCGGTGCTGTTTCAGGGTCTGGCCAAGCGGCAAGCGGTGTGGATGTCGCATGGAGACGAAGCGCTGGAATTGCCTCCGGGATTCGAGTTGACTGCGAAGACGTCGCATGCGGTGGCTGGAATCCAGAATGTAGAGAAGAAGTGGTTTGCAGTGCAGTTCCATCCTGAAGTTCATCACACGCGGAATGGCACGGAGATCCTGCGCAACTTCGTATTCAAGATTTGCGGCGCGAAACCCACTTGGACACCGCAGCACTTCATCGATTCGACGGTTGAGCAGGTCAGGCAGCAAGTGGGCAAGGGGCGGGCGATCTGCGCGCTTTCGGGCGGAGTGGATTCCTCGGTGGCGGCAGTGCTGGTCGATCGGGCCCTGCGCGATGCTCGGGGCAAGTCGCGACTGACCTGCATCTTCGTGAACAACGGCGTGCTGCGCAAGAACGAGTTTGAGAAAGTGCAGAAGACCTTGCACGACAAGCTTGGGCTCCGGCTCGACGCAGTCGACGCTACGGCGCGCTTTCTCGAAAAACTGAAAGGCGTCAGTGATCCCGAGAAAAAGCGCAAGATCATCGGCAACGAATTCATAAAAGTGTTCGAGCGCGAGGCCCGGCGGATCGAGAAAGAAGAAGGCAAGGTCAAGTGGCTGGTGCAGGGGACGCTTTATCCGGATGTGATCGAGTCGCGCTCGGTGCGGGGGCCGTCGCAGGTGATTAAGTCACATCACAATGTGGGCGGCCTTCCGGAAAAGATGAAGCTGAAGCTGATTGAGCCGCTGAAAGATTTGTTCAAAGATGAAGTCCGCAAGATTGGCCGCGACCTGGGCATGCCTGAGGAAATCTTGCAGCGGCAGCCGTTCCCGGGCCCTGGGTTGGCGGTGCGCGTTTTGGGAGAAGTCACGCCGGAGCGGCTGGCACTGTTGCGCGAGTGTGACGATGTTGTGGTGTCGGAGATCAAGAACGCCGGCCTTTACACGAAAATCTGGCAGTCGTTTGCCGTGCTGCTGCCGGTGATGTCGGTGGGAGTGATGGGCGACATGCGGACTTACGCTTATACATGCGCGGTCCGGGCGGTGAGTTCTGAGGATGGCATGACTGCCGACTGGGTCGCACTGCCGCACGAGGTGCTGAAAACAATTTCCTCGCGGATTGTGAATGAGGTCAAGGGCGTGAACCGCGTGGTGTATGACATTACCTCCAAGCCTCCGGGGACGATTGAGTGGGAGTAAGGCAGCTTTCGGTTCTTAGTTCTCGGCCCTACCTCAGGTCGCGGTGGACGGTCTCCATGGAGAAGGCGGGCAGGCAGACGGCGATGTATTCAGCGCCGCCTTCCTGGGGAGTGGAGTAGCGAACCCACTCGCCGGCATAGGCGACTACGGCTTGTCCGGCGGCGACGTCGATGGAACCATTTTCGTGTTCGACGTGCAGCGTGCCTTTGAGGACGATGGTGAACTCGTCGAAGGAGGGAGTCTGGCCCGGCTCGAGCCATCCGGCAGGGCTGCGCATGTGGGCTACGCTGGCGGAGGAAGTTTTGGAGTTGACACGGCCGATGTATTCGTCGATCAGTTTGGGTTTGTTGCCGGCGGATTGGATGCGTGTGGGCCGCGGAATTAGGGTGGGCATGGTTGGTCCCGATTCTTCTCGGGTCTATTAGAGCATGATCGGTGGTTGGCGAGAGAGAACGCCTTGCTGCGCTCGGGGTGGGACAGCCGAGGCGGCTGTCCCTACCGGGGCTTCGCACTGGCAAGTTTAAAGTTTCCTGCTTTCACGGGCATGGGTGGGCGGTCGGAGGAGTTGGCGGGATGCCGGGAATGTGGATAGACGGAGTGCCAGGTGAATCAGCAGTGGCGGGTGTGCCGGGGATATCGGTGCCGGGCGTGCCTGGAGTGCCCGGGGTGTAGCAGGTGCCCGTGTCGGTGTTGGGCGGCGGCAGGGGTTGCGGCCGCTGTGCTATGGGCTGTTCCGGCACCGGGTGTTGTTCGGATTGGCGGACTGCGGCGGCCACCTGATCTTGTTCGAGCGTCAGTGGGTGCTGCAGGAGCATCTCGACGGGCGAGCCTGCGTCAAGAAAGAAGTTGTGCGTGTTGAAGAGCAGGGCGATCGCGGCGACGCCTCCGATGGCTCCGCCAACCATGGCGCCGATGACCGTGCCTTTTGCTGTGCTACCGGGGGCGGTTACGCTGGACGAAAGGCAGCCGGGAGGCGGACCGGTGCAGCCGGGCGGGAGAGTGCTGGTGATGGTGTTGGGTTGCGAACTGGACGCGAAGCGTCCGATGAGCGCGCCGACACCGACGCCGCCTCCGGCGAGTGCGAATGCGCCGCCGGTCCGGCCGTTGCCGGGATCCTTCAGAGCATATCCGTCGGGGCTCTCAAGCGTCATGGGACCGGGGATGGGAACGGTGTAGCCGTTGGGGAAAGTGACGGACATGGATTGCAAGCTCAGCTCTCCGCGTCCGCCCTGGCGCTCGAGCTTGTCGATTTTTCCCTGCACGAATGTGCCCGGCGGGATCACTACTTCGTTGCCGGCGGTTACGGGAGAAACGATCTGGGCGTAGATGTCGTCTCCGCGGTGGAGGTAGCGGGTTTGAATTGGCTGAGTCAGCACAAGGGCAATCCGGCTGCCGGAGGGAACGGTGACGTTGACGATATCCGGGGCCGGTCTGGCGAATGAGACAGCCTGTGAATCAGTCGGCGAATCTGCGGGTGGAGTTGCTGGAGCGTTCTGTCCCGCAAACGCTGGCGTGACTGCGGGCAGCGTGGTTGCGAGCAGCGCGGCGGTTATCGCAAGGCCTTGCATTATTTTTGTTTTGGCCAAAGACGTTAAGGAATTGATGGATTGGGTGAGACGGCCGTGTGTAGCCATTGCGGTTCCTCCTGTTGAAGGTTAGAACCTTCCGTTGGTGTGGCGCTTGGAGAGCCTTGATTTGCCCACCTAGCGTGGTAGACCCTGCTGCACCAGATTAGTTGCATAGAGATTGGTGAAGAATTGCAAAGGGTTTGTAAAGTTGGAGCGGAGGGCCGCGTTTGGGCAGGATTTGTGGCGCTGCAGGTCGAGCTTAGCTCGACCGGACCTCTCGGCACCGCTCGTGACAGGCTCGCAGGAGTGCCCGTCCCCACGCGACCATCGGTTACAATCGTCGCTTATGTTCTATCGTTCGGATAATCGTTCTCCTGATCAACTGCGACCGGTTTCCATCGTTCCCGACTTTATTACGACGGCAGAGGGATCGGTGCTTATTGAAGTAGGAAATACAAGGGTGATTTGCACGGCATCGATTGAAGAGTCGGTGCCGCCGTTTATGCGGAACTCAGGGAAGGGATGGATTTCGAGCGAGTATGCGATGATTCCGCGGGCAACGCTGACGCGGACTCCGCGGGAAGTGGCGAAGGGGCGGCCCAGCGGACGGACGCATGAGATCCAGCGGCTGATTGGGCGATCTTTACGTGCTGTCACAGATCTGGCACGACTGGGCGAACGCACCGTGTGGATCGATTGCGACGTGATTCAAGCTGATGGAGGGACGCGGACAGCTTCGACTACCGGGGCATTCGTTGCCTTAGGACTTGCACTGGAAAAGTTGGTGGAGGCTGGGACTTTGACTTCGGTTCCGTTGAAGGATTTTGTTGCAGCGGTCAGCGTGGGGATTGTGGATGGGGAAATCCTGCTCGATCTTTGTTATGAAGAAGACTCGCGGGCTGACGTGGACATGAATTTTGTAATGACTGCCGGGCACAAGATGGTGGAAGTGCAGGCTACGGCGGAACGGCAGGCTTTTGATGAAGCCCAGTTTGCCAAGATGCTTGGGTTTGCGCGGTCAGGAGTGCAGTCCCTGATTGCCAAGCAGCAAGCAGTTTTGAGCGGGTTGACATTGCGCCAGTAGGAAGCCGGGCTTGCTTCGCTCGCTGAACAGCCGAGGCGGCTGTTCCAACAGTTTCGTAGGGTTACTCGGCCGCTCTCCTACTTGGAACCGCGCGCCTGTGGCTCCTCTTCACCCTGCAGATCGAGAGCTGATGCACTTGCCTTTTGCCTGGCTACCCACTCGTGGATTCTGGTGGATAGCACGTCCATCGGCAGAGCGCCGGCGCCCAGGACTTCGTCATGGAAATTGCTCAGGCTGAATTTATCGCCTAATTGATCCTTCGCGTACTGCCGGAGCTTGAGGATCTCTAGTTGGCCGATTTTGTATCCCAGCGCCTGCGCAGGCCAGGCCATGTAGCGATCAGTCTCGCTCTGCACTTCGGCTTCATCGATGGCGGAGTGGTCATGAAAGAAATCCACCACCTGCTGGCGGGTCCAGTGTTTGTAGTGGAAGCCGGTGTCTACGACGAGGCGGATGGCGCGCAGCATGTCGTCCTGCAGGTGACCGTAGTAGCTGTAGGGATCCTGGAAAAATCCTACTTCTTTGCCTAAACGCTCCGAGTAGAGCGCCCAACCTTCGGTATACGCGGTGTAGTACTCGTTTTGGCGGAAGGGTGGAAGCTGCGGCAGTTCCTGGGCGATGGCGATCTGCATGTGATGGCCGGGGATGCCTTCGTGGTAGGCCGTGGTTTCAAAGTCGAGAGTGGTGCCCTTCTCGAAGTTGCCGGTGTTGACCATAACGTGGGCTGGGCGCGAACCATCCTGCGCTCCCGGCACATAGTGCGTGGCAGCGTCTTTCTCGCTGGATTCCCCGATGGACATGACTTCCACCTTGGCTTTGGGAAGACGACCGAACATCGCTGGCAGTTTCAGGTACATCTGATCAATGTATTTCTGATAGAGGTCGAGAATTTCCTGGCGCGAATGAACGTGGACTTTAGGATTGCTTGGGAGCGAGGCGCTGAAGCTTTTTAGGTCTTTGTAGCCCAGCTGATTCACGACTTGCAGCATGCGAGCTTCAATCTCTTTGACTTGAGCCAGACCGATCTGGTGAATCTCTTCCGGGCTGAGATTGGTGGTGGTGCTTTCTTTCACGCGGAAGGCATAGCGCTCGGGGCCGTCGGGCAGCGCCCAAATGCCCGGCTCGGCGCGGCCTTTCGGCGCGTACTCATCGCGGACGAAGCCGGTGAACTTTACATAAGTAGGAAGCACGGATTCGCGGATGGCAGCCAGGCCCTGCTCGCGTAACCTTTTCTGGTCAGCGGCTGGGATGGAATCGGGAAACTTGACGAAAGGCTGCGCGAAGGGCGAGGCATCGGGCGCTTTCGTGGCGAGGCCGTTGCACTGCTCAACCACTTTTTCGAGCAGGATGCGCGGAGGCATCAGGCCCTCAGCCATGCCTTTGCGCATCTGGATTACGGTCTCGTCGAAGGCGCGGGGAACTTGCCGCAGCCGCGAAATGTAGTCGTCATAGTCCTTGACGCTTTCGAAGGAGAGGACGGTGACCAGCTCTGGAAGTTCGATGGGGAGGCCGTCGACCTGCGACACCGGCATTTCCCAAGGCTTGAATCGGGCTCCATCGAGGGCCATGCGGAGGTCGCGGACCATCAGGGTTTTGTTTAAGGCTTCCTGCTCGGGGAAACCGGAAGTGTCGACCGCTTCGAAGCGCGTGAGAAACTTTCTGCTCTGCTCCAGGTCGTCGTCGATGGCTTTCTGCGACAAGTCGTCGATTTTGTCGTTCCAGCGCTTGTCTCCGAGGATGGAGGCGTAGATGGGGCTGGTGCGGAGGGTGTACTCCCAGCGTTCTGCGAGAAGATCGTTCAGAGCTTTTCTTCGGGCTTCGAGATCAGACTGCGGCGGCGCCGCGAGGACAGTCGAACAGAGCAGGGAGATGAGCAAGGCCAACAAGACCAGGGATCGCATTCAGTGAGACTCCTTACTTGGCGGTTAGACGGCATTCTCGTTACGACGGCCGGCGGCGGTGACGATTGTACACGGAATCCCTAAGACGCTCTCCGTTTGACTGGCGACAAGCAGGGAGGTTAGCGCCGGCCCGAAGGACTTCTCTCTGGTAATCTTACTTCTTCCAGGGAAACGGCTTTCAATCTTGCGAAAAATCCTCATTCTCATCGCTCTGATTCCACTGCTGGGCGGGCTGGGCTGGTGGTATCTCCGCGAGCAGGCTCTGCCGGATTACGGGCCCGCGTACCGCGAGTATGCCTACGTCACGAACGGGAAGAGCAATACGGTGAGCGTGATTGACCTGCGGACGTTTGAGCTGGCGAAGACTATTGCGGTCGGCGTGGAGCCGACCGGGGTCGCCGCCAACAGCAAGAAGAACGAAATCTATGTGGTCAACGCGGGATCAAACAACGTCAGCGTGATTGATGCCGAGAAGAACGCGGTGGTCGCGACCATCGGAGTTCATGGGAGGCCGTACTTCATCGACGTTTCGGAAGATGGCAAGCGCGGTTATGTGGCGAATTCGGGGTCGGCTAATGTTTCGGTGATCGATCTCGACAAGAAGGTTGTGCTCGGCAATGTGGGGGTCGGCGCCGCGCCCAGACTGGCGCGGGTTTCGCCGGACGGTGCGAGCGTGGTGGTGTCGAATCGCGGCGACAATACGGTTTCTGTGATTGACGCGAAACTGTTGCGAGTGCGTGCGACCCTGGCGATTTGCCAGCAGCCGGAGGATATCGCCATCCTGCCGGATTCGAGCAAAGCGTTTGTGGCCTGCTCGGGATCGTCGCAGGTAGCGTCCATTGCCTTGGCGAGGAGCGAAAAAAGCGGCGAGGGGACGAGCGACCGTTTGTTGGCGCTGCTGGATGTGGGACGAACACCGGTGAGTCTGGCGTTAAAGCCAGATGGCGGCGAACTGATTGTGTGCGACTTTGATTCCGACAGCATTTCGATCATTGAGACGGGAACGAATGAGGTAGGCGGGAGCGCGCTGATCGGCCAGCATCCCACGCACGCCGTGGTCACACTGAATAACTCGCGGCTATATGCGAGCAACTTCGGGTCAGACAGTATTGCGGTCTATGACATTGATCTGGGCCGGAGGATTGCGACCATGGGAGTGGGCAGCCATCCAGATGCCCTGGCGCTGTCGCAGGATCAGAGGTATGTTCTCGTGCTGGATACACAGGCGGGGGATGTAACGGTGATTCAGAAACGCGAACCCCGGAAGCTGGAGCCTACGGAGTACTCGCTGTTGACCATGATTCCGGTCGGGGTGCAACCGAACGGGATTGTGGTGAAGGCGTTTATGAGGACCGGACCGGGGAGTCGATAGGAGTACCGACGCGGCATCGACGGTTATTGCGTCGCTACCGGTTTGGCGCAGAATTTGTCTAACGCTGCTTTCAGGTCGGCGGCTATGGCTGGGGCTTCGCGGGATTCGATGTCGCGGCGAGCCATCATGTAAACGAGTTGGCCGTCGCGCAAAATGGCGATTGACGGCGACGACGGAGGTTGCCCGGTAAAATAACTGCGGGCGCGTTCGGTAGCTTGGGTGTCCTGCCCGGCGAAAACGGAAAATGATTTGTCAGGCTGGGCGGCCTGCTGCAGAGCCATGCGTACGGCGGGACGCATGCGCCCGGCGGCGCATCCGCAAATGGAATTTACCACCACCAGGGTTGTACCCGGCTGCGCTTTCAGGGCTTGGTCGACGGACTCGGGAGTGCGCAGTTCTTCGATGCCCAGGCGGGTTAATTCTTCTCGCATGGGGATAACCATAATTTCCGGATACATTCTGTGTGCTCCTTGGCTTCTTCTACTGATTCTATCTTAGAACTGGTAAGTTAGGAGGTGCGGCAAATGAGGAAGCGAAGCCAAGCGCGCAACTATTGCCTCGCCAAGGGGTTTCAGTTCGGAGTTGCGCATGGTGGTTCGGGTCGCGCCGGGTATGAGTTTTTCGTAACCGGCAGCTTTGCTGCCGCTTGCTAGAACTCGGGGCTTGCGGGCTGCTATTGAGAGCAACCCCCGGGCAAATCCCGGCACCGAACCTGGACACTCATACACGGGGCGGAGTGATTGCCTTGAAGATGGACTGTTGATATTTAGTGATTGAAACCATGAGGAGGAACATTCGCTGATGGACAGCAAGTCGCGTTTTGTTAGTTCGCTTTTCCTGGCCGCCGCCCTGGCTTCTTCCGCGTTGGGCACGGCTTGCGCACACCACTACTACCGGGTCTACGACCCTTATTACAGCGACTATCACGTTTGGAACGATACTGAGGTCACCTATTACCATCAGTGGGCCCACGAAAACCACCGCGACGAGAATAGAGATTTTCGCAAGCTGCCCCCAGAGGAACAGAAGCAATACTGGACCTGGCGGCACAGCAACGGCGACCACCACTAGGTAAGCGGGGCAGTCGATTAGCTCTGACGTGCCAAGGCTCGTCCACATGGGCGAGCCCTGGCGTTTTACGGGCCAGTATTTCGCCTGGTCAGGGTTTCTCTGCGTCACTGAAGCCGTCCTTTTTGTGTTCTAATGCTGCCTTCCTGCTCACCCTAAGGAGGGCTGCATGAGCAAATCGGTTCGCTGGCTGGTGCTCGCAATCTTTCTGGCGTCCGTGGCATCGGCTTGGGCACAGATCGCGCCCCCCGCTGATCTGGATTCCTATGTCGCCAACTCCATGAAGGTCTTTGACGTCCCGGGAGTGGCGGTCGCCATCGTGAAAGACGGCAAGATCGTCCTGGCGAAGGGTTACGGTGTGCGCAAGTTGGGCGACGCAACGCCAGTCGACGAGCACACTATGTTCGGGATTGGCTCGAACACGAAAGCATTCACCACCGCCGCTCTCGCTACCTTGGTGGATTCCGGCAAGCTTTCGTGGGACGATCCTGTCTACCAACGTCTTCCCGGCTTCGTGATGTATGACCCCTATGTTTCGTATGAGATGACGATTCGCGATCTGCTGACTCACCGCAGCGGCATGGGACTGGGCGAAGGGGATTTGCTGTTCTGGCCGACATCCACATACACGCGCGACCAGATCATTTACAAGCTGCGCTTCATGAAGCCGGCGTCCAGCTTCCGCAGCCACTACGCATACGACAACCTCTTGTATATGACGGCGGGGCAGATCATACCTGCGGTCACGGGCGTCTCCTGGGACGACTACATTCGCCAGCACATCTTCGCCGCGCTGGGCATGAATAATTCCAACGTCAGCACCGCTGCCTTCAAACCCGGCGACGATTATGCCTTCCCCCACTCGCGTGTGGATGGCAAGCTGCAGGTCATCCATTTCGAAGTGCTCGACAACGTGGGTCCAGCGGGATCCGTTAATTCTTGCGCGGCTGACATGGCGAAATGGGTGCAGTTGCAGCTCAACCGCGGAAAATTCGTGGACCGGGATGGCCGCTTATTTAGTGAGCAGGAATCGAAAGAAATGTGGTCGCCGCAGACGATACTACCGATCGGCAACTACACCTCGCCGTTAGCCGCACTGAAACCGACCTTCGCGGACTACGCCTTGGGTTGGGGTCTGCGTGACTATCATGGCCGCAAACTTGTGGGCCACACCGGCGGCGTGGCCGGCTTCGTCTCGCGCGTGATGCTCGTGCCGCAGGAAAATCTTGGCGTCGTCATCTTGACCAATGCGGAGGAAGGTGGTGCGTTCGACTCCATTCTTTATCATGTGCTCGATCACTATTTCGGATTGCCGACCACGGACTGGATTGCCGCTTTCAAGTCCGTGAAAGACATGGGTGAAAAAGACGCGGCGGAGGCGATGAAGAAAGCAGAAGGCGCCCGCGCAGCCGACTCCAAGCCTTCCCTGCCCTTAGAAAAATACACCGGGACTTACAACGACGCCTGGTATGGACCGATCACGATCCACGGAGAAAACGGCAGTTTGGTCATCACCTTCGACCACACTCCTTCGATGATCGGCGACTTGCAGCACTGGCAATACGACACGTTCAAGGCGCACTGGCGCGATCGCACTATAGAGGATGCCTTTGTCACTTTCTCATTGAAGCCCGACGGCAGCGTTGAGAGTGCGCGCATGGCCGCGGTTTCTCCGCTCGCGGATTTCAGCTTCGATTACCAGGACCTGCTGCTTAGGCCAGTCGATAAGAAGTGAGAGGTCAAGTCTGTTGGCGAGGGGGCAGAGCAAGGCGGCCGGATGACCGGCCGATAGACCTAGCTGGCGTTCGCGGTGTCGTCGGCGATTTTAATTGAGAAGTTGACAGTGATTCTGGCTTTGGTCTCGACCGGCTGTCCGTTCTGAAGATAGGGCTTGAAGCGCCACTGGCGGACGGCTTGCTGCGCAGCGGCAGTCAGTATGGCCGGGCCGCTGAGCACGCGCAGATTTTCAATGTTGCCGTCGGTCCCGACGAGCGCCTGCAGGACAACCGAGCCTTGCACCCGCATGTGCTGTCCCAGTAAGGGATACGTTGCATCGACGGTTTGCCGTATTTCCGGGAAGCTGCTGGTGGTAAGCCGCTCGCTCTCCGCCGCGTTCGTGGTTAGAGTCGCTGAAGTGACGGTCGAGGCGCGGTTCGAATCGTTGGGGATCTCCACTTTTGCGACGTTGCTACCGGGATGAACGGTGCGGTGGTTGTCGCCCGCGATCACTTCGACATCCAGCGGAGGAAGGGCGGTGCGAGTGGCCGCGACCGCCGGTGCGTCTGACTGAGGAACATCCTGGCGAGACGGAGCGGTGACGGCCGTGGTGGCGGTCTTTTTAGCAACGTGGTTCTTTACGGCAGTGCTGCGTGCCACGGACAGCTGAGCGGTATTGGCGGGTACAGCCGCAGCCGCATTTTGGATGATCTGCGAGTTCGTGGCGTCGGATTCGACTGCATCGTCGGAGCCAAACCAGAAATCACGGTCTTTCACGATCACAAAGGCGAGGGCGATCAGCAGAAGAGCGAGCGCGATCTGGAGGCGGCGAGGTTGCTCGCCGGCGAGACCAGCTTGAGGGCCGGTTAGCTCCGCGATTGAACTCTGCTGCAGGATTTGGTGGGTTCCCATTTAGCCTTACCTTGCCTCGCAAAATAGCCCTTAATAAAGAGGGCCCATCACCAAGCACGAGTATCCTCATCCCATGAGCCCGTGGTGACAATGGCACGATCCGGGAACACGAGGCCCAAGAGTGCCATATGGGGTTTTGGGGCCGGCGCGACCGGGCGGGGTAGGTTTGACTTCTTCAGCGCAGGAAGACGTGCGCCGCATCCTGCACGCTGATGGTCGACTTTCGCCGGGTGCCCTTCGCGAGGTTATAGGCGACCAGCAGATGTCCCTCGACGATAAGGATTTCCTTGTCGCTGATCCAACCCACTAGCGTGGCACGGGATAAAAAGGCGATGCGGCGGGACACATCTTCGGTGCTCTTTACCTCGACCGCGGGCAGCTCGAGCAGGGCCTTGCGAATGCGCTGCGATTCTTCCGGGCTGGCCTGCCCTTGCTCGGAGATCTGAATCGGCGTGTTGGGCTGGGAAGTCGCGATGATCGTGAAGGCCACAGAAGCGAGGTCGGGCGACAGCTTGCCGTTCTGCGTGTAGAAGCTGACATCGTAGTCTGGATTCTTGTAAGTGGTTTGTTCGTCGAACACGGTCAATGTCTTGCCGTGGAGGTGCAGCAAAGTTTGATCGTTGCTCTGATTCTGCCAACCGCAGCAGGCGGTGTCGGGAATCGCCTCCAGGATGGTGCTGGCATCGGCGGCGTCGAGCACGCGGCGGAGAGGAGGGTTGATCGGCGTCGATATCCATTTCCCAGCGTTCTCCCCATAGAAAGAGGTTGCCTTGTAGAGGGGCTGGGTCTTGCCGGAGACGAACTGCGTCAGCAGAAAAAACTTTCCTACGCCATCGTCGGGAACCCACACTTCTCCGTAGGGGCAGGTTTCTTCACAGCCTCCGGTCGGGCAGGGGCAGTCGGGGAAGGCGATCGAGGCCAAATCCTGACGGCTGGCTCCGGCGAGATCCGTTTGCCAGCTTTGCCAGGTTGTTTGGGTGGAAAGATCCACGCCATCGCGCTGCAGGCGGCGCGCCTGGTTCGAAAACCAGTCGAGATGGGTTCCATCGGCTAAGAGAAAAGGCACGGGAGCGGACTCGGTGATGGCGAGGTTTGAGCCCACCGCGGCTGTAGTGCGCGAGATTTCGCGCGTGAGACTCGTTGCCGCGTGCCCGTCCCACAACCAAACCTTTTGCTCGGTCGCGAGATCGCCCTCCGCGAGCGGCAAAGACACGGGTGCGGCGAAAAGGATTTGCCCGAGATGATTGACGGAGACGTTCTGCGGCGAGGACACCGCTTCTGCCGGGACCTTCACCGTTTGTTTGGCAGAAAACGTAGCCGGATCGTACTCTACCATCTCGCCGGGCGGGCGCAGAACCCACAGGCGCTGGCTTTGCGCCCCCAGCGACGCAGCCAGGACTAAAACCACACACAGTGACGGGATCAGTTTTCGCATGAGCAGCGTGCCGTTACGGAACTCAAACTGCCAGCATGATTGTAAACCGTGGACTCGCTGGCTCCGCGGCTCTTGCGTACAATGGGGATTGAAATTATGAGTACACGTCCCGAGAAGACAATGACGATGACATCCACCCCTCCCGTTCACCCACACACCGGCTCCGCGCAACTTCCTGAGGTGCCGCTGACTACCGAGGGCTACAGCGTGCTGCACCAGATGATGCGCTTCCGCTGGACGGCATGGCGCGGCCTGCCCGATGCCACGCGGTCGGCGATTGCCCAGGAAGCGGCGGCGGTGCTGGGAGAGATGGAAAGGAATTCCGCCGGGCAATCCGCGCTTTTTTCGTTGATCGGCCACAAGGGCGATCTGATGCTGGTGCACTTTCGCAACTCGTTTGCTGAGCTTAACCAGGCGGAACTCAAGCTGGCGGGCCTGCGGCTCAGCGATTACCTCGAGCCCACATCTTCTTATCTCTCGATCATCGAGCTCGGTCTCTACGACTCGACGCTCAAGATTTACAAGGAGCTGGCCGACCAGGGCATCCCACCGCACTCCGACCAGTGGAAGGCGGAGATTGAATGCAAACTCGAACGGCATCGGGAGGCGATGCGTCCGCGGCTGTTTCCTGAGATTCCGCCGAATCGCTACATCTGTTTTTATCCTATGAACCGGCTGCGCGGTGAAGACAAGAACTGGTATACGCTTCCCATCGAAGAGCGCGCGCGCCAGATGAACGAGCACGGATTAGTGGGCCGCCGCTATGCAGGTGAGGTGAAGCAGATCATCACGGGCTCGATTGGCTTCGATGACTGGGAGTGGGGCGTCGATCTCTTTGCTGATGACCCGCTGGTGTTCAAGAAGCTGATCTATGAAATGCGCTTCGACCATGTCAGCGCCGTGTATGCGTTGTTCGGCCAGTTTTTTGTGGGTGTGCGCTGCCCGGCGGCAGCGTTGGAAAGCTTGCTCAGCGGAGAATTGCCGAAGTAAGTAGCAGTGAACCGAAACCGTTCACCACAGAGGCACAGAGTCACGGAGAAACGCAAGACTTCAAGAGAGGTTTTCTCTGTGACCCTGTCCCTCTGTGGTGAATTGATTTTTGGAACTGGAGAATTCATGGCAACGCTTGGACTCATTGAATACAAGGACGCTAGCCTGGAAGTGCGCGCCGTTTACGACGACATCATGGCCGTGCGTAAGACCGACTGGATCAACAATTTCTGGAAGGCGATCGCGCACGATCCTGCCACTCTGAAGCGCACGTGGGAAGATGCCAAGCAGATCATGGCACCGGGCGCGCTCGACGCGCTGACCAAAGAGATGATTTATGTCGCGGTCAGCGTCACCAACCAGTGCGGGTACTGCATCGCCTCGCACACAGCCGCGGCGCAGAAGAAGGGCATGACCGATGCCATGTTCAAGGAACTAATGGCGGTAGTCGGCATGGCCAACGAAACCAACAAGATGGTCACAGGATATCAAGTGGAAATCGACGAACAGTTCAAGAGCGGTCGTTAGTCGTTAGTCGTTGGTCGCAGGTCATGTGGGGACGGCCGCCCTCGGCTGTCCGCCGCGCGCAGCGCGACCTGCAGGACTACTTCCCTCCACGTCCGAAGCGCCACTCACACAACTTCATATCCACCTTCGGCCCGCGAAAGCGCACGCCTTCTGCTTCCAGCCGCAACCGCTGCTCAATGGCCGAATCGCCACGCAGCTTGATTTCTCCGCCCGCGCCCAGCACGCGCTGCCACGGCAATCCAAATCCGCGATGCAGAACCCGCGCCACCAGCCGCGCGCCACGCGGCAGTCGCGCTGCTCGCGCGACCGCTCCGTACGTCGACACTTTACCTTTAGGAATTCGTCGTATAGCGGCCTCGATGCGCATCCGCATCTTCGATGCATGATCGGGAGCGGACTGATCGGGCGAAGCCTTACGGACACGCATCTTCCTTAAGAGCTTTGCCGACTTCTCGCTTTCCTTCACAATCGAATCCATCCCACGCGAATCAGCCAGAGCGATCCCAACAGAACCAGCAGCCATAATATGACGCCCTGCAAGAGCGGACGAGGGCCGACGCGCTTGATCGTCGCCACTGAGATGCCGCTACCGATCAGGAACAGCGTGGCGGTCAATCCAATCTTCGCGACTTTCACCGCGACGCCGTAGGCGTGCGCTCCCGCAGGCAGATACGTATTGCAAACCGCTGCCAGACAGAAGAAGCCGATGAACCATGGCCATTGAATCTTCGCTTTTGCTCCGCGCACGATTGCTGTTCCAATCGAGAGTGGAACAATCCATAGCGCGCGCGCCAACTTCACTGTGGTCGCAATGGCCAGGGCCTCGGCTCCATACTTTGCCGCGGCCCCGACCACCGAACTCGTGTCATGAATGGCGAGCGCTGCCCACAATCCAAATTGTGATTGCGTCAGCTTGAGCGCAGTCCCGACGGGCGGAAAGATCAGCAGCGCAACGGAGTTCAGCACGAACACCGTGCCCAGCGCGATCGCCATCTCTTCGTCGCTGGCCTGCGTGATGGGGCCGACTGCGGCAATGGCGCTGCCGCCGCAAATCGCCGTGCCCGTGGAAATCAGGAACGCCGGCACTCGCGGCACACTGAGCAGCGCGCCCAGTCCCATACCGGCGAGCAGCGCGAAGCTGATGCCGAGCATGGTGTAAACAAAGCCTCTGCGCCCCGCCTGCACGACCTGATGCAGGTTCATTCCGAAGCCCAACCCTACCACCGAGGCCTGCAACAGAAACTTGGAGAACTTTTTCGCTTCGCGCTCGTAAGGATGAGGAAGAGTCAGGCCAAACAGCAGCCCCATCGCCAGCGCGACCGGCGGCGACACGAAGCCACTGGCACTGACCAGCAGGCATAGAAGAAAGATGATGCGTGGAAGCATTCGAGGAAACCCGGCTTGGCTTGTTCTCCACGGCTAGGCCCGCGGTGAATACGCCACGCAACCGCCGGGGCTAAGCCGCCTTGCGGAAGGATTCGATGGCTTCCGCCTCTGAGTTATACACTTCGAAAACCGTGAGCAGCTTGGTGATCTGCAGCAAATCGGTAACGCGGCTGGTCAGGTTCGTCAGCTTGATTGTGCCGCCGGCATTCAGCGCCGTTGTTCGCAGTGCCACAAGCGTCCCCAGTCCGCCGGAATCGATGTAATTCACTTCTGCCAGATTCAGCACGATGCGATTGTTTTCCAAAACCGCCTTCTTCACCGTCTCGCGCAGCAGCGAGGACTCTTCGCCAAATACAATGCGGCCACTGCACTCCACGATCAGAATCCCATCTTTCGTTCGCGTTGTCAGTTTCAGTTGCATTAGGAAAACTCCTTTGCGACGGGCCGACACTATCGCGCTCAGATCCGGTCCGCTGCAGCACTCCGGGTTGACGAACCAGCCTATCGCTTGCGCCGATGTTTTAGCAAGCTGCTGACGTTTTCGGAGTAAGTTCGCGTTGTCGTTGCTGGCCAAGCCCTGTAGCATAGCCCACACCATGCTGTTTTCTGACCTTGCACTTTCAAAGCGTCTGGAGCGCGCTGAAGCAGTGGCATGCGCTGAATATGCCGAAGCCCGACGCCGTTTGTTTCCCGACAGCGGCGCCGAGTGGATGCAATGCGCAGGAACCTATGCAGTTTTCGACGGCGTGGATTCACCCATTACTCAGACTTTCGGGCTTGGCCTGTTCGAAGAATTGAGTTCGGCTACGCTGGACGTGATTGAGCGCTTCTTTCTGGATCGCGGGGCGCCGGTGCTTCATGAAGTGAGTCCGTTCGTGGGGGTTGCGGCGCTGGACTTGCTTTGTGCGCGCAACTACAGACCGATCGAGGTCAGCAGCGTGCTTTACCAATCTGTGGAGCAACCCGGAGCTGGCCATCAGGGAGCCATTACAGTGCGCGTCATCGCTCCGGAGGAGTCCCAACTCTGGACTGACATAAGCGCGAAGGGATGGGCACACGAACATCCGGAACTTGTGGA
>JBEKWP010000096.1:0-20471 GCA_049512915.1 Candidatus Sulfotelmatobacter sp.
CAAAACCCTCTCAGTGCGGAGGGCTGACGGCGTCTCTCACCCAATTCCGCGCCGTTTTTCGCCAATCTTCGTGTACCGACGCATCTATATAGCGCTCGTACTTAAATATCCCGGACTCTTTGGCCAGTCGCATAAACTGAATTGTCGTGATGGGGTCATCCAGGATGACGCAAGAGCGTTGCATACCGCGGCTTCGATACATCGCTTGACCCTTGATCATCATCGCTTGGGCTCCGACTGGGAGTGGAGCGAGCGTCCTCATATCGATGATTACGCCGAATGGGAGACACATCCCAGCCAAAACCCGTGCACTCTCCTGGTACCACGTGTGGATTTCGGCCTCCGTCATGTCGCCGCCGAAGGTGAGCTGAAATCCCAGGTCGGTCCTGTCTATTTTGTACATTGTACGTTTCCGTTTTTCGCGCCAGATCACCTGAACGGTAGGGCTTAGCCGGTTTGTTCCATTGACAAGAATATTGACAAGAATTCGGAGCGCCATCCTACCGTGCCCAGCCTAACTCGCATCGCAATCTCAAAACTGAGCAAGAGCGCTCAGTTTGGGGGCTGCCGTCCAAGTCTAGGAGAGGATTTTCGAGGAGTGTAAACGACTTCCATGAGAAGGCCGGTCGGAGTCAAGTGGGTTCTTTTGCTTTTTCGTCGGACAACGTTTTTCTCCCGCCGAGTGGCCACTGGCGCCACCCTTCCATCCGCACTCTTGTGTGAGCGGTTTTCGCTCGGTCCAACCGGGCTTGCACCGGAGGCGTTGACGGGCACTCCGCCGCTGCTGGCGTCTGAGGTTGCCGCCATGGCCGCACCACGGAGCGCAGACGCTTCCGGCTTGGCGCACAATTCCATCACTTCCGTGATGCGCTGGCTCTCGCCTTGCTTGGACATTTGCCAGTTACGCAGCGCTCCTTTCTCCCTGGCCACCTGATCCAGATTGGCTTTCATGCGCTCGGCATAGTGCGCCGTGATGCGTGCCATCTCCGCCTCAATCTGGCCGTTCTCCCGGGTCTTGCGCGCTTCGTATTCTTCCATATGCCTGCGCTGATTGGCCTCGTAGGCATTAAGCGCCCCCTCGCGTTCCGA
Source organism: Candidatus Sulfotelmatobacter sp. (assembly GCA_049512915.1). Lineage (GTDB taxonomy): Bacteria > Acidobacteriota > Terriglobia > Terriglobales > Acidobacteriaceae > Sulfotelmatobacter. The sequence goes on from JBEKWP010000096.1 coordinate 1,090, forward strand.
GGCCTCGTGGAGCAAATCGTCTGGCGAGTTTCCGGCCGCTTCAATGGCCATCAACACCAGGGAGTGCCGAGCATCGTCCGCCAGCCCGCCCAGTCGGTCGCTATGCAGCATTTCCACGACTTTGTCGATGTCATATCCCGATCGCGAGCCCAGGATTCCGGCCGCGCGGTAGATGTCTTCGCAGCTGAGCAGATCGCCCCTCGGGCCGGTAGCCAGCCCGTTGGGGAGGGGGAGCTTACTACTGGTGATGGTGTTGCCGGTGCCGGAAGACTGCTTTTCCTTCTCCTGCGTTTTATCAACAGCATCGGCCCCCTCCTCCCGCCGCGAGAACCACGAAAACAAACTCTTGGATGCCATAATTTTCCCTTCGTGACCGTCCTTCGATTGAACCCGCGAAAAACTTTGCATGAATGCACCGGATTGCGATGCTTTCGGGAAACCTGTTTTGGAGATCGCTGAGTTGCTGCGATTCGGTGCCGGGCGAGCGGGATCGGTTCTCACCCGATCAAGCTGAGTTACGTCAAGCTGAGCCAGACCAGGCTTAGAAGGATCGGATTGAGCTGGAGGAGGCACCATCGCATCGGGCGCCGCCGAAAGCTGCGTCTTGGGCACCGATTCCGGGGACATGGAAATCGCTTCCGGGGCGGCAGGCTCGGATCCATCCAGTGGCAAGGCATCGCCTTCCCTCCTCAGGCCGAGCAAAAATTGGCGTCCGTCGCTGCGGATATTCTTGGTAATCGCGCAAAACTGCTCGCGGTGCCACTTGATGGTCACCTTCGATCCCACCTCGATCGGTCGATCTACGCGCACACATGCGCCCGACCGCGATGTATCTTCCAGCGTTCCCCGAGTGACACACAAGGCTCCGGCCTCGTTCTGCCAGAACACGTCGGCGAGAGCCCATATGGGCATCCGTGGTTCGATCATACGTTTATCCCATCCCTATCAGGCAATCAGTCTGGGGTTTAAGTGAGATGCGCTGCGCATAAGCTGATTCAAGTTTCTCCACTTCCAACATAGTGCACGCCCGTCGCCAAACGGCTATAGCCACCCAAGCGCCGTATTTTGTTTCTGTTAGTGGATTCGGGAGGTCTCTTCAGAACAGAGAAAGTGTCCGCGGTTTGGACGCTTTGTCCAGCATCTCAAAAACAACGCTCCCCGACGGCCCGATCTTCGCCAACTCCCTAGGCAATCCCCTGTCGCTCGGCAGCGTGGTCAACCGCGTTATTCTCCCAGCGCTGAATCGGTGCCAGGCGTGCGGGAAGGCGGAGTCAAACCATCAGGGCGCAGGGCTTCCCTACGAACGTGACAACGGCATGCCGGAGTGACACGGCTGGCACGCGGCGCGGCGCGAACTGGGAAGCAACTTGTATCGCCTCGGTGTACCGGAGATGGTGATTCAGCGAATTCTGAGACACGCGAACGTCAGCACCACGGCGACGTACTATATTAAGACCCGCCGACGATGTTCGCAGCGCGATAGCGACGCTCGAAAACCGCATCGCGGAGACGGGACAGATTCGATCTGAACCTGACGACTCAGGAAAGCAGAATTTGGCCAACTCGATTCAGTAGGAATCGGTGTTTCTCTCCCTGACGGCAAGTCGCTGGGGCGATATATGCCAGCAGGACTCTACTACTTGGCGCTACGTGGAGATGACGATCCAATACATGATAAGGTGCATGACGAGTGCATCATTGATGGCAGGCACCTTTGTACGCCGAAGAATTCCTTCGGTGCGAACCTATTTGATGATGCACGCTACTAGCCCCTCAATATCCAGTCGCTCCGAGAAGAGTAACCTTACCGCGGGGTGATAGTGGAAAGGGCATGGGTAAGGAGTTTCCAGAATCTTTCGATTCGGAGCATGTATGATGACGCGCTTGCCCATCGCTAGGGCGGCACCGCTTCAGAACAGAGGCAATCGGACACCAATGGGACACTAGACAGCCACACCGGCGTGGAGCCTTTCACTATCAAATAGAGCCTAAATGTTTGGAATTAAAGGAAACTGGCGGAGAGGCAGGGATTCGAACCCTGGGTACAGGTGTTAGCCCGTACAACGGTTTAGCAAACCGCCGCATTCGGCCACTCTGCCACCTCTCCGGCTTGCGGTTTCTACTAGCTTAACACAGCTTTTGCGACGGTCTTGCGCGACTGTTCGCCTCTTGCATTCGACCGCTGGGGCACCCGAAGCTGTTCGGGTTTCGTAACAGGATTAACTTTGTCGCACTGCCATCGCAAATTAGTGAAAAACTCTCAGCAACTGAGGGGGAGGAGTGGATCCGAAAAGCTGCCCGCGCTGCGGCGGTACCGGATACGTGGCGAAGCCCGTGGATATCAAGGGTAAATCCGAGGGCGTCGCGTTTATCCGGACAAAGTGTCCGACCTGTGCCGGCAGCGGACGGAAAACTTCTGTGCCTCCTACAACTACGGGCTGACCGCACGGCCTGTGGTGCTTGCGAAAACGTACGAGCCCGGGACGCCACCTGCTCCCGCCTTGAAGTGGCGATCCGGGCCGCACGTTTCTTCCTCACCTGCCTGGCAATTCACGCGATGCCGGCCGCCTTGTTCCGGCGCCGCGAAGCAGACGCAGTTTCGATTCGATTACGTCCTCCGGCTTTCGCGCGGTAGAGCGCTCGATCCGCTGCCTGGATCACGTCTTCCGCGGAAGGATTTGCTCCCCTCGAGCTGGCAACTCCGATGCTTGCCGTCACCGAGAGTTCATCAGACGGCGTGCTGCGCGCCAGTTGGCGGATGGCGTGCCCGGCTTGAATTCGTCCCCGGGCGCGCTGGTTGCGGCGGTCGGGGCCCCGTGCCTCGTGCCGGCGTTCCGGGCCGCGCAGGCGAAGCGTGCTGGCTTCAATGTCGGCGCGCAGCTTTTCCAGATGCTCCATGATCTCGACTGTAGTCTTCCCTCGAAAAAGAATGGCAAATTCTTCTCCGCCGCAACGGTACGCTTGTCCTCCGCCAGAGACCTTCGCCAGCCGCGACGCCACCATGCGCAGCACCTGATCTCCCGTATCGTGACCGTAAGTGTCGTTGCAGCGTTTGAAGTGATCGATGTCGACCATGGCGATGGAATACGGCGGTTGCAGCCGAAGCAAGGCATCGTGAAAAGCCCGGCGGGAAGGCAGGGTCGTGAGTTCGTCGTGATAGGCGAGCAGATAAGACGTCTCCACGACTGCGCCTGCCAGGATGAATGCGGCGGCCGCGAAATACGCGGTGGGGATCCGCCCCACCCCTCCAAAATAAAGCGCGAGAAAGCAAGCGGCCAGCGCCCACAGCAGGCCGCTCTCCGCCGGCTTGTGCAACAACAGAAAGCGCGTGAGCAACAATACCGCCGCAGCCGCGAAGGCCAACAGCGTAGCGAACGGCAACGAAGCCGGCAGCACGGGATGCCGCAGCCCGCGCGCCGCTGCCACCAATGGCTCCGGCCGGCAGAGCACGCCCACAATCACGGATTGAACGAACAATAATAATAATAAGGTAGGAGGCGCGATGCTCGAGAAAGTGAAACCTCGTTCTGTGTAAAGCGAGAGCAGAACGAAGTTGAGTGGCAAGAGCAGCCCCACGGCGGCGAGTGCGATGCTTCCAGGGCTGCCGGCTGGAAAGTGTCCCGAGGTAAACCCAGAGGCAGGGGAAGAAGCGAAGTAGGAGATTGCTTCCTGGGCCAGGAACACGACCACCAGGGCGCAAAAGATGCGGCTGGAATGAAATCTCCAGGCCAGCAGCATGCCCACGATCGCGGTAGCGCAGAAGGCGTAGGTGATCAGGGCGACACTGGGGCTGACCAGGCCGGTGTGCAGCAGGATCGCAACCGCCGCGAGACAAATGCCGGGTATGAGCAGAGACTTCATCATCGAAATTTGGTCCCGGCGTTGATGGGCTGTGTCCTCAGGTTGCAGGATTCTGCGGATTACGTCTCTCTATTATCGCTGCAGGTGCGGGATGGGAGTAATTGACCGAGCGGGTTCAGCCCCTGTCATCCTGAGGCAGCGGAGTCCCCGGCGATAGCCGGCGACTCCCAACGAAGGACCTGTGCACGTTGCCGGCGGCGCCGACTCAGGGCAGGCTCTTCAGCCCACAAAAGCCGCGGGCTTCAGCATGACAGTGTGGTGCTGCTTCGAGCCAGCCTCGCCCGCGTCCGCCCAAAAACTTGTCAATAGGCAAAAGCTACACGATCGAGCCTAAGTCGCTCACACTAACAGAGATATAATTCTCGGAAGCATGACACAATCACCCTATTCAAATTGATATACTGAAACTATAGGGTAAAAATTCAGAAAAACGAGGCGCAGCCCACGGGCTGCGCCTTTTCTTTTGGGCAAAACGGGGCGTGCGCGGGTATGGCGAAGTGCAATGGATTCAGGAACTTCAAGGAGCGTGGCGAGTGGGTCGAGCTGCTCTTTATGGCGTGGGCACTGCGCAAGGGACTCAGAGTGTCAAAGCCATGGGGAGATTCTTCGCCCTACGACGTCGGAGTCGAACATGACCGGCAACTCGTCAGGGTGCAGGTGAAGTCGACAAGCTACCGACTCGCCAACGGCTATCTCTGCGGATTCAGACCCAACCCGAAGGGAAAACGATATACGACGCGCAAGGTCGATTTCTTCGCGGCATACATCGTCCCCGAAGAGGTCTGGTACGTCATCCCCGCTGCGGTAGTCCTAAAGACTAAGAGCTTGTGCCTGATGCTATGTCCGGTCCGGAAACAACAGATGCGAAGCGACAGCTACTGCTACGAACGCTATCGAGATGCCTGGAAGCTGCTGCGAAGTGGGTAAGCTATGTCATCCTGAGGCAGCGGAGTCCCCGGCGACCCAACGAAGGGACCTGTGCAAGTTGCTGGCGGCGTCGATGTTGCCGGCATCTGAGGCGCTCCCAACCAGTACACAGGTTCTTCGGCCCGCAAAAACCGCGGGCCTCAGGATGACAAGGGTGGTGGAACTATTTATGCGGGCTCTGCAGAAATTCTTCCAGCACCCGATTGAATTTCTCCGGGTCATCGACGAACAAGGCGTGGCCGTCGCCGTCGAAGCGCTCTAGTTGAACCTCGTCGCCGAGTTTTGATTTCAGGTAGTCGGCGCTGGGTTGCGATTCGGGCTGGTACATGAAGAGCAGCGGGCGAGCAGTCTTCACTCTCTCGAGGCCGGGTGAGAAATCCTTTACGGCCAGCATGTCGTAGATGAGCACTACGGCGGTGTCGGCTGGGACCTGGGCAGAGGCGTCGATGACGCGCTTCAGGTAATCCTCGGGCTGCGGCTTTTTGTACATGGTGCGGACAAAACCGTCGGCTTGTTTCTGGCGATCCTGTTGCAGTTGGTTCATCCATCCGGAGATGCCGATGAACATTTCAGGGCTCGGCTTGTCTGAGAGAAAGCCGTCGACCAGCACTAAACCGCCGACGTTATCGGTGCCGAACTGTTCGGCGTATTTGATCAGTTCGCCGCACCCCATCGACCAGCCCACCAGGACCGGCTTCTTCAATCCAAGTTGATCGACCAGCTCTTTGTAGTCGCGAGAGCGAATTTCGGGCATGTGGCCGTAGTTCGGTTTGTCGCTTTCACCTTGCGAACGCGGGTCGACGGCAATGACGTGGTAACGCTTCGAGAACTCATCGATTTGCTTTTGCCAGATCCACGCCGGCATGGTCCATCCCGGGATGAAGACGATGGGTCGGCCGCTCCCGGCCTCGAGGTAGTGGATGCGGACACCGTCGGAAGTTTTTATGAACCCGTCCTTCGTGGTTGCCGTCTGCGCTGTCGCGGCGCGCGCAGACAGGATGCAGAGCATGATGAAGGCTAGTTTGGTTTTCATTTGCTTCTCCTTATTATGCGGCTTCAGGACAAGTTCGCTACGCGTAGAGGAGCGGGCGGCTGGAGTGGCTTCTCCAGAAGTAGGCGAGGATGATCACGCTTGCGACTGCGGCGTAGGCGCACCACAGCGAGGTGAAGGCGTAGCGTTTGACCTCCATTACTACCAGGAGAATTACCAGGTTCGCTGCACCGAAAATGATCATGGGCCTGATCTTCGAGAAGAATAATGATCCGCAGGTTGCGATCACGTAGAGCACCGCTACGGCCTCGTTGTTGGTCGCCTGATTCATATAAACGATGGTGTTCGCTTTGATGTAGATCTCCGTCGGGAACGCGGTCAGGGCCCATAGGATGTAGAGCGTGGTGCCTCCGCCGAGCACGAGGAATGGAATCATACGCTGGCGACTCGCCGCGGTCGGCTCGAACAGGAACACGCTTAGCGGCAGCAGGAATGGGAGCAATCCCTGGGCATAGAGCATGAACGCCGCGCCCATGTCGTGCGCGACCGCCGGCGAGAGAATGCCATCGAGACCGAGCCAGACGAATCCCTCGATGAACTGATGAATGGCGAACAGCACGGGCAGCGAGGCGAAGAGAATTTCGCGGCGGTGCTTGACCCGAGTTAAGGTGACGACGCCGACGGCGCCCAGAACACCGCTGCCTACGAAGTTCGCTGTGGCCGAAAAACACATCGAGCGTTTTCTCTCCTGCGAAGACTACACCGGTCGCAGCAATCTTGTCATCTCGCCACGTCATCCTGAGGCAGCTGAGTCCTCGGCGAAAGCCGGGGACTCCCAACGAAGGGACCTGTGCAAGTTGCTGGCGGCGTCGATGTTGCCGGCATCTGAGGCGCTGCCAGCCAGTACACAGGTCCCTCGGCCCGCAAAAACCACAGGCGTCAGGATGACAGGGAGTGCAGACTTCCCGCTTTAAAACCTCGCCCCATTTCTGCAAACACTCCCTTTCGTGCGAATGACTTTCCGTTTCAACTGAGCTTTCTCTAACTAGAATCAGGCTGTGATTAAGGGCCACTTATGCGCATTCTGATAGCGGAAGACGACACGGCTCTGGCTGGATTTGTGCGCCAGGGGCTGGTGGGAGAACACTACGCGGTGGATGTGGTGGAAGATGGCGAGCAGGCGCGGGCCATGGGAACCGAGTTTGATTATGACCTGGTGATCCTCGACCTGAACCTGCCCAAGCTCGATGGCGTGAGCGTGTTGCGGCATCTGCGGCTGAAGCGGCCAAGCCTGCCGGTGCTGGTGCTGACCCAGCGCAGCCGCGTCGAAGACCGGGTGCAATGCCTGGACACGGGCGCCGACGACTACCTGCCGAAACCGTTTTCCTTCAGCGAACTCTCGGCCCGCATCCGCGCCCTGCTGCGGCGCAGCCATCTGCCGTCGGAATCCGTGCTCGTGGTCGAGGATCTGCAACTGGATCGCGTGGAACACCGCGCCGAACGCGCCGGCCGGAGGATCGAGCTGACCTCAAAAGAATTTTCCCTGCTCGAATACCTGATGCGCAACGCCGGGCGTCAAGTCTCCCGCGCCATGATCATCGAACACGTCTGGAACCTAACTTTCGATACGACAACGAATGTGGTGGATGTTTATATCAACTACTCTTCCGCACAGGTCGACGAGAAAAAGGTTGGCAAGCTGGCTCTGGCCATCCAGATTGCGTTTCAGGAGATGGGCGTTTTCCCGGCGTCAACCACGCAGGTTCCACTCGACTTGAATGAACCAATGCCTTTCAGCACGGTGCAGGCCATCGAGAACGTGAAACATAGCGCCGAACTTGATCGGATTGCTTCGTCGCCGGAGGATTCCCTGTCTGGCTCCTTTTCCCAGGAAACTGATCTCGCCACCTTGCAGAACGAATTGCAGGATGCTCTGCGCAACGAGATTGCGCGGCATGAAGTGGCTCTGCACCGCGAAGCAGATGGCTTGGTGGTGAGCCTGCGGGAATCGGGGTTTTTCGCCAGCGGTTCGGCGAACATCAAGCCGGAATCCCTTCCGGCGCTCGATCGCATTGCCTCGATCCTGTCCATTCGAACCTGCAGGCTGCGTATCGAAGGACACACGGACAACGTACCGATTCACACCGCTCAGATGGCTTCTAACTGGGAACTCTCAACCGCCCGGGCCACGGAACTGATTCGTCTTCTGATCGTGCGTTACCGCTTCGCTCCCCCGCGGCTCTCGGCCGCGGGCTACGCGGAGTATCACCCCATCGCAAGCAATCTCACGGCCCAGGGCCGGGCGCAAAACCGCCGCGTCGATATCGACATCCTGGGCGCACAAGCGCCAAAATCCGCGTCCCCTGCAGCACATTTCGACGCGATCCCATCCCCTCGATGAAGTGACCCGCAGCTAAAGTGCACGCCTTTCTTTGCCGATGAAATTCGTGTTGGATGCGTGTCCATCCCGCGAGGGTCTTCCTGCATTGAGACCACGGATCGCTGCTGCGGCAGCGGCCCCGAAAGGCTTCGCGTGACCTCTGCGCCCTCGCTGCGACCGATGGCCGGCCCGACCGGCCCTCCCGAACCCGACCTGGTGCGTATCCGCGATCTGATCTACACGGTGGCTGGGATTTTTCATCCCGACAACAAACTCAGCCTGTTACAGGACCGCTGCGGGCACCGCATGAAGGAACTCAAGATGAAAACTCTGCGCGAGTATCTCGAGTGCCTCACCCTCGGTCCTGTCCGGCAGACGGAACTGACCGCTTTGCTCAACGACATCGCAATCGGTGAAACCTGCTTTTTCCGCAACCAGCAGCAAATCGATGCTCTGCGCCACATCGTGATTCCGAACATTCTTCGGGTCAAATCCCAACTTCCGCAGCGCCGCCTTCGCATCTGGAGCGCTGGCTGTTCCACCGGGGAAGAACCCTACACGCTCAGGATGTTGCTGTTGGACCAGGCTCATGCCCTGCTCAAAGATTGGTCCATCGAGATTCTCGCCACCGATCTCAACGAGCGTTCCCTGGCCCATGCCAAGGAGGCCGTCTACGGCAACTACAGCACGCGCAACCTCACACCCGCCTGCCGCAGCAAATACTTTCTTCCGCAAGGGGACCTGCTCCAGGTCCGTCCCGCAGCCCGTTCCAACATCAGCTTCAGCCGGCTCAATCTGTCGGACGACGCGCGCATGACGTTTATGAAAGGCATGGACGCCATTTTTTGCTGCAACGTGTTGATCTACTTCGATCTGGCTTCCAAGCGCCGGGTCCTGCAGCACTTCTTCAACAACCTCCTGCCTCACGGATATCTTTTTCTGGGCCGCTCGGAATCTCTTTACGGCGTCAGCGACGACTTCCGTCTGGTCCATTTGCCGGCAGCGACTGCTTACGTGAAAGCGGAACACTCACCCACAGGAGTCAACACGATATGACAACTGCACCCGTGGGCAAACAGGTCCTGTTGCAGCGGCTTGACGGATTGCGCCAGATTCCAACCATCCCCGCGGTCCTCGCCCCCTTGCTGAAATACCTGCAGCAGCCGGTCGAGAAGATCGACCTCAAAAAAGTGACTGACCTCCTCTCGCAGGACAAATCCCTCACCGCGCAATGCCTGCAGATGGCGAACTCCCCACTGTTTGGGCGATGGCATAAGGTCGAGTCGCTGCACGGAGCGGTGGTCAGTCTGGGATTTCATCACGTCAGTGATATCGCCATGTCGTGCGGCGTCTTGAACATGCTGCCGGGCGGCAAAACCAGCCTGGATCCGGTGATCTTTTGGGAGCACTCTCTGGGATGCGCGCTGCTCTGCCGTCACCTGGCACACAAGATCAATCTGGTCGATCCTGAAAAGGCATATCTTGCAGGCCTACTCCATGACCTGGGAATCATCGTCAACCTCTGGGTTCTGCCCCAGGAATTCCGCACGGCCTACGAGATAGCCGGGGCCGAAGGGATCCCATTGCACGAAGCCGAACAGAAATCCCTGGGGTTCACCCACTGTGACAGCGGATGCCTGCTCGCCGAAAACTGGGGGCTGGCTCCGGATTTGATCGAGGTCGTGACCTTTCATCATTTTCCAGAAAAATCATCGCAAGATGCCGGATTAGTGGCCTTAGTCCACATCGCCGACCTGCTTTGCCGCATGAGCGGTTTGAACTATGGCTATGTCGAAGCGCGGCAAGTCAATCTGTTCGAGGATGCAGGCTTCGCTCTTCTGGCGCAGAGCTCCACGTCTGTGCGGGACTTTGACTGGGCCCGCCTTACCTTCGAGCTGGATTCCTATCTCGAAGAGGTCCACCGCCTGGTCCGCACCATTTACCGCGCATGAACGCCGGATCTAAAGATTCGCGAATCAAGGTGCTCATCGTTGACGACAGCGCCTTCATGCGCACCGCGCTCTCGCATATCGTCGCTCATGATCCCAGCCTTTGGGTGGTCGGCACGGCGGCCAATGGAACCGAAGCGCTGCAGAAAATTGGCGACCTCGATCCCGATGTCATCACCCTCGATGTGGAAATGCCGGGGCTCGATGGTTTGGAGACCCTCCGCCGCATCATGGCCCAGTTTCCACGCCCGGTCATCATGGTGAGTTCGGTCACTCTGAATAGCGCGGAATCAACATTCATGGCGCTGGCGGCAGGGGCTTTCGACTATGTGCCTAAGCAACTCTCCGCCAGCTCGCTGGATATTTCTCATATCCGCGAGGATTTAGTAGCCAAGATCAAGGCCGCCGCCGAGTCCCGGCGTGCACGGGATAGCCTTACCCTGCAGCGGAAGCCTCCCCGCAAGGCAGGGCCAGCCGCCAGGAAGGTTGCGCACGGCACCCCAGCTATCGTTGCTCTCGGCATCTCGACTGGAGGCCCCAAGGCCTTGCAGGAAATCCTGCCGACTCTTCCAGTCGACCTAGCAGTTCCAATCCTTATCGTGCAGCACATGCCGCTTGGCTTCATTGCTGCTTTTGCCAAAAGACTCAACAGCCTTTGCGCACTCTCCATATGCGAGGCTTGCCATGGAGCGGTGCTTCAGCCAGGAGTTGTCTACCTTGCTCCAGCGGGATTTCAGATGACGTTAGACCGTCTTGCGGACTCGCGCACGCTCATTTCCCTTTCCAAAGCGGAGAATCAGGTTCACGTTCCTTCAGTCGATGTCATGATGCGATCCGTCGCCTCTGTATTTCACTCAGAAGCCATGGGCATTATTATGACGGGTATGGGGGCGGACGGAGCGCAGGGCATGAAAGCGATTCATCGTGAGGGCGGTCTCACAGTGGGCCAGGACGAGGCGAGTTGTGCGGTCTACGGCATGCCTCGCGTGTGTGCGGAGATGGGAATCCTCGACCGGGTGGTGCCGCTATCCCAGATTCCTCATGAGATTCTGCAAGCCACACATTATCGGAAGACGAACGCGGGTTAGGACATCCCGCAGACACGACCGGCCTGTCCAACACCGCGCGCACCCTGCTCAACAAGGTGCGAATCGAAAAAGGCTTGGCCAAGTACCCCCCGCCGTAGGAGGGGTCGGTGAGTTGTTCTGCAAAGCCGCTCATTAGCAGAATCCGAGTGCTCGGATAAAACCTGCTGAGTTCAACGGCCAGTTCGCGGCCGCTCATCCCGGGCATGACCACATCGGCAAGTAGAAGATCGGGCGGCGCAAGGCGTCCGCGGTATGCCAACGCTTCTCCAGCGCCTGCGGCAACCACCAACCTGTAGCCGGCAGACTCCAGAACTTCGGCCGTCACCTTCCGCACAAACGCTTCGTCTTCGACCAGGAGAATAGTCTCTGGCCCGTGCTGGCAACTCTCGGCGCAGGCCACGGCCGCCATCGTGTCGCCGGATATCACTTCAACAATCATCGTTTCGTTGGACATGGTTTCGCCAGTCATCGTCTTGCCAGTCATCTTTCGCCAATCATCGTTTCGCCATCACGCTCCGCCAAGTCGCCGCTTGCTCCTATCTAGCAGATCAGCTGCCATCCTCTGTATTCGGCGGCAATAGGGACGGTAAAGCACAGTTGGGCAGTGGGTTAGCGTCTTCAGATGCATCGTAGGAAGCGGCGTCTTGAGCTAACAGGAAGTTCGTTTCGGGAAGCCCGGACGCGAACCCAGTTCCGATCTGGCAAGTCGTCGCGAGAAACTTACCCACGGTTGTTCTGCGCGCCCGTCGTTTATTTGGGACTCGTAAGTATGGTTCCGTTTGGATCCAGCAACAGTTTGCGTGTTCCAGCCGGTGCAGACAAGTGAAACGAGGTTTCGGGCCCGTCGGCAAACACTTGCCCCACCAGCATCGGAGCCTTGCCAGAGACTACTGCGTAGACAGGAACGAATGTTACGAGATCCTCCGGCGCATCTTTTTGCAATATCACGCCGCTTACAGCGCTAGTGTTGCCCTTCGCAGTGAACTTCACGCCCTGCAGCTCAAGCCTGGGCAGGGCAGTGCCGTTCACCCAACCCTCCAGAAACCAGTCGAGTGAAGCTTTGCCCTCATAGCGCAACGATGGCGGCAAATCCTCCGCAAAAACGTCCAGCAGCTCCTTGGTGCTGATGGCCTTTCCTGCATAACGCTCACGAACTTTACGCAGAGACCGCACAAAGGGCTCTTCCGCAGTCCCGCTGCTCCGGTTTTTTTGCCCAACATTTTCTGCGCCTTCCTGCAACATGGAGCGCAACATGTGAAACAGCCATGTGCCCCTTCCGTAACTGATGGCTTCGTAAGCCTGGGGAAAGTGAGACGAAAGCAGGCGGCCTCCCAAGGTTACGGGCCCGGCATCCTCGAGAGAGCTGCCGTTCTTATTCTTTTCGACCAAGTCCTGCCGATATTTCTCCATGACCTGACGGAAGCCTGCCGGGTTTCTCTCCTGCAGCATCATCAACGAGCAATAATTTGCCAGACCTTCGGAAAACCACTGGTCCCGGTAGGTAGCCCACAGGATCAGGTCTCCCCACCACTGATGTGCGGCTTCGTGCGCCGCGATCTGCTCCCCAACTAATGTGCCAGCTGGACCCATGTGGAGGCTTTCACGCTCGGTTTGGTCCAGGAAGGCATAAGACGACAGGAAGATCAGCCCGGGCCAACCTTGGCTTTCCCGCCCCGGCACCTGGGTCAGCGCCAGTTGACTGTAGGGAAACGGACCGAAGCGCTCCGCATAGTAGCGGATGGCTCGGGCTGTAAACTCCGCCACGGCGGTTGCATTCCGCGCCGGCGAAGGCGCAAGCGGAGGGGCAATTAACTCAGGAGAGGCGTGAGGCCGTGACGTGGGATTCGAACCGATGCCCAGGGTTAGCGGCGGGTTGGGAAAGTCACGCTCGACGCCACTCGTCGCGTAGGTTTCGACGATGACATTGCCGGCTTGAGCCGTTCCCCGAACATATTTGCCCAGGTCGAATCCTGCGACTGGGATGGGCCGTTCCGAGACCCAGTGCGCCACTTGCTCGTCATCAGGGTTTGGCTGAGCAGGGTTTGGCAAAGCAGGGTTTGGCGGAGCAGGTTTTGAGAGCGTTGCCGAAGGCGGGGCGAGCGGCGATGGTTTGCCCGTTGCCAGCAGCGTCCAACCCGGCGGATAGTGGAAGGTAAGATCGAAATCCGCCATGGACATCCCACGATTGGGATACCATGTCCCGCGCGCTCCCACGTAGAGCAGTCCCCTGCCCGCCTCAGCCAACACTTCTCCACCGTAGACAAAACGCAGACTGATCTTTTGTCCTTTCCGCACCGGCTGGGGCAAAATCACAGCCAACAGGTCGTTGCCGCTGCGCGCCAGGCGCGTGCCCTCCACTGCCGGGTTATGGATGAATTCCACCGCCCTCCCGTCTGCCTCGACGGTTTGGACCTGCAGAAAGCGCGACAGCTCGAACACCAGAAAGCGCGATCCGCCGCGCACCACGTCGAGCTGCAATGCGACATCACCATCCACTTCCTTGGGCGGTTTCACCCGCGCATCAATGACATAGCTGCGTACCCGAACCGGATCTTCCCGCGACTCCGTTTCCGCTGGCAAAGCGTGAGGAATTTCCTTTCGAGCCACGGAATTCCGTCTCGCAGTCTCGGTCGAGAATGAAGTCCAGACGTCGTAATATACGTTTCCATCCTCGCCAGTTCTGCTTTGTCCGGCCTCGACCTGTTCCCCGGCGGTGGAGTCGAAAAAGACGTCGAAGACGCCAAGTTTGTTTCCCTGCAGCCGGGCGTGAAACATGTGATCGTCGGGATCCGGGCCGCGAGTGGCGGGCAAATCTTCGGAGGTGCTCTCACCTGCAATGGGTAGCATGGCGCTGAAACTGGCCAGCAACCTCATGGCGTCTGCCTCCGCCAGCGTGCGGGCAGTATGGTCCCAGCGTGCGGTAAATCCCGCCGCATCTTCCGGCGCCCTGAGACCCGGCTGCAAATCGGCAGCGGTATTGTCGTTGAAACGGAAATACGCGGTCGAGAAGCGCTCTTCGAGAATCGCCATGCCCGTAAACAGGCTCATGGCTTTTCGTTCTACGTCGTTTGGCGGGACCAGCAGCAGTTCTCCATCGCCCTCAAAAAATGCTCCTGTTATTCTGCCCAGGACATCCTTCGTGAAGGCGATGGAGCCATCGTCCAGAGTAATGTGGATCGCGCCTCGACCGAGAGACGCGTCTCGCACCTTGAATACCCGGTCACCATCCAAGCCGACGCTACTGAGCTGCAGGTAGAGGGACTCAGCCGGTCCGGGTTGCCGCGCTTGCGCCGGAGCCGCTTGTGCCGGAACGATTAGGGCTGGATCCGCTTGCGAACTGCACGCTCCCGGAAATACAAAAGCCGCAAGGCAGGCGGCCATAGTCACGCGCGCGGCGCATGAAATCGCTGGTACTTTCGTTACGTGGGTGCGTGCCCTCACTGTTGCTAGAATGCGCTTCAATGCCGCTTCGTGTCACTCCTCTGTTAGCTATGATGCTTGTGTTCGCCTCGGCGGCATCAGCTGACACGATCCATTTGAAGAACGGCCGTACCATCGTAGCCGACCACGTCCGTGAAAATGGCGCTCATTACGAGTACGACATCGGCGACGACAGTTATGCCATTCCCAAGAGTTCCGTAGACCACGTCGAAGCCGGCGGCGTGCCCGCCGCGGCAACGTCGGGCTCTGCCAAGGCGGCCGACCTTCCGGTTTTCGTCCCGGTCGACAGTCTTGCGAATCAAGGCGACCTGCCCAAGACAATTGTTAAGGACGGCAAAGTTGACTCCGACGCTCTGTCGAAACTCGAGGGCAAGGGCAATGCCGAGTTGGCTGCGACCGCTGACTTTATTGCCGGCAAGTTTGAATTCGAGCACGGCGATATCGATCAGGCCCGCCGGTATTTCGACAGCGCGCTGCGCTTTCAGCCGGAAAACGCAACCGTCCTCATCTATTACTCAGCCCTGCTGGTGCGCACCGGCAATCCCTCGCAGGCGCTTACCTATGCCCAGCGCGCGGTGCGAGCAGCGCCCGAGTCGCCTGATGCTTACACTGTTCTAGGCTATGCGCAGCAGGCCTGCGACCGCACCAAAGAAGCCATTGCCTCATGGAAGCATTCCCTCGAATTGCGTCCCGATCCCGCGGTGCAGCAATACCTGGCGAAAGCACAGCGCGAGCAGAATGCGGAAACCGATTTCGCCCAGCACGAAACCAGCCACTTCGTCCTCCACTATGAAGGCAAGCAGACGTCCGAGGATTTCCGAGCGCAAATCATGGCCGCCCTCGAATCGGATTACGACGATCTGGCGCGCGATTTGGGCACGCCCCCGCGCGACAATATTCTTGTGACGCTTTACACGGAGCAAGCTTTCTTTGACGTTACCCGCGCGCCCTCCTGGTCGGGAGCGCTCAACGACGGTAAACTCCGCATCCCCATCAGCGGCCTCAATTCAATGACACCCGAGCTGGCCCGAGTTTTGAAGCATGAACTCGCTCACTCCTTCATCAACCAGCTTTCTGGCGGCCGTTGTCCGCCCTGGCTGCACGAGGGCATCGCCCAACTGATGGAACCGAAGTCCCTGGGCAGCGACGGGCATCTACTGGCTCAGTTATTCAAGACCCAGCGCGACATTCCCCTGAATGTCCTGGAAGGCAGTTTTCTGAGCCTTTCTGGAAGCCAGGCCTACCTGGCCTATGCGGAATCGCTGGCCGCGGTTTCCTATATCAACGATTCCTACGGCATGGGCGACATTCAGCGGATTCTGCAACGCCTGAGCGAAGGTAGTTCCACGGAAGCCGCGTTGCGCGCGACCATCCACTCTGACTACGGCCAACTCGAGTCCGAGCTCGGCAAGTATCTCAGCGACAAGTACGGCGACTGACCACAATCCGGTATAGCCCGTTCGACCGATTTGCCCGCCGCCATCTCTTGTGCTAGTTTCCCCTCTGAGTGTAAGCCTCGAATGTGCGCCCTATTTCGAACCCGTACGCCCGACCCTCCGCCAGTGGTGGAGCCCGTCCCAAGCGAGTTTCCCAAGATGGAGGGCGCGGAGATTGCTGCCACCACCTACGGGCAAAGAGTCGCCGGCGATTTCTACGACTCCCTGCGAGTGAGCCCGGAACGAATTTTGTTCGGCCTGCTCGACGTAGCTGGACGCCGCGAAAACAATCAGCAAATCCTGGCAGCCGCGCAGAAGATCTTTCGCACTCTCGGAGCCGAACTCTTTTCACCGCCTGACATCAACGAATCCGAAGCCATGACCACGCTCAGTCTTCGACTCAACCGAGGCATCATGGAAGCCGCGGCGGGCGTTCACTCCTGCCCCGCGTTTATCGGCTGCTACAACGAAACATTCGGCACTCTCTGCTATACCAACGCCGGGCACACTCCCGGTCTCGTCCGTGACAGCACCGGCATTACCGAGCTGGCATCTACGGGACTGCCGCTCGGCCTTTTCTCTCACGCCACCTCCGAAGCGCCTACGATTGGCCTTGAGAAAGGGGCGGTGCTTCTCCTGGTTTCGCGGGGAGTGGTCGAGGGCAAATGCAGACAGGACAAGACCGATGACCTGGAATTCGGCCTGGAGCGCGTCAAAGAGCGTTTGCAGGCCGATCCTTCTCACAGCGCTGAGGCTCTCAGCGCCTCTATTTTGAATGCGGTTGGGGAGTTCACCTGCGAACCCCTGGTTCCGGACGACATGACCGCCCTGGTCTTTGTGCGCAATGCTTAGAATCCGCGGTCCGGCAACCTGCCCGGCGCGCGAGCGCATCACATAATGCGGTCGACTCGTGCCCGGCTAGAAGTAGTAAAATACTCCGACTGCCTTTGCCTGTAAGTTCTGGCAACCGGGCGGCCCACAGAAAATCCTATGAAGAGACTGGTTCTTATACTGATTGCTATGGCATACCTGCCCGCGCTTGCCGTGGGGCAGGTTGTCGAAGAAATAGTCACGCGGGTGAACGGCCAGATCATCACCCGGTCGGAATACCAGCGCAGCAAAGACCAGCTCAGGGATGACGTCAAGCAGCAGGATCCGGCCAACGCCGACAAGCTCTATGCCGAGCGTGAAAAGGACGTCCTGCGCGATCTTGTCGACCAGCAACTTCTGCTGGAAAAAGGCAAAGACCTCTCCATCACCGGCGATACCGAGCTGATCAAGCGCCTCGACCAGATGCGCAAGGACATGAAACTCGACACCATGGAAGAGCTGGAAAAAGCCGCCACGGCCCAGGGCATTTCCTATGAGGACTTCAAACAGAACTTGCGCAACCAGATCATCACGCAAAAGGTGATCGGCGAAGAAGTGGGCTCTCACCTGAGCATCAGTAAAGAGGAAGAACAGCAGTTCTACGACGAACACAAGAGTGAACTAGAGCAGCCCGAGTCGATAAAACTCAGCGAGATCCTGATTGCTCCGCAAAAGGTGGCTGCAGATAAGTCCGCCGCGGCCAACGCCACGGGCACGGGCGATGCGAAGACGCAAGACGCCACCAGCGACTCGGCCAAACAGGCTGCAGAGACTGCGGCTTTGGCTGCAGCCGAGGCCAAGGCCAACGACGTGCTCAAGCAGATTCGTGCGGGAGCCAATTTTGAAGATATGGCGAAGAAGTTTTCTGACGGCCCTTCGGCGGCGCAGGGAGGAGATCTTGGCGGGTTCAAGCGCGGCACTCTCGCCAAAGAGCTTGAAGACCGGACGTTCGCGATGAAGTCCGGCGATGTCACCGACGTGATCCGCACCAAGCAGGGCTACGTCATCTTGAAGGTCACAAACCACCAGATGGCCGGCATTCCGACGATGAAAGAGATAGAGCCCAAAATCCAGGACGCTTTGTATTATCAAAAGCTGCAGCCCGCGTTGCGCGCCTATCTGACCAAGCTGCGCGAAGATGCCTACATCGACTATAAAGACGGTTACGTCGATTCCGGCGCCAGCCCCAACCAGACCAAGCCCATTGAAACGGCCACCGCGAAGGCGACCGACAGCAAGAAGCTGAAGAAGAAAAAGAAGCTCGGCGTTCTCTAGGCGGCGCAGCCAGGCTTCCAGCAGTGTCATAAGGCGTTCCGCCTCGCTTTGTGCCGTCCTTGCGCTTTCTGATTTACACTGATGAAGAGCATGAAAGAGTTCTACATCAGCGAGTGCGCCCGCCACGAAAACAAGATCATCACTTCCAACTTCGTAGTGGTCAGCAAACAGATCAAGCCCAAGAAAACGGGCGAACCCTATCTCGCTTTAACCCTCGGCGACCGCAGCGGGCAGCTCGATGCCAAAATGTGGGACAACGTGGAAGAAGTGCTCAACGCCTTCGAGCAGGATGACTTCCTTAAGATCAAAGGCCTGGTAAACAAATATAAGAACCGCTTCCAGCTCACCATCCACAAACTGCGCAAGCTGGGCGAGTCGGAGATCGAATTCTCCGAATATCTTCCTAAAACCACGAAGAATATTGACGAACTCTGGCAGACGCTGGCCGGCTTCGTTGCGTCTTTTCAGAATCCCTATCTCAAGTCTTTGCTGCAGGCCTTCATGTCTGACCCGGAGATCGCAGCCGCGTATCGCAATGCTCCCGCCGCCAAGACCCTGCATCACGCCTATATCGGCGGCCTGCTCGACCATGTGGTCTCGCTATGTCGCTCCTGCGATCTGGTCAGCCGAAACTATCCTCAGGTGAATCGGGATTTACTGCTGACCGGCGCATTCCTTCACGACATCGGCAAGATTCACGAACTGGCCTACAATCGCTCGTTTTCCTACACCACACGCGGCCAGTTGCTCGGCCACATGATCATCGAACTTGAGATGCTGCAGGCGAAGCTCGCGCTGGTCCCGGACTTTCCCATCGAACTCAAGACCCTGCTAGAGCACTTGATCATCAGCCACCACGGCCAGTACGAATTCGGCTCGCCCAAGCTGCCCATGTTTCCCGAGGCGCTTCTGCTGCACTACATGGACGACCTGGATTCCAAAATGGAGGCTATGCGCGCCCAATTCGAGCGCGAGGCCGACCTCGAGAGCCCCTGGACCAGCTACAACGCCTCTCTCGGACGCCCGCTGCTGAACAGCGCAAAGTTTCTTGCTCCCAAGCCAGCCCCGGCACCCGATGATTCTGCCGCTGAGGCTGAGGTCGAAGCGGATTACGCCGGCGAGTCCAGCGAAGAGGCGTCGACACTGCCCGGCTTGAAGCCCTAG
>JBEKWP010000097.1:0-14597 GCA_049512915.1 Candidatus Sulfotelmatobacter sp.
CTCCCACCAAGCCCAGTCGTTGATCCGAACCAGTCCCGGCTCTCCGCAGGCATACGACCGGTAGCTGCTCCACCGCCAATCCTCAGGACTCGCCACCAGCCCGCGCACCACCGGATTGTGATGCATGTACTTCACCTTCTCAACCTCTTTCCGCTGGCTCCACAGATTGAAATCGTAGAAACGACGCTGCCAGAACTGACCGCAAAATTCGCCCCTCGTAGCGAGTCGCCGCGAGACGCCCAGCTTCACAGCCTGAATCACCGTTGAGGGATTTCCAATGATAGGCTCGGAAATCACCAGATGCACGTGCTCGGGCATGACCACGTATCCGATCACGGCAAAACGGTAGCGATCGCGCATCCGTTCCAGAACCGTGAGAACCAAGTCCCGGCGCGCGACGGTGCCGAGCAGCGGCCTACGCCCGTAGCAACTCCAAGTGATGTAATGGAGCCCTGCCGTGCCGTAATAACGCTTCAAGCCCCAGGGCATGAAGAAACACTACACACAACTGCGGAACCATTTCTGTGACGAATGAACATTGGGTATACGAATTCTGGTCGGCGTGAGCCTTGAACCAAAAAGCCCCACTTCTCGCAAAGAACGCGAGAAGTGGGGCCTTTCGCTGATACCCTTCTGGCATTCGGGTCTGTTGTGCGCTTTTTTCACACCCTTCCACAGCCACACCCTGTGACATCTGACCTTGCACCCCCGAATAAACTACAAGTAGTATGCTTCTCCGCGAAATCCTCTCCGAGAAACTCTTCGCCACCCCCGCCAACACCGAATTCGACATCCGTAACACCTTATTTTTCAGGATTTTGCGCGCAAACCCTTTGCTCGCAAGATTTTACGCCGACCTCTTCCGCCGCCACGGCGCTAACCCAAGCCTTATCAAAGCCTTAGAAGACAGCGCCGAAAAAAATTTCGCATCAGATCAACCCACCAACAACCACAAACCACCGAAAGGTTCAAACTCCATGGCAGCCAAATCAAACCCCAGCACCTGCACCCACATCAAGGTCAACGGAATCCGCTGCGACTCGCCCGCGCTGCGCAACGAAGTCTTCTGTTATTTCCATCAGCGCATGATCCGCGGCGTCCGCACTCCACCCAAGTCGCGTCTCCATCCCATCGCCATGCTCGAGAGCCAGGAGTCCATCCAGGCCGCACTCATGGAAATCGTCAACGCCCTCGTCCGCAATCAGATCGACGTCGCGCGTGCCCGCCTCGTCCTGCGCGCCCTCAGCATAGCGGCCCGCCACGCCGGCAAAGCTCGTTTCGATTGCATGCAAAGCGACATGGTCAAGGAAGTTCCCGAATACCCCGCAGCCCCTCCACCGCCCGGCCCATTCGCGATAGCTACGGCTCAACCAGCAGCCCCAACCACAATCACCACGCCGCCAGAAGAAGAACCAGAAGCAGCGCGTCCCAGCCGCGCCTTTCAGCCCGCTCCGGAGAACATCCGCCGCAGGCCACCGGCAAGTGTGAAGATCGCACCACGATCCCGCACCGCAAGAAGCAGCCGCAGCGGATGAGAAAGCCTTAGCTCAGCGCGGAGCACTCTTCGGAAGTGGAGTCTAGTTTGGCGGAGACTGAGGCGACGCTGCGGTCTTCGTGCTCATGTCGGGCTCCGCGGCGGCACGCTGCCCTACCGCTTCGCGCTGCATCATCGTCGTCAGTTCAGGAGGCGCCTGCGGAGGAATGCCCTTAGCCTTCACGATCGCCCAGTGCCATTCCTGGTCAGGAAAAAGGGCAAAGTTCAGGGGCGTGCGAAAGGTTGCGGTCGATGATGGGGCGGCTGATCCCTTCATGCGCAGAAGCACGGTTACGTCTGGCTGTTTCTGGAACGATTCCTGCACGGGCGGCGACGCGTTGCCCACAACCGACGGAGCAACTCCCGCCGGGCCGAGGTATGAGACCGGGTCGCCGGGCTCCAGTCGTCTCACGATGGTCAGGCCGATGACTACCTCGCGCAGTTCCCAGGACGTTCCGTTGTGCATCGAAACCTGCAGCGAGTCTCCGTCGATGGTCGCGGGGCCGTCCAGCTTGGCCAGCTCGGTGCGCGGCAGTTCGTCCAGCGGAGTGGGATCGGAGAGCAGTGAAGCAGTCTTTGCTGTGAACGACAAACTGCAAGTCACGTCAGGCGAAGAGACGTTGAAGTTCTTCGCCCCGGGATCGAGCGAGAACACCAGCGAGGCGCCAGCCGCGCGCCGGCTCTCCTTCTCGTCGATCACCTGCCAAAAATTGTCGTTGTCAATCGGAGTTTCGGAGGGAACGGCATTCTTACGAAAGCTGCGTGCGACATCCCCTAAGGGCACATCGCCGGCGTCTTCCTGTGCAGCGACCAACGGGGACATAGCCAGCAGGAGCATCGCCGGGAACAGCAGCAGAAACGTGACGCGGGTTGGGATGCGCGCTGGCACAGGCAAATTCAGAGACCGGCCGTGGTCCTGCCCAAATTGTAATGAGAGCAAGCGCAGAAGCGGAGGTTACCCTGTGAACTTTAGTAACCGGAAGCAAGCAGAGAAGGAAAGCTGGGCGCGCGCTAGACGAAATGGAGGCGCAACGGGCGCGCGCGCCCAAACTTTAGCCCCAAGCCTTCTTAGACAGCCTTCTTCTAAAGAAGACCCGAAGACCGTAACCGTGAGACTGGATCAGCCACTGGCTCCCGCCGGAATACCCAACGAGCCACCGCGAAGCCCAGAGCTGCGTAACACAGATGCATGAACCTCATAGCTACCCCCAAAAAACCTATTCGGCCATCACCTCAGGGGAGGATCAGCATCACTATCGGCAAAGTAGCAGTGGAGCGGAGGCCGGGCAAGGCCCGTCCGTGCCATTTGAGTGGCACGGAAGTAATAGGACGGGAAACCGCAAGTCACCAATTAATGCGCGTCAGTATTTTCCCCCTCTCCGCTTTGACCCGGCGGGGGAACGACGACGGTCGAGAGATTGCTTTCTGCGGTCAGCTTTCGGAAAGCGGCGAGATCATGCTGCTGCAAGTCATCCCAGCGGCTGAGCAGCTCTCCGCTTTGCCGCTTCAGCTTCTCGAACTCAAGCTGCTCGGCTTCGGTGGGAGCGGAATCAGCGCTGCCAACATCCATGGCAAGAAACGCGAACTTGGCGTCAATCTGTGGCGGGTAGGCCAGCGAATCTTCGTCGGCGCTGATGGTGAGGTTGACGAGTTGATCGCGCACCGCAACCAGTTTCTTGTCGAGATCGCCGGCCGAAGACACAATTGGTTTGGTGCTGGCGTTCTCCGGCAACCGCCGCTTCAAGCCGGTCACTTGCGAGCGGACATCTTGAATCTGGTTAACCGCGTCGTACACGTGGTTCAGTTCCTCGTGAATCTGCATCTGCAGAGCGAATTGCTGGGCCAGATCGGCCTGGCTGACCTTCACGCGGGGATCGAGCTTCACTTCGAGCGGAGCAACCTGGCTCGCGCCGCCTGCCGTCAGCCGCACCTGATACTGGCCCGGCGCAGCCACAGGTCCGAGCGCGCCGTTGTCATATGCCCAGAGGTAGTAACCGGGAACGCGATGCGCTTCTTCATAGCGCAAATCCCACACGAAGCGATTCAAACCAGCCTCCGGCTTGATCTCCTTTTCCGGCTTCTTGTCGTCGGGATCAAGGGGTTCCTCGAGCCGTTCGAGTTCAGTGCTGGAGTATTTGCGGATCACTTTACCCGAGGCATCCAGGATTTCGAGCTTGGTTTCCGCGCCCGGCTTCGGCGCGTCCTTCAGGTAGTAATAAATCACGGCTCCTGTGGGCGGATTTTGCCCCGTCCCTTTCAAGGAATCGTGTTCGGCCGGCTTGCCGGCTTGAATACGGTACGCGGGCGCGGGGGTGTAGAGGTGGACGTCCTGCTTGGGCACGTCATCGGTGAATTGGCGCAACGGACTGACGTCATCGAGAATCCAGAACGCGCGACCATGGGTCGCGACCACGAGATCGTTGTCTTTGATTACGAGATCGTGCACCGGCGTGGTCGGCAGATTCAGCTTGAACGGCCGCCAATCGGCCCCGTCGTTGAAGGAGACGTACATGCCGTTCTCGGTTCCGGCATAGAGCAGCCCGCGCTTCTTCGGATCTTCGCGGACGGCGCGCACGAAGCTGCCTTCGGGAATGCCATTGGTGAGCTTGGTCCAGGTCTGGCCGTAGTCGGTGGATTTGTAGATGTAGGGTTGAAGATCGTCGTTCTGATGGCGATCGACGGCGACATAGGCCGTTCCGGCATCGAAGGGCGAAGCTTCGATCTGGCTGATGCGGCTCCACTCCGGGAGATCTTTGGGAGTGATGTTGGTCCAGTTCTTGCCTTCGTCGCGCGTGATCTGGATGAGGCCGTCATCGGTGCCAACCCAGAGCAAGCCTTTGGTGAGCGGAGATTCAGCCAGCGCAAAGATCGTGTCGTAATACTCTGTTCCGGAATCGTCGAGAGTGATATCACCCCCGGAAACGTGCTGCTTGCTTTTGTCGTTGCGGGTGAGATCGGGACTGATCGCCTGCCAATGAACGCCGCCGTCTGTGGTTTTGAACAGACGCTCGCCGCCGTGATAGAGCGTGTTGGGATCGTGCAGCGAGATGAGTACGGGTGCGGTCCACTGAAAGCGGTGCTCGAGGTTCACGGCGCCGTAGGCATCGGAAAGCTCAGGCTGCTCGGTGATCGATTTCACCTGGCCGATGTGTTTGTCGAAGCGCGTGATGTTTCCCTGGTAGTCGGCAGCATAGACGATATTCGGGTCGGGGGGATAAGGCGCGATATAGCCGGCTTCGCCTCCACCTACGTCATACCAGTCGGAGCGGTCGATGGCGCCGTCGTCGCTGCGGCTGGCGATGGCTACTGTGCCGCTGTCCTGTTGCGCGCCGTAGACGCGATAGGGCACGGCGGAGTCGGTGGTGACGTGGTAGAACTGCGCTGTGGGCTGATTGTCTTCGCGTGTCCAGTTCTTGCCGCCATCAAGAGTCAGGGTAACTCCGCCATCGTTCGATGCGATCATGCGGCGAGTATCGCGAGGATCGATCCACAGTCCGTGATTGTCGCCGTGGGGAATTTTGATCTTGTTGAAGAGGTGACCACCATCGGTGGATTTGTAGGCGTCAACATCCATGATGTAGAGCGTGTTTTCGTCCCTGGGGTCGGCGATGATGTGCATGTAGTACCAGGGGCGCTGCCAGAGGCTGTGACTGGGATTGACGATCTCCCAGGTCTCGCCGCCGTCGTCGGAGCGGTAGAGACCTCCATCCGGGTTGTGGGCTTCGATGAGGGTGTAGACGCGATCAGAGTTGGCTCCGACGGCTATGCCGATTCGTCCGTAAGGACCTTTCGGCAGACCATGCTCTTCGAGGCGCTTCCAGGTTGTGCCTCCATCGCTCGAACGGTAAAGTCCGCTGCCCGGGCCACCGTCGGCAAGGCTCCACGAAGTACGGCGCACCTGCCAGAGCGCGGCAAACAGGATGTTGGGATTGTGAGGATCGAAGGCTACGTCGATGCCTCCGGTGTTCTCGTCTTTGTAGAGAACTTTATCCCAGGTCTTGCCGCCGTCTGTGGTGCGGAAAATGCCGCGCTCGGTGTTGGGCCCATAGGGATGGCCGAGAGCGGCCACGAAGACGATATCGGGATTGTTGGGATTGATGATGACTTTGCCGATGGCGCGGGTGTCGTGCAGGCCGACGTTCTTCCAGGTCTTGCCCGCGTCGAGAGACTTGTAGACTCCGTTGCCCTGGGAAATGTTGCCGCGGATGCAGGCTTCGCCGGTGCCAACATACAGGGTGTTGCGATCGGAATTGGCGACCGCGAGGCTGCCAATGGATCCGCTTCCCTCTTTATCGAAAACAGAAGACCAGGTCATGGCGCCGTCGGTCGACTTCCAGACGCCGCCGCCGGTCGCACCGAAATAGTAGGTGGTGGGGTCGCCGGGAATCCCGGCTGCGGTGAGCGAGCGTCCGCCGCGGAAAGGACCGATCAGGCGATACTTCATGGCTTTGAAGGGCTTGTCCTCCGGCTTGTCTGATTCGTTCTCAGTGGAATTCTGGTCAGGGGATGCCGGAGGCGCAGCCTGGGCGGGCTTGACGACCTTCGATTTATTCTCCGCCTTGGCCTGGGCAAAGGCAGCGTTCTGCGAACCGGGAGCGAACACCGCGAGCGCGAATACGGCGAGAAAGAGCGGCAGGTACCAATCTAGAGAAGCCTTACCGGATTTGTTGCGGAGAAGCGCGTTTCGACCTGCCATGTTCGATCCCCCAATTGAAAGAAATGAAAATGAAAAGAAATAGTTCTGCCATGGTAATGCGGAGCAGGCTAAATGGGAAGCGCATGGCCGCCGCATGCCTGCGAACTGTGCTATTTCTTCACGAGAGTTTGACGAGCCGCCTGGAGTTCTTTGCGTTTCGCGGCGTCTACTTTCGGATACGCGAGGCCGAGTTCTTCCAACGTTTCCACGATCGCCGCCGAGACTGCCAGGTGCGTGAACCATTTATTGTCCGCTGGTATGACGTACCAGGGGGCGTGTCGGGAAGCAGTATTGCGGATCATATCCTCGTAGGCTTTCTGATAGTCGTCCCAATATTTGCGCTCGTGAATGTCGGCCGCGGAGAACTTCCAGTTCTTCTCCGGTTCATCCAGCCGTGCCAGGAAGCGGCGCTTCTGTTCTTTTTTTGAAAGGTGGAGAAAGAACTTGCGGATCACGGTGCCGTTGCGCGCCATGTGGCGCTCGAAGCTGCGAATGTCTTCGAAGCGTTCGTCCCAGATGTTCTTCGTTACGAGCGAAGGCGGAATCATCTCGCCCTCGAGCGCCTTGGGATGCACGCGCACGACCAGCACTTCTTCGTAATAAGAGCGGTTGAAGATGCCGATGTGGCCGCGCTCGGGCAGATGTTCGGTGGTGCGCCAGAGGAAATCGTGCTGCAGTTCGGTCTCCGATGGGACCTTGAAAGAGTGCACCTCGCAGCCTTCGGGGTTCACTCCAGACATGACGTGCTTGATGGTGCCGTCTTTGCCGGCTGCATCCATGGCCTGGAAGATGAGCAGTAGAGCCCAATGATCCTGGGCGTAAAGCCTGGACTGCAAATCCTCGAGGCGCGCGGTGTCTTTCTGCAATTGTTCCTGGGCTTGATCGATGGAGTGCAAGTGTTTGGTGTCGGCGGGATCGAAATCCTTCAGGCGGAAATTCTTGCCGTCGTCGATGCGGTAGGATCTGGCTAGTTTCGCGGTTTTCATTGGAAGTCGCCGGCAAGGCGTCGTTCGTAAGTCTACGAAGGTTCGGCCGCTTCGGCAACGTCGATTCACACTGCAGGCGCCCAGCGGTTGTACTCAAGACTTTTCACCACTTAACCGAAGGCGAGCTGGAACAGCCGAGAATCAAGACTGGCTTTCGTTCCACACATACAAGAAGTCGGCGTCGCTGGCGGTGGCAACACTGCGGCCGCCTTTATGAACGGCGCGATTCAGCGCGGACCGCACATTCTCCTTGCTTTCCTCTAATTCCGCCAAGGGCACTTTGAGCGCGACTCCCGCGGGCAGTTGATCGAGATCGGAGAGGATCTCGGTGACTATCTGCTTGTGCTTTCCGTTGCGGCCCTGGGGCACGTCTGCCTGCGACACAGTCCTGAAGTTCATGGGAGCTTTGTGGGGCATCGAGGAACTCCTGTCCTAGGATATCTCGTTAAACTAACGTGACACAATCGTAATATAACGACACGACATCGTCAAGTAAAACATCGAGCCGTTAAACATCAAACCACCAGCTTGATCGCAGCGCTCACCTGCTCAGAAGTCACCGTGATCAGCGTGCCGAACACGCTATCGCGAGTGCAAAGATTTCCCAAAAGATATAACCCGTACTGTTTCTGGACTGCTAGGGTGGAGAGACGATCAGTAGGGGGTAAATCAAATGCGAGGATCGAAAACACGGTTCGAGCAGATTCCGGTCGAGACGGTCAGGAAGATTGCGAAAGAATTCGGTAAGACCGGTGCGACTCAGCCTCTAGCTGGGATCACACTCTCTCAGGAACGCTGGCGGCGAGTGGCGGAGCAGGTGCAACAGGAACAGGATCCGAAGAGATTGACCGAACTGGTCGAGCAACTCCTCGCGGAGTTCGATGGGAAAGGCATCTGCAAGGATTCCGGCCCGGCCGGGACGAAACGAGCCTAAGCCAGACTCGAGGCAGTTGTCATCCAGTCCTGCCTCGGTCGTAGGATTTCGGCCGGCGGTCGGGGTGGCTCGCAAGACCTATTTTCCGTGTGTGCTCGATGTGCTTGCGCAAGGCGGACCTCAACTCCTCCATTATTCTGTGAAG
Source organism: Candidatus Sulfotelmatobacter sp. (assembly GCA_049512915.1). Classification (GTDB taxonomy): domain Bacteria; phylum Acidobacteriota; class Terriglobia; order Terriglobales; family Acidobacteriaceae; genus Sulfotelmatobacter. The sequence goes on from JBEKWP010000097.1 coordinate 8,296, forward strand.
TTCGGGCCCGTCGGTAAGGGTGAGCGCCGTTTTCACTAACTTTCTGATTTGGTCTTCGCTCGACACTCGGCTTGACACTCGGCTTGACAATCGGCGCTCCTGCAGGAAGTGCAATTTTAGCTTTATCACGATGCATGCGCGATAGGGTGTGGGCTGTAGCCTTCCTAAATAGGAAGCTGTAGGAGCCCGTCCCGAATTCGAAGTTGAGCGGGTTCTTCCCTGCAGCTTTGAACAAGGTGTTTACGCTCAGAATCGGCGATTCGCGAAAGGGTCGCTGGCGGCTTAGACTTCGACTGGCTTGTCTTTCTCCGTAGCTACCGGAAGTTTGGCTTGCTGCCAAGCGTCGAAGCCTTCGACCAGGTTAAATACGTGCTTGAAACCGGCGCGCTGCAGCAAGCTGCAGGCAATCATGCTGCGATAGCCACCTTTGCAGTGCACGGCAACGGGAAGGTTGCGATCAATCTCGGGCGGCGCGACTCTAAAGTTATCGAGCGGCCACCATGTGGCACCCGCGATGTGGCCGGTTTCCCACTCGGGCTCGCGCCTGACATCGAGCACCTGGAAGCCGGATTCTTGCAATCGGCCGCTTAGAGCTTCCACGCCAATCTGCGAAAGCGTGGACAGGGGCAATCCCGCCGCGCTCCATGCTTCGATGCCGCCACGCAGGTAGCCTCGCGCATCCTCGAGGCCGATGCGCGCCAGCCTCATCCGTGCCTCGGCGATTGCATCCTGCGATTCAGCGATTAATACAGGATGCGCGGCCAAACCCAGCACTGCTCCCGCCCAGGAAGCAAACTGCCCTGACAAAGCAATATTTACGGATCCGGGCACATGAGCGGCCGCGAACTGCTCGCCTGGACGAACATCCAAAGCGAATCCGCCCTCAGCAAGCAGAGCTTTCAGTTCGGCGGGCTCGATTGCAGACAAAGCGGGCAAATCGGACAGGGCTGAAGCTCCGGTGCGATTGATTTCCGCGTCCTGCAGAAAGTATTCCGGACGAGCCGGCAGATTGCTGGTTAGCTGCCTTACGAACTCTTCCCTGCTCTTGATCTGCAATGCGTAATTTGTGAGCCGCTCGGTGCCGATGGTGGAAACCCGCTCGGCGCGCATGTTGCGTCCACAGAGCGAACCGGCCCCGTGGGCTGGGTAGACGAGAACATTGTCGGACAGCTTCAGGATCTTCTGGTGCAGGCTGTCATAAAGCATTCCCGCGAGTTGGGCAGGAGTAAAACGTTTGGAGAGATCGGGACGGCCCACGTCTCCCAGGAAGAGCGTGTCGCCAGTCAGAACCGCCCAGGGCGATGGCGACTTCTCTTCGTCTGTGATTACGAAGCACATGCTCTCCGGCGTGTGACCTGGCGTTTCAAGAGCCGTGATGCGCATTTGTCCAACTTGCAGATGGAAGGCGTCTGTGAGGTCTACGTGAGGGAAGGTTGCTTCGGCTTGCGCACCGATATAAATCTGCGCACCGGTTCTTGACGCCAGCTCTCTGTGCCCGGAAACGAAGTCGGCATGCAGGTGAGTTTCGAAGATGTGGCGAATGGAAACCTGATTCGCCTCGGCAGCAGTCAGGTAAATCTCGACATCCCGCTGCGGGTCGACGACAACGGCCTCACCCGCAGACGCCAGCATATAGGAAGCGTGCGCCAGACAGCCCAGATAGAACTGCTCGAAGTACATTCGCTCTCCTCCGCCGCAGATGCTGAAGCTATTCTATCCCTCAAGTTCTATCTCTCAAGCAAGTGTGATTGGTCGTGTGCGCCGGAATTTCGTTCTGAATTCTTTCGAGGCTGCGCCCTTCGCCCAGGGCTGGCGGGTTACGACCTTCATGGGCTTGACGATGACGGGGCGGTGCAGGACGATTTCGAGGAGGTGGCGCTCGGCAGCGATGGTTTGGGCGGAAGCGCTGAGGGGAGAATAGCCCTCCGCGGCGATGATCAGGGCTTCGCGCCCTTGAGCTTTCATCTGGCCACTTTCAATTTGAATGCGGCGGATGCGGCCGTCGTGGTTGTCCAAGGCGTTCGCCAAGCGCAGGATGGCGGCCAGCTGGATGGTTGCTTTTTGTTCGTCGGGAAGAAGATCGCGCAAGTCTTTGTGCTTTCTGGTGGGAAGCGCGCCGCGGTGAAAGCGGGCGATGAGGGCGGCGCGTTGCAGGTCGCCGGGCTTCCAACCTAACGGATTGCCATGGGCTCGGATCATGTCGAAGGAAGTCTTGTGATGCCCCTTGTCGCCTTTGGACTTGCCGACATCGTGAAGAAGAGCGGCGGCTAGAAGGCTGGAGCGGGCTGAGATGGGGGCGGCGGAGGGCTGCCATCCAGAGGCTAGAAGGCCGTCGTAGAGTTGAAGCGCCAGGCTGGCTACGCGCTCGGAGTGGGCAAAGTCAGGATCGAGGCCATGCGCCCAGAGTTTCATGCGGCGGGTGGCCAGCACTTGAATCTGTTCGTCCTGCGGCAGCGCGGCGCGCCAGACCTGCCAGAGTGAAGCGGGACCTATCATCTTTCTCCGATAACCCTCGATGCGTCTGGCCCGCTCGGAGAGAATTTGTTCGTGCCACCGCCGACGGGAATCTTGATCGGGAAAAACGTGGCACGAGTCGGCTGTGGCCCAGAGCACGTCGAGATCATGGACCTCGCCGAGCACGTCCTGCATTTCTTTGAGGTCGTTGCTCCAGGCTTTGTGCTCAGTGGGCAGGAAGTTTTCCACGATGTAGCGAAAGCGCTTGATGCCAATGCGGAGGCTGTGAAATGCCGCCTGGGAGCGGTTGCGCAAGGCGCGGTTATGAAGGTCGCGGGCGTCGGTCCAGCGCTCCAGAGCCAGATGCTTGAACAGCGCGCTGCCCGGGCGGAGGCGCGCGGCACGAACTGGAAGGGAACGCGTCCACTGACGCCATTGCTTGCGGTCGAATTCTTCGAGCGCGGCGTGGGCTTCGAGTTTCTGTTCTTGTTCGCGGGCGGCGAGGATTTTGAGCAAGGCCTGGGCTGGGGGGTCGGCTGAGTTTGAGGTGGGCACATTACCCGGTTGAGATGGACGCATAGCGGACAGGAGTGTCCGCTCCACACGAGCTTGTTCCGCACTTACTACTTCGGGGTGCAGCTTTTCGATCCATTCCATCATGATCTGGATGTCGCGCAAGGCTCCGAGGCGTTGAAACAGGCGCTTGCCCGCCTTCCTCATGGCCTTCCAGTCGGGATCGGGATCGAGTGCGTATAACCCGTCAGCCAAAGAACGGCAGCGGCGCAAGGAGACGCGCAGGTCGTGAACGGGATCGGGGCTGAAATCTGCAGCGACATGGTCGCACTCTTCTAACACGCGCAGCATCCAGTAGCGCAGGCCGGTGATTTTTTTGGCGCGCGTGGTGTGAGTAGTTGAGGAAAGCACTAAGGTTCCGGGAAGCAGTGGGTGCGGATTTTAAGCTCTTGCCAATTCTGACCGTTACCTCCGTAACGTGCAACCCCTTACCTATTGGATTAGCCTTTTATTGCCTATAGTTGCCAATAGCCAGAACTGCGGGTTGAGGGGTGTTTTATTAGCGACGCAACCACATTCCACGCAAACCGGGCGGCCTCCGCGCGCGCGTTTGTTCACAGCCTGAACATTCTCATCAAGTACGCGCGTATGTACGGTCCGGACCACAAGCGCACCGAAGCCCAGTTCGAGACTGCGTGGAATGAATTGCAGCACGGTCTGCCGGCAGCGGGAGAAGGCGGCTTCCTGCTGGGAGTTTCCGACGGGAAATTGCTGCTGGATGGAGTTCCGCTGGAAGCGGGACAGACTGAACGCAGTTTCGGACAACTCCTTAGCACCGCTGGTCTGGCCAGCCTGCATTTCTCCAAAGACGTGACCATCGAAGACTTTGCCCGCCTGGTGCGGGCTTTCACCCTGGCCGGCTCCAAGGCCCAGGATGTGGCCAAGCAGATCAAAGAAGCTCTCAGCGCTGCAGGCAAGCAGAGCACGATCAAGATCAATGAAGTGAAATTCGTGGCGGCTGACCCGCTGACCGGCGATATCAGCGTGGCGGCGCAGATCGCGGCGCAGACTCTGGGACCGGAATTCAAGCAATGGCTGAACGATCCGCAGAAGCTGCTGCAATTGATTGCAGCGGCGGAGGGCGCGAACTCAGGCGGCGCAGGCCAGCCTGGGGGCACCATGGTTCCGTTCGGAAGCGTTCCGAACGCCTCCGGCCATTGGGTCGCGGGACCGGCGACCGGTGCGACGGGAACTGGAAGTGGAACAGGGGCTGCTCCGGCATGGGATGGCGGAGTGGTCCCGCTGCAGGAAGCAGAAGTAATTCAGGCGATCCGTCTGCTGACGCGATTCGGCCAGGTGCAAGGCGATCCGAATGCCAACCCGGAGACTCTGCAGAAGGAGCTGACCGAAGTCGATCCGAACACGCGGCTGAACCTGCAACAGTTGCTGGGAAGCCTGGCGGCCAAAGCGACTACGGCGCAGGAAGAGGACACGCCGCTACTGATGAAGGCCGCCGAGCATATGGCGATCCGCTTCGCGCTCGAGCGCTATTCCAAAGGCGAAGTCAAGGTCAACGCAGTGCACCAGATGATGGAGCACATGAGCCGGCAGATGGACTCGCTGCGCGGGATTCTGAAGCTGCAAGAAGAGAAGATGAACAAGGCGGGCATTCTGGTGGAGTCGCACGCCGACATTCTGGACCGGATGTTCTGGGCGGAAGTGCCGGAGTCTGGAAAGAAGACGGTGCTGCTCTCGAATGAAGCTCCGTGTGTGCCGCCGCGGAACCTGCGGCAGTTCGTGGAAGTGCTGCTCGACCGCGACGACAAGCAAACCACCGCAGAGATTCTGAACAACTATTCTGGTTGCCTGGGCAGCAAGGAACAAGAACCGCGGCGCAAGACGGCCATTGGGTTGAGCCAACTGGCCGACCTCTATGCCCGGCTGGGCGGCGAGGCAATGGGTAAGGCCATTCACCAGGTAAGCCAGCAGCTATGCGTGGAGAAAGATCCTGAGCTGCAAAGCCTGCTGAGCGCGGCGTTCGTGCGCCTGAGCCAGGAAGCGAGCGAAGCCAAGAATTACCAGGCGGTAAACGAAGTGTGCGCCGGGATGGAGATGCTGCTGCAGCAACGTCCGGTGATGGTGAATGACTTGCGGCCGCGGGTCGGCGTGGAAAACCGGATTCCCGAATTCATTGAGGAAGCGCTGCACTACGAACCAGTGCCTGCCGACCTGCTGCTGGTGTTGCGGCGGACGTGCCAATCGGGAGCGGAACATCTGGCCGACCGGTTCTTCCGATGCATGCGCAGAGACGAGTGCGATCGCATGGTCGAACTGGTCAAGGAGATGGGAAGTCCGGCGCTGACGCAGTTGCGGGAGATTCTGCGGACCGGACAACCGCGACAAGCTTCGGCGGTGGTGGGACTATTGAGCCGTCTGGATGTGGGCACGTTGCTGGAGCTTTTGCCTACGCGGCTGCCGGAATGGAATCGCTTCTATCACGACATTGTAGTTCGCCAGATCGCGTACGGAGCCGCTCCGGACCGCGGACGAACGCTGCTGGAACTGGCAGAAGTTCTGGATTCGGTGGTGCTGCCGGAAACCATCGACGAAATCGGAATGAGCGGCGATCTTACAGCCGCGCCACCGCTGGTGGCCATGGCCAAGCCGGGCGAGGCTGCTTCGCGCTCGCCATTTGTGCAACTGAAGGCGATCGAGTCGCTGGGGCGGCTGCGGGATCCGGAGGCGGTGTCACTGCTTCGCGAAATTGTAGAGACGAAGAAGACTTTTGGCTGGGTTCATCACCGCGAGCTGCGGATTGCGGCGGCGCAATCGCTCTCGAAAACCGATCCGCGCTACAGCAGCCAGATACTTTCCGACAGCGGCATCGAGCCGGCGGAACTGGCAATCGCGCCGCTGGATACGGCTCCGGCATGCCCGTGGGTCCGGCAGCGGCGTTACGAACGCATGGTGCTGGCCCGCACGGTTAACGCCACCATTGGAAGTTCGTGGGGGAAATCAAGAATTCTGATCCGCGAGTTGAGCCTGGGCGGCGGCATGGGCACGAAAGAAGACAACCTGCGCATCGGCAGCGAGGCAGACCTGGAGATTTCGCTGGGTATGCGGTCGAAGATCCGGGCGCATGTGCTGTTGCGCCGGGCGCGGGTGAATGAAGTGGGATTCGAGATCGTCAACACTGATCTGGAAAGCCGCTACCGTCTGCGCCGGGTGCTGGTGGAAGCGATGAGCCGGGCTACGCAGAATAAGGACCAGCAGTGGAGCGGGGAGCGGAAGGTATAGGAGGAAAGTTTCAGGGTTTCAAGGTTTCAAGGTTTCAA
>JBEKWP010000098.1:0-20911 GCA_049512915.1 Candidatus Sulfotelmatobacter sp.
AGCTTCCGAAACCATGCCTGGGAAAAAAGAAAAGATCGATCCCTTTTCCGACTGGGACTGGACCTGGCTGAACGGCAACCCGCGCACCAAAGAAGCGGCATTCGATTCCAAGTTCTTCACGCCGGAGATCCGCGCCGATGTTACCTATACTTACGACTTCAACAGACCGGTAGACAACACGATCAGCGGATCGAGCGAAATATTTCGTTCCAACGAAATCCAGTTGGAGCAACTCGGCCTCGGCGGCGATTTTCATTACGACAACGTCCGCGCCCGCTTCATGACACAGTTCGGCATGTATTCCGCAACCACGCCGCGCAATGACCCTAGCCCGGCGAAGGGCCAATGGGATCTCGACACCGCCTATCGCTACCTGGCTGAGGCCTACGGCGGTTACCACATCAATGCGTTGAACGGCATCAACGTCGATGCCGGCATCTTCCTTTCTTACATCGGTCTGTTCAGCTACTACAATTTCGACAACTGGGCCTATCAGCCCTCATATGTTTCCTCGAACACTCCCTGGTTCTTTAATGGGTTGAGGGTTCAGATTTTTCCCAACCCTCACCTGAAGATCGAACCCTGGTTCATCAATGGATGGCAATCATACGGGTCGGCCAATTCGCGAAAAGGCCTGGGTGGGCAGGTCAAGTGGACTCCGCGACCCTGGGTGAACGTGATTTCCAATAATTACGGCTTGGGGCATGACGATCTCTATATACCGAACCGGGGGCGTGTCCACACCGACGACAGCCTCGAGATCAAGTATTACGATCAACCGGAAAAGCTTCTCGACAAGATGGCGTTCTCATTCACCGGCGATATGGGCTGCGAATTTGGCCCCAGCACGACTACATCGGCAGGCGTATATCTGCAGGGCGTGGGCTGTCACGGCAATACCAAGGATCACAACTCGCTCGGAGCGACATCTGCGGACGAACATTTTGCTGCAGGCGTCAATCCCAAGCAGAGCTTCGTCGGCTACATGCTCTACAACCGCTTCTGGTTCGAGAAAGACCGTTACGGATTGACGGTCGGCGGCGGCCAGATCAACAACCCCGGACGCTATCTGGTTCTGGCTCCTCCTATCAACGGAGAGACGGCGGAGTCAGCGGCGATCAATGCTCCGTACTTCACCGGGAATCCGTCAGACCCATTCAAGGCCTGGGATTCCTCGATTACGTTCGACTACATGCCCAAGCAGTACATCACGTTCCGCTGGGAGTATGACTATCGCCATGCCAGCGTTCCGTACTGGTCGGGTCGCGGTGGAGTCACGCCGCCGGGTTCCGGAGGAGTGCCTTATACCAACAATGGGTATCCTCAATTCTTTGCCTGCATGAACGGCAATTCGTCCATGCAAGAGACCCTCAGCGCCGCGGAAACAGCCTGCGGCAGTCCCGGCAGCACCAGCAGTGTTTGGTTCCCGGACCTGCGCCGAGACGAGCAGTTTATCGACATGGCTATACTGGTCAAGTTCTAGGCTGGATGCGAGCTGGCAAAGCAGTTGTCCGGGAGACCGAAGATCGAACTGCGGACTGGAAGGATTTTGCGATGCAAGACGTGATTTTTCTTGCGGTGACAATTCTATTTTTTGCTGTAGCGCTGGCTTACGTAGTTTTCTGCGAGCGAGTGCGTTGAGCGAGCGCGTTGAGGAAGATATGAATTCTGAACCGATCATCATGCTGATCATTTGCGCGGGTCTACTGGTGTATCTCGTTTACGCCATGTTGCGGCCGGAGAAATTCTGATGACAGCAAATGGATGGCTGCAAATCTTTTTTCTTTTGCTGGTCGTGTTGCTGGTCACCAAGCCGCTGGGCGGGTTCATGGCCCGGGTGTTCGGACGCGAGCGCACCTGGCTTGATCCGGTGATGCGGCCGGCGGAACGAATTCTTTACCGGCTTACGGGCGTGGACGAAAACCAAGAGATGGATTGGAAGGAATACGCGCTGTCTCTGCTCTTGTTCAGCGGCGTTTCCATGATCCTCCTTTATGTGCTGGAGCGGGTTCAGTTGTGGCTGCCCGGAAATCCGCAAAAGCTGGCAGGAGTGCCTCCAGCGCTGGCGTTCAACACCGCGGCTTCGTTCACCACCAATACGAATTGGCAAAATTATTCGCCCGAGACCACCATGAGCTACCTCACTCAGATGGTCGGTCTGGCTTATCACAACTGGGTCTCGGCCGCAGCCGGAATGGCGCTGGCCATCGCGTTCATCCGCGGCATCGCGCGACGCGAGCAGAAAACCATCGGCAACTTCTGGGTCGATATGGTTCGCAGCACCTTGTGGATTCTGGCTCCGCTGTGCCTGGTGGGCGCGCTGGTGCTGGTGTCGCAGGGCGTGGTGCAGAACCTGAAGCCCTATGACACCGTGCAGCTGATCGATCCCTACCAGACCCCGCAACTGGGCGCTGATGGCAAGCCCGTGAACGGACCGGACGGAAAGCCGGTGATGCAGACGGTGAGCCAGCAAGTGATCGGGCAGGGCCCGACGGCTTCCCAGGAGATCATCAAGGAACTGGGAACGAACGGCGGAGGCTTCTTTAACGCTAACAGCGCGCATCCATTCGAGAATCCGACGCCCTTCACAAACTTCCTGGAGATGTTCTGCATTCTCGCAATCCCTTCCGCATTCACCTACACGCTAGGAAAAATGACGGGCTCGCCGCGGCATGGATGGGCCGTATGGGCGGCGATGGCTCTGCTGTTTCTGGCCGGAGTGAGCACGGCATATTGGGCCGAGGCGCGAGGGAATCCGTTAGTCACGGCTGCCGCGCAGCACGGCTTGCAGCGTCCGGCTTCCGCTCTGCAAACCACAGGCAATCTCGAAGGGAAGGAAGTGCGATTCGGCGTCGCCAACTCCGCTTTGTTCGCCACAGTGACTACTGACACGAGTTGCGGAGCAGTCAACTCCATGCACGATTCCTTTACGCCGCTCGGAGGGATGGTTCCCTTGATCAACCTCATGCTGAGTGAAGTGATCTTCGGCGGAGTCGGTGCCGGCATGTATGGAATGCTGGTTTTTGTCATTCTCTCCGTATTCATTGCAGGGTTGATGGTTGGCCGCACGCCGGAGTATCTGGGGAAAAAGATCGAAGCATACGATGTGAAGATGGCGATGCTGGTAGTGCTGATCTTTCCGCTGGCCATTCTAGTGTTCACGGCGATTTCGGTTCTCTACACCTTCGGCACATCTTCGATTTCAAATGCCGGACCCCACGGTTTTACTCAAGTGCTCTATGCCTTTACCTCCTCCGTGGCCAACAACGGCTCCGGTTTCAACGGATTTAACGGAAACACGCCCTGGTACAACTCTTCGCTGGGCATCGCCATGCTGCTGGGGCGGTTCATGATGATTCTGCCCATGCTGGCGATCGCCGGCAATCTGGCCGGAAAGAAGCAGACTCCGGCAACGCTGGGCACTTTCCCGGTGACTGGTCCGCTGTTTACGGTTCTGCTGATCGGCGTCGTGGTGATCGTCGGCGCGCTGACGTTTTTCCCGGCGCTCAGTCTGGGGCCAGTTCTCGAACACCTGCTGATGACGGCGGGCAAGACTTTCTAGGCGGCTTTCTAGGTTAAACATGGCAAGCAAGAAATCAAAACGTAGTTTGTGGGACATGAAGATCGTGCGCCGCGCGGCGTGGGATTCGATAGTGAAGTTGCATCCCGTGACCATGATGCGCAATCCGGTGATGTTCGTCGTGGAAGTGGGCAGCGTGGTGACCACTGTGCTGCTCATTCTAGAGCGAATGCGCGGGCAGCCGGGCTTCGGATTCAATCTGCAGATCACACTCTGGCTGTGGTTCACGGTGTTGTTCGCCAACTTTGCCGAGGCCATGGCGGAAGGCCGCGGCAAGGCGCAAGCCGATGCGCTGCGGCGCGCAAAAGCGGAGACCATGGCGAACCGCCTGCTTCCCGACGGAAAGACGGAGACGGTTCCCGGATCGAAATTGCGCTCCGGAGACATGGTGCTAGTCGAGGCGGGCGAGTTCGTTCCCGGAGATGGCGAGATTGTCGAAGGTGTGGCGTCGGTGGACGAGTCGGCAATCACGGGAGAATCTGCGCCTGTGATTCGAGAAGCCGGTGGCGACCGCTCGGCGGTGACCGGCGGTACTCGCGTGCTTTCGGACTGGGTGAAGGTGAAGATCACGTCGAATCCCGGCGAGACTTTTCTCGATCGCATGATCGCGCTGGTGGAAGGCGCGGAGCGGCAGAAGACGCCGAACGAAATTGCGCTGAACATCCTCCTGGCCGGACTGACGATCGTGTTTCTGCTGGCGGTGGTCACGCTGCAGCCCTTCGCCATTTATGCGGGCGCCCCGCAGACGGTGTTCGTGCTCGTATCCTTATTGGTATGCCTGATTCCGACGACAATCGGCGGATTGCTGTCGGCAATCGGCATTGCGGGCATGGATCGACTGGTGCAGCACAACGTGCTCGCCATGTCAGGACGCGCCGTGGAAGCCGCCGGGGATGTGAACACCTTACTGCTCGACAAGACAGGAACCATCACGCTCGGCAACCGCCAGGCGACTGAATTCTTGACCGCGCCCGGCGTGACCGAAGCGATGCTCGCCGATTCAGCGCAACTCTCTTCGCTGGCAGATGAAACTCCCGAGGGACGTTCGATTGTAGTCCTGGCAAAAGAAAAGTACGGACTGCGCGGGCGCGAAATAAGTTCGCATGACGCCGAGTTCATTCCCTTCAGCGCGATGACTCGCATGTCAGGCGTGAATCTGGATGGACGCGCCATCCGCAAAGGCGCGACCGATGCGGTTGCGAAATATCTCGAGGACCAGGGCAGTTCGCTTCCCGCGGAAGTGCGAGCCTCGGTCGAAGCGATCTCGCGCTCCGGAGGAACGCCGCTGGTTGTGGCGGAGAATGGCCGCGCGCTGGGAGTAATTCAACTAAAAGATATCGTGAAGGGCGGCATGCGGCAGCGTTTCGATCAGCTGCGCGCCATGGGAATCAAGACCGTGATGATCACGGGGGATAATCCGCTGACTGCGGCGGCGATTGCGAGCGAAGCCGGTGTGGACGACTTTCTGGCGCAGGCAACGCCGAAAGACAAGCTGGATTTGATCCGCCGCGAGCAGGGGCAGGGGAAGCTGGTTGCAATGACCGGCGATGGCACGAATGATGCGCCGGCGCTCGCGCAAGCCGATGTGGGCGTCGCCATGAATACAGGCACGCAGGCGGCGAAAGAAGCCGGGAACATGGTCGACCTGGATTCGAATCCCACCAAGCTCATCGAGATCGTCGAAATCGGCAAGCAGTTGCTGATGACGCGCGGGGCGCTGACCACGTTTTCCATCGCAAATGACGTGGCCAAATATTTCGCGATTATCCCGGCAATGTTTGCCGGGACGTTCCCGGTTCTGCAGGCGCTCAACGTAATGCACCTGGCGACGCCGCAGTCGGCGATCTTATCGGCAGTCATCTTTAACGCACTGATCATCGTGGCTCTAATTCCACTGGCGCTGCGCGGTGTGAAATATGTTCCGCAGGGAGCGGCCATCCTGCTGCGCCGCAATCTGCTGGTATACGGCCTGGGCGGCGTGATCGTGCCGTTTATCGGGATCAAGCTGATCGACCTGCTCATTGTGAGAGCTGGGTTGGCGTAGAGACGCCTGGCGTAGAAACGGCTGGCGTAGAAACGATTGTCGTAGAGGGACTATGAAGAAGAACCTGATCACTGCCGTGCTCATGACCGTGGTGACGACCGTATTGTTTGGCCTGTTCTTTCCCTTTGTAATTACCGGACTGGCACAGGCTCTGTTTCCGAAGCAGGCGAACGGAGAACTAGTGACGCGCAACGGCAAGGTGGTGGGATCGCGATTGATCGGACAGTCGTTCTCCTCACCGGGCTACTTCCACTCGCGTCCGTCGAGTGCCGGGGCCGGGTACGACGCCAGCAGTTCCGGCGGATCGAATCTTGGGCCGACCAATCAATCCCTCGTCGCGCGCGTACAGGCGGATGCCGACCGATTGCAAGCGGAGAATCCTGGAGCGGAGATTCCCATGGATCTGCTGACCACATCGGGTTCGGGTCTTGATCCGGACATCTCCCCGGAAGCGGCGGAATTTCAGGTGCCACGCATCGCCAAAGAACGCGGCCTGCGCGAGGATGTGGTCCGCGAATCAGTTCGCCAGCATACGGCGCCTCGGCAGTTTGGATTTCTCGGCGAGCCGCGGGTCAACGTCCTGGAATTGAATCTCACTCTGGATGAAATCTCGCCCAAGCCGGCAGTAACCCACTAAAGTTACTTTCGAAACCAATTTGCTGCCTGCCTGATCTCGGCCAACCTCGGTCCCAAAAGACCATCCCGGCAAAAACTAAAGGTATCTGTCGTGTTTGTAGAGGTATGGATACGATCGTGGCAAACGCGCTCGGAATCCATCGGGGAGCTTATGAACAGAATCAGGCAGTCATGGGCTTGGGCACTCGTGCTCGTAAGCCTGGCATTTCTACAACCGGTTGTGGCGAGATCGCAGAGTGCGCAGGTCGACCCTGACGCGCAAAATCCCGACCAGCAAGATCCCCCGAGCCGTGTAGCCCGGCTGAATTATATGGAGGGATCGGTCTCATTTCAGCCAGGCGGCGAGAACGACTGGGTCACTGCCCAACTCAATCGTCCCTTGGTGACCGGCGACAATCTTTGGGCAGATGAGAACTCGCGCGCAGAGCTGCACATTGGATCGACTGCATTCCGCCTGGGTCCTCAGACTGGGATCACATTGCTCGAGGTGAGTGACCGAGCGGCGCAGATTCGTCTGGTGCAAGGGTCATTGATCGTCAACGTGCGCCATGTGGATGCCCAGGACTCCTATGAAATCGACACGCCGAACGTGGCGTTCGTGGTGATGCAGCCCGGAGACTACCGGATGGATGTGGATCCAGATGGCAGCCGTACGGAAGTGACGGTATGGCGCGGACGCGGCGAGGCCACCGGCGGCGGCAAAGCCTATAGCATGGGTGCGAATCAGTATGCGAAATTTACCGGCAGCGAAAACGATCAACTTGATTACAGCGCCGGAGACATTCCTAATCAGGACGGATTCGACAGCTGGGCGCAGGATCGTGACCAGAGCGAAGATCGCTCCGATGCGGCCAACTACGTTTCGCGCGACATGACCGGATACGAAGACCTCGACCAGTATGGCGACTGGTCCTATGTTGCCGACTATGGCATGGTCTGGCGGCCGACCGCTCTCGTGCCGGGCTGGGCGCCCTATCGCTACGGAAGCTGGACTTGGGTAGCGCCGTGGGGTTGGACCTGGGTGGAGAATGAGCCCTGGGGATTCGCCCCCTTCCACTATGGACGTTGGGCTTTTGCCGCGACCGGTTGGGTGTGGGTTCCGGGACCGAGCATGGTGCGGCCGGTCTATGCGCCCGCGCTGGTGAGTTGGGCTGGCGGTGGTCCAGGATTTCATTTCTCGGCCGGCGTGGGAGTGGCGTGGTTCCCGCTAGCTCCGGGAGAAGTATTTATTCCGGGTTATCACGTGAGCCGCGGGTACGTAAACAGCGTGAACGTCACCAACACGGCCGTGAATGTCACAAGAATCACGAACGTCTACAACGCGGTGGTCGTGAACCGCGACTTCAGCAACGTCACTTATGCGAACCGCAATGTGAGTGGAGGCGTAACGGTAGTCTCGCAAGACGCGTTCGTAAATGGCCGGCCCGTCGCAAGAAATGTGATGCCGGTTCCCTCCAAAGAGCTTGCGGCCGCCCCCGTCTCGAACGCGCTTGCGGTTGAGCCAGCTCGAAGCAGCGTGTTTGGTGCGGGCAGGCCGGTGGCAAACAAGCCGCCAGCGGCGGTGACGAGTCGTTCGGTAGTGGCGCTGCGTTCGCCGGCTCCACTGCCGCGGTCGACTGGAGCAGGGACGATTGGAGCAGAAACGACCGGAGCATCGATCGGATCAGCATCAGCCTCACAAAACTCGACTGGACAATCGCTGGTGCGGCAGCAACCACCAGGGCGGCCGGTTCCAGTCGCGCGCCCGACGCAATCACAGACGCAGGCCGGCTTCCACACTTTTGGAGAGACAGAGACGGAAGGCAGCTCAGCAAAAACACAGCCTCACGTCTGGGAGGAACAAGGAACTCCTGAGCCAGAGCCACAAACGAACCCGCTGAGCCAACGGAACCGGAACGCGCAATCGTACGCATCGCGCCCGGCTGAGCCAGGCTCGCGGCAGCCAGCCCAGCAGGGGTCGCGCTCCTTTGCCCAGCCAGTTGCACCCGTTCGAAGCACCAGCGAGCAGCAGCCAAGACCTGCGTCGCCACCGCCGCAACGGCAACAGACTCCGCAACAGACTGCGCATCCATCCGCCCCAAAGCCGGAGACCGCGCCTCCGCCTAAGAAAGGACATTGACGAGAACTGGCCGCCTGCGGTCTCATAGGTTCGCATGCGGCGCAACGTGTCAGGGGTTCGAAGTGAAGTGAACGAGATCGCGATAGCGCCGGGAAGCCGGGCAATCAGCCCGCTCCCGGCGCAATTGTTTTTCTGGATCCTGCCATGAGCCAGCCAACTAACACGGAACAGAATCGTCCCGTCATCAACTGGATGGATGGTCTGTGGTTTCTATTTCTGGTCGGGCTAGCTTTGCTGCCGCCCTTGGCTGAGGTTCACAAGCAGCTCACACTCCTGGCGATCGGAATTGTGCAGCTTGGCGAGGGCGTGCTGGTGCAGCGCTGGCCGACCCGAGGTCCTTTTTGCGTGGTTCTTGCGAAGATTGCTCTAGCCACGATTTTGATCGACCACACGGGCGAGATTGGAATCAACAGCACTTATTGGCCGATTTATTTTCTACCGGCAGTCACGGCGGCGGAATATTTTAGTCCCTTGTCGACGTTGTTGTGGACCGCGCTGGCCTCTGCCGCATACTGTTCGTACCTTTACCCTGCGTTGCAGGATTATGAAATGACAAGGGAGGGATACGGAATCCTCGCTATCCGGATCCTCTTCTTTTTCCTCGCGGCCATGGTGGTGAACCGGTTCGTGGTGGAGAACCGCCGGCAAATCAAACGCTATCAAGAATTGGCAGAGACGCTGGCCGAAACCAACCGCAAGCTGGAGCAAGCTCAAGAAGAGGCACGCCGTTCAGAGCGACTGGCGGCGCTAGGGCAGATGTCCGCCGGGCTGGCGCATGAGATTCGGAACCCGCTGGGAGTGATCAAAGGATCGGCGGAGATGCTTCACCAGAAGTTGGGGGAATCGAATCCTCTGGCCAGCGAACTGGCGGGCTACATCTCCAGTGAGACAAATCGTTTGAGCGCGCTGGTGACCCGATTCCTCGATTTTGCCCGGCCGCTGCATGCCGAGCAGACTCCGCAGAAAATTACGGTAGTGCTGGATCGCGCGCTGCATTCAGTATCTTTATCATTGACGCAGAAAGGCGAAGACCCGCCAGTGCAGGTCGAGCGGCAGTACGAAGCGGATTTACCGCTGGTTCCCTTGGATGAGAGTCTTAGCGAGCAGGCGTTCGTGAATCTGATTCAAAATGCTTATGATGCGATGGGCAGCGGTGGGGGCACATTACGCGTGACGGCAGCGAAGGCGATCAGCGCGGGTCGGGACGGAGTGGAAGTGCGGATCGAAGACACCGGGCCGGGAATTCCGGCAGAGTTGCGGGAACAAATCTTCAATCCGTTTGTGAGCACCAAGAAGACTGGCGTGGGCCTGGGGCTGTCGATCGTTTCAAGAATTGTGGATGGGCATCATGGCACCATTCGCGTCGACAGTGACCGGGAAGCGGTTGGGTCGCAAGGGGCAAGCTTCATCGTATTTTTTCCCACGAGTGATGAGATTGCGACTGCACAAGCATCTTAAGAATTTGTGTTTGAATGCGTAGCATTCAGGCTGAGGTCGAGGAAGCGGCGGGCAACTGAGAGCGTATGCCAACAATTCTGATTGTCGAAGACGAAGCCAAGATGCGGCGGCTGCTCGAATTGAATCTTGGCGAGGACGGCTTTACTACGCTCTCCGCCGGAGACGCCGAGGCCGGGCTGAAACTTCTGCGCGAGAACTCGGCGGATCTTGTGGTGACAGATCTGAAGCTGCCAGGGATGAATGGCTTGGAATTCCTGCAAGCGATCAAACGGCAGAACGCGGCATTGCCGGTGGTAGTGATGACGGCTTTCGGTACGGTTGAGACCGCGGTCGAAGCCATGAAGGCTGGAGCCAGCGACTACGTGCTGAAGCCGTTTTCGCTGAGCGAAATGCGCATGGTGATCCGCAAGGAACTCGACGTCCGCGACCTGCGCGAGGAGAACCGGTCCCTGCGCGAGGCGCTCGGCAAGCGCTATGTCCATCCCAATGTGGTGGCGCGCAGCGTGAAGATGCAAGAAGTGTTGGCCACGGTCGAGCGCGTAGCGCCTACGAATTCGACAGTGTTGCTGGGTGGCGAGAGCGGGGTTGGCAAAGACTTGATCGCGCGAGCGATCCACGAGAAGTCGCGGCGGGCTTCGGGGCCTTTCATCAAGATCAACAGCACGGCGATTCCAGAGAACCTGCTGGAGAGCGAACTGTTTGGTTATGAGAAGGGCGCCTTCACGGGTGCGAACACAAGCAAGCCGGGCAAGTTCGAATTGGCGGATAAAGGCACCTTGTTTCTCGACGAGATCGGCGATGTGCCGCCGACGATCCAGGTAAAGCTTTTACGCGTGCTGCAAGAGCGCGAGTTTGAGCGCCTGGGCGGCACGCGCACCGTCAAAGTGGACGTCCGGCTGATCGCGGCCACGAACCGCGATCTGCGCGAAGCGCTCGAGCAGGGAACCTTCCGCGAGGATCTTTATTATCGGTTGAACGTCGTTCCCATCGACATCGCGCCTCTGCGCCAGCGCAAGGAAGACATTCCCGACCTGGTCAATCTCTTCATCTCGCGATTTGCTGGAGATTCGGGCAAGCAGGTGAAGAGTATCTCGCCCGAGGCAATGCAGATTCTGGTGAACTATCACTGGCCAGGAAACGTGCGCGAGTTGCAGAACATCATCGAGCGAGCATGCGCGCTGGCCAAAGGCACAGTGATTGTGCCGGAGGATATTCATCTCGATGTGCGTCCCGCAAAGACGGCAAACGGCGCGAGCGGATTTCTCCCCGAAGGCATGACTCTTGAACACTGGGAGGACGAAATGATTCGCGAAGCGCTGCGCCGGGCGAACGGAAACAAAAGTCAGGCGGCGCGACTGCTCGGGCTGTCGCGAAATGCACTGCGCTATCGGCTCTCAAAGATTGGGATTGCCGATGAGGGAGAGAAAGAAGCCTAGGGCGATGGGAATATTCAAGGAAATCTACGAACCGAGAGTCTTTAGTTCAGATTGGGAGTACAGGGAACTACGCCGGAAGCTATCTGAGGCAATTTCAAGAGGATACATCGAGCAGATCCCTGTGATGGAGAAATCCAGACGATTTTCGCTGAAGAAGGAATGGTTCCGGGACAAGGAAACAGGCGAAATCTACTACTTGATAGGACCGGATGGAAAGAGCCGAGGGGGTTGGAATAAGGTGGATCCTCAGGATATTGTCGAGCCGGGTGAGCGCATACAGTGATCGCCGCACGTTGAATCATCCGCAGCGTTCCCGAAACTGAATCGTTCCCAGTCGGAAACAAGAAATACTTCGGGCGGTTGCTCACCCGCTGGCTACAATCATTGCGAGAGGCACCGTCTGGAGAGTGTTGCCAGTGGGTACTGGACGTTGTCCTTCAAACAGTCGAGTGGCTTAGTCAGCCACTAGGGTTCGAGTCCCTCACTCTTCGCCGGTCACTCGACACTATAAAACCGCTTGACAATACCGCCATCGGGGTTATCCTTAAGGTGTCTGAAGGACAGCGTCCAGCATCAGATTTCTCGATTCGGCCCCGATTGACTATCGGGGCTTTCGTATTTTTGGCAGTCGGGATCGTGCTAGCGGACGTTTCCACCGGCTGAAAACAACCAGCTTGGCTGAGGCCGGCCACCAGCTTCAGTTTTCGCCGTCCACTTGCGTCAAAGACTCTCGCTTTTCCATCTGAAAACAAATAACTTACGCGACTCCACGCCGTCCCGGTTTTGGCACGGCATTTGCATCCTCCTATAACGCGTCAAACACTCGAATCGAGGGTTTAACCATATGTGGGATGGGGTAGGGAAGAGGCGGCTTATGAAAAACCGGGTGGTGGCAAGTTCGGCGATCCTCTCTCTCGTACTGGTAGGTGCGGTGTCACTCAGCGTTCAGGCTCAGACCACCGAAGAAGGTGCCGGTCCCTCGGAGCAGCCCACCGCGCCGATGGAGATGGGACAACCTCAGGCCCCGCAACCGCCTCCGCCCGGTCCGCCCCCGCAACAGCCGGGACAACCTCCTCAACTCGGTCCCGAAGCTCAGCCTGGTGGGCCATCAGGCGAGGGTCCGGCAAAGACTGATCAAGGTGTAGGCCGCGTCAGCATGATTCACGGCGACGTATCGACGCAGCGCGGAGATTCCGGCACATGGTCAGCAGCTGTATTGAATCAGCCGGTAGTCAACGGCGACAAGGTTTCCACCGGAGCCGGCGGCCGCGCCGAAGTCCAGCTCGACTATGCCAACATTCTTCGCCTGGGATCGAACGCGCAAGCCAACCTAGCAAACTTCACGAATAAATACATACAGATTCAGGTCGGCCAAGGCCTGGCCAACTACTCCGTCTTCGGTGAGAGCGAGGCTGAGCCCGAGATCGATACGCCCAACGTTGCAGTTCACCCGGCCCACGTGGATGGCGTCTTCCGCATCGAAGTGCGTCCCGACGGCGACAGCGTCATCATCGTGCGCAAGGGCCAGGCCCAGATCTCAACTCCGCAGGGCATTGCCGATCTCAAGCAAGGTGACATGGCAACGGTGCGCGGCTCCGGCGCCGATGCCAAGTACAAGATCAGCCCCGCCCCCGAGCGCGATGACTGGGACCGCTGGAACAGCGAGCGCGACCACATGATTCACCAAGCCGCGTCGTGGCGCGATACCAACAAGTATTACGTCGGATCAGAAGATCTGGATGCGAACGGAACCTGGGAAGACGCGCCGGACTACGGTCAGGTCTGGGTGCCGAATGAGCCCGATGGTTGGGCTCCCTATCGCGATGGCAGCTGGGTCTCGGAGCCTTACTACGGGTGGACCTGGGTTGGCTACGAGCCCTGGGGTTGGGCTCCTTATCACTATGGGCGCTGGATGTGGTACGGCAATTCGTGGGCTTGGTGGCCCGGACCGATGTGGGGACCGGGTTTCTATCGTCCATTCTGGTCGCCGGCGTATGTGTCGTTCTTTGGATTCGGAGGTGGTTGGGGCTTGGGCTTTGGATTTGGTTGGGGCGGATGGGGCAGCTTCGGCTGGTTGCCACTCGGACCTTGTGACCGCTTCTTCCCGTGGTGGGGTGGATATGGCGGGCGTTTCGGCGTGGTCGGCTTCAACCGCTTCGGCACGTTGAACCGCTTTGGCGGGATCGCGCCGCTGCACGCGGGAACGCAGTTCTCGAACCTGGCGCACATCAATGATGCGCACATCGGAGGCGCGCTCTCAACCGTGGCTGCAGGTAAGTTTGGAGCAGGCCGGACGACGGCGGTCGCGGCCACTCGCGCGCAGTTGAGCGGGGCCCGCATGATGACCGGCAACATGCCGGTCGTGCCCACGCGCGCCAGTTTGTCGGCGAGCGGACGGCCCGCGGCTCCCTCAACACTTCATAGCGGCGCGTCCCAGCATTTCTTCGGCACGCAGAGCACGTCGCATACCGAGTCCTTCCAGCAGCAAACCGCGCGCCTGCAGCAATCCATGCAGCAGAGCCATTTCTCGCCGGTGGCAGCCGGAGCGCGTATGACCGGTCCAGGTGTGACCGAATCTCGTGTAACCGAATCTCGTGCTGTGGACTCACGAAGCGCGTCGACCACCGCGGCCGGGAGGCCGAGCGCTGCAACCACTTCGCTGGGCAGAGAGGTAAATAATTCTGCGACGCGAAGTGCCGGGAATGACGCAGCCGCGAATGAGAATCGCAGCGATCATTCGTCGTCTACCCAAGCCTCATCCACGCGCAGCGACCCGAACCGCAGCGAATGGAAGACGTTTACTCCGCCTTCGCACAGCAGCGTATCCACGAGTCGTGCGGCGAGCGCCGCTGATACTGTGAGGGGCGACGGCGGCAGCTATTGGAATCGGACCGGGCCGAGTTCCAGCTACTCCCGCGAATCCAGTGCGAGCAACGGTGTGAGTAATGGTGCGAGCAATTACGATCGCGGCGCTGGTTCGCGTCCACAGCTCAACATGAGGCAGCCCATCGTGCAGCCGCGTTCTTCAGGCGGTTACGGCGGCTACCGCGGCGCTCCCAGCTCCACTGGCAGCCGCGGGGGTTATAGCGGCGGCGCGTCTCACACCGCGCCCAGCTCAGGAGGAGCCAGTCATTCCGCCGGAGGCGGCCATTCCGGCGGCGGTGGCCACCACTAAATCGCAGACTTGCCAGCAGGGTTGTAAATGAAGTGAAGGTCAGAGGCGGAAAGGGCGTGCTAAACGGCACGCCTGGGCCCGGGAAGGGCACGAGTTCACTCGTGCCGTTTAACTCGTCAACAATTGAACGCGCTTCAGCGCCTGAGGCAGATCCGGCGGCTGGCCCATCTTTAAATAGTGTTTCTCGCCCGCACATCGGCAAAAGAGGCCGCCCCAGCTTTGCCGGTTTTGCAAAGCTGGGCACCACGGACCCGGCCTCGCCGGTGGTTTCACGCGATCTTCCCGACGTTTAGCTCCGCCTTCCGGCGGGCGGTCCATCCTTTCGCGTTCCCCGAAAAGGAGGGACTGCGGAGCGTTCAACAATTTCCACAGGCCCACTGTGACATCTGACCTTGCGCGCAAAATTAATTCGCGTAATCATGGTCGAGGCCGTGACGGCTGGCAGAGGCCAATTCGCGACGCCCTCAAGTCCTTTGTTGTCTAGATTTTAGTACCTAAGTTCTTTGACATCCGTATTTTGCGGGCGAAATCATGTTTAACCCGATGATTCCATTGGACCCCAGGGGGGAGGGGGTACCCGACATCTCGTATCGGAGCACACCCCAACCATCCGCCCCCGACACGCTCGACGAAGATTTATTTTCGCGAAGAAATCAACAAGCTGTCAGCCGCGAAGCGGCGCAAGAATGCAGCCCAGGGCGTGAGCCCTGGGTAAAAAGCCGGCAGACCAGCAAGCCCCAGCGGGGCGGAAGAGTAGCCGGCTCGCCACGCCTCCGCTTCGTACCGTCCTTACCCACCTAGGGGCGCGCGTAGGCCGGGCTGTCAGGCTGCGGAGGATCATAGTCGCGGCCGTATTTGTTCTTGTGCGCGAGTTCGAGATTGGATTCGGCCAGGCCGAAGCTTCCCAGGAAAGTATCGCCCGGAGTGACGGTGATTTCGCGTTCCACGGCGTGCAGTGCCTCCGGCGAAACCGAGGAGTGGAACACATGCATCCGGTAGCGGCCGGGAACGACGTTGCCGATGCTGATCTCGCCATGCCCGTTCGAGATCGCGTAGTACGGAGTGTTCAGCGCAATCACCACGGCGCTCATCTGCGCGTGGATGTTGCAGAAGATGAAAGAAATGCCCGGCTTGTCGAATTTAACAAATTGCGTGGTGCCGCTCTCATAGAGTCCGAGATCGAAACGCTTTCCGTCGAACAACGAAAACACGTTGTGAAAAAAAGGATCCTGATTGGGAAACTCAACCTGCCCTCCCGCCGGAATCACGAGCAGGGAAGGATGAAACATCTTGTCCTTCTGCACCAGTTGCGGGATTTGCGAGCGCTGCTGCAGCAGAAGCGGCGCAGGAGTCGTCCCCAGCGGTGTGAGCCAGACCACAACTTTCGAAGCATCGTGCACGAGACGTCCGTTCCTGGTGAGCTGGACTTTCCCTCGGAGATCAGTACCCTTGAGATCGGTACCTTTGAAATCTGTACCCCGATTGGCGCTCTGGTCCACGTCTTGGGCCATGGCGACCACAAAGAGAATCGGCAGCAACAGGATGCAGCTGACCATCCGGCGATGAATGAAGCGAAGCATATTCAGAACAGTATCCCCATGGAAAGATTGACTTGGTTAGTGACGCTCGCACTGTCATAGACGGGAAACGTGTGCAAACGTCTGAATTCGGCAGAGAGCAATAAATCAGATCGCGGCCGATAGACCAGGTTGCCGAGCGCTCCGCGATTGCGGCCCAGAATCGGGCTGAAGTTATTCGCGTCAACCGCGAAGCCCCGCACGTCGCCGGCAAAAGCGTCATCTTCAGCGAAGACCCCATTCAATTCGAGTTTTGGAGTGAGCTGAAACTTCAATTGACTCCAGCCTCCAGCCGAGTCGAGCCCGCGAATGCTAGTGGTTGCATAATATGGATTACCGCTGAAGAGAACGGCGCGGCCGACGCCTGCGCCCAATCCTCCCACTCCACGACCGCGATAGAACTCGCCGGAGAGCGCGAGCCGGCGAAGAATCGGAATCTGCCAATCGGTCATGCCAGCCCAGGCGTCGACATCGCGACCCCAGGACCAGTTCTGCCGCCCGTAATATCCCGCAACCCCAAACGTCAACGGATGATCAAGCACCGGCCGCGACCACGCAGTGCGCATGGCATAAGCGGGCTGACCCGACTGTTCGCCGGCCGTCGCATAACGGTAGAAGGAGTTGTAAGGCGGTTCCCAATCCAGATTGTCGAGAATTCCGCCTTGCCAGGTCAGCGTCTGCTGGTCGGAAAGATCGAAGCGATGCTCGACGCGAAGCTGCGGCGTCCAGCCCCACAGGTTCCCCGCGTAGGCAAACGCCGGTGTGGCGAGCGAGGCGAACGACGTGGGAGAAAGCGGGGAGATGAACAGCGCGTCCTGCCCGCCGATCACCGAGGTGTGTTGCCAGTCGAGGCGCACGCTGGCAGTCTGCAGGCGAACCAGACCGAAGTTCACGCCGTTGGGAGTTGAAGGAAAGCCTCCGACGAAATCAAATTGCACATTGGCTGAACTCTTGGCGCCGGCCATCGTCGGTCCAAAAATTTCCAGGCCGATTTCGCTTTGCCGCAAGGTGGCGCCGAAACTGGACTGAGGACTGCCCGGCGCGACCGGTTGCGCGTAGTCAGGGATATCCAGGTTGTCGGAACCTCCTACATTGCGGAAGGCGTTCATCAGCACAATGCCGGAGAGGCGAGCGCGATACTTGGTGGCGGTTTCCACCTTGGTCTGGTATTGCTCGTTGATCTTCGAGCCCAGCAATTGCGTGGATTCTTCGAGCCTCTGAACCCGGCTTCCGAGATCTGTCGTTGCGAGATCTGTTGTTCCGAGAGCTGTCGTTGCCGCTGTATCCGATGAATTTTGCAAGACGGACGCAGCCGGTTCCGCCGCAACGGAAGCAGGTGGCCCGGCGTTCGACGCAGCCGCGAGCGGGGCCAGCAATTTGCGCGTGTCTTGTAATTCCTGGCGCAACTCCTGCATTTCGGCGCGTGACTGCGCATTCTCGGCGCGCATCTGCTCGATCACCGCGCGCAATTCGCGCACCTGCGAATCGAGTTCGCGCAGCGAGTTATCGGGCTGCTGAGATGTTGTTGCGGGCGTGCCATTCTGCGCCAGGCGTTCCTGCGCCAGGCTGTAGGCGCTCAAAAGGACAAAAGCCGCTGCTGTCATGGCAGCTTTCCAAAGCGCGAGGGTCCTTGGGTTCTTCACACATCCTCCTGCGCGACATTCGGATCATCGCGAGATCAAGAAAATGGGAACGGGTGACTACGTGTCCGAATGTCGAATTGAGTTTTCAGTCGCTCTATTTTCGGTCGCTCGATCGCTGGCTACAGATGAAAAGTGACGACCCGCGAGCTCATCGCCACCGCTGTCCGATCCTTGTGGAGCGCGTCCCGGTATCGTGATGCGAAAAACGGTGCGGGCATCGGGAGTGCGTTCCGTCGAAACCTGGCCACCGTGATCTTGCACGATCTTCTGCACGACCGTAAGTCCGAGCCCAGTCCCGTTTTCCTTGCCGAAGCTCACGAAGGGATGGAACAACCTGTGCTGAATCGGCTCCGCGATGCCGGGACCATTGTCTGATACCTCAATCGTGAGGGCGGAGGCGGTCCCGCCGATCGTGACTTGGACTCTGCCCTCGCCGCCTGGCGCCGCTTCGCAGGCATTCAACAGAAGGTTGTAAAGAGCGCGCTCGAGCTTGCGGGAATCGAACCAGGCCAGCTTCGGACCGTCGTTGCTGATCTCGATCAGCGTGCCCTGATGGCGCGGATGCAAGCGCACCGCCTGTGTGGCCCGCTGCACGGTTTCAAGCACGCTGCCGTAAGCCGGGTTCAGGGACTCTCGGGTTCGCGCGAACTCGAGCAGGGAGTCGATGAGGTCGGTCATCTGGTTCACGCCAGTGCGGACTTCCTGGTACAGCTCTTCACGCTGCGCCGAGGTGAGACGGCCGTCACAAAGAAATTCAGAATTAGCCACGACGGCGGCGAGGGCGTGGCGAAGGTCGTGGGAGATCGAACTCGCCATGCGTCCAATCGTCGCCAACTGCTCAGACTCGAGCAACGCCTGTTGCGTTTTGAGCAGGCTGGCGCGCATGCGGTCGAAGGCCGAGGTCAGTTCCGCGACTTCATCGCTGCCCCGAGGGTCGAGGGGATGGTGAAAATCGCCGTGCTCCAAGGCACGAACGCCCTCGACCAGGCTGGCCAGCGGGCGAGTGAAGGTGTGCGAGATCAGGAACACGAGACCGCTGCCGATTAGAACCGCCGTGAAACCCAGCAGCAGCAGGAGGCGGTTCAGATTATCGAGGAACCTGGCCGCCTGATCGTAGGATCCCAGCACGGTTAATCGCACGGGAGTCTGTTGCTGGCTCGACAAATCCAGTGACGCGGCCACAAAATTCTCTTTGCCTACTTCAACATCATGGGGTGCACTTTGCGACAATCCAGCGGCTAAGGCCCGCACACCCGGGCTCTCGGCTTGTGAAGCGGTCAAGGTGGTGGCAACAATTTCATTCCCGTAGGAAAAAGCAACCTGGCTGGCCGAGACCTTGCTCACCTCGCGAGCCAGGCGGTCATCGATTTCATAGCCAATGACCAGGAAACCGAGCAGGCCACCTTCCGTCTTGGAGCCGAAATAAACTGGTTGCATGAAAGTCTGGTAGAGATGGTGAGCGTCGAACCACCAGTGGCTGGAGTCCTCCTCGTTTAACGATCGCCCAAAGTACTGCTGCGCGGCTTCGCGGCTGAAGCCCTTTGACTTGGTATGCAGAGCGACAACCTTGCCGTCGCGGTCGGCCAGCACCAGAAGATCGCTGCCGGTCAGCGGCCAAACATCTCTGGACGCGTCCTGGATCGTGGCCGGGTCGTGAGCGGTCAGGATGGATCGCGTGATCGGTAGATACGCCACCAATTCGGCTGAGTGAGTCAGCATGACTTCACGATCGTGTTGAAAGTTCTGGAAAGTAGTGACGGAGTTGCGCAGATCCTGCGCGATTCCTTCGCGCACGTGGGTGCGCACGCTGTGCCGCACGACCAGAAAACTTAATGCCGTGAGGCCGGCGGTGATGACCAGCATCGAGAGTAGAAAGCGCGTGCGCAGGGTGGTCCGAGGCACCAGTGCGTTTCCCGACTGTACTGGAAAGGTCTGCGAAACGGGTTCTGACGAAGGGGGCAAGGGATCTCAGCGAACGAACTTGTAACCCATTCCGTGCACTGTGCGGAAGTGTACCGGACTGGCGGGGTCGCGTTCCAATTTTTGGCGAAGCTTCAGGATGTGGTTGTCCACGGTGCGGGTAGAGGGATAGTTCTGGTATCCCCAGACTTCGTTCAGTAGTTCATCCCGGCCGATCACGCGGTCAGCATTTTGCACCAGAAACTGCAGAGTCTTGAACTCCTGCGCGGTCAGCACCACGACCTTGCCGTCACGCAGGATTTCCATTTTCTTGAAGTCAATGGAGATGCCGTCGAAACTTACCAGATTAGCCGCTGGCGTTCTCGAGGTATGCCGCAGCGCCGCGCGCACCCGCGCCAGCAGTTCCCGGGGGCTGAAGGGCTTGGTCACATAATCATCGGCGCCCAACTCGAGCAACAGAACCTTGTCTGAGACATCGCTGGTTGCGCTCAACACGACGATCGGCAAAGCCGGGGCCTGGGCTTTTACCTCCTTGCACAAGTCGCTGCCGGAGAGTTTGGGCAGGCGCAGGTCGAGAATAATAACCGCTGGGGGAGCGGCCTGAAAGCTCTCCAGCGCCGATTTCCCGTTGGACTGAATCTCAACCGTGTATCCTTCGGATTCGAACAGCCGCTTTAAGGCCTTTTGGACAGCGGGATCATCCTCGACGACCAGAATTTTTCCCATCGGCCGTACCGAGTTCATTGCGTCTGCCGATCTAGCCACGCTCATAGGTGTTACGATCTGCCCCATAATGCCATCCTTGCTTCATTCGAATCCATCTTGATGAATCGGTGCACTGTCTCCTGGAGTCTGAGGTCTCAAGGTTGCAAAGTTTCAAGGTTTCAAATTCAACCCCTCATGCGGGCCTCTAACACTGGAAGCTTACAACGTTTCCATGCACTTTCTTCGTGGGGGCAAAGGTTTGACAAATTTTTTACATTTGCTCGGCCAGGCGCGAGAACGCTACGGCAACCGGCGTGCACTGGGTTTGCTTCTCATGAACCTGTCTGCGAGAGCGCTGCAGGAGTCGCAAACCGAGCGCGCCGGGCTGCCGTAGAATAGAGACAGCTTGCCGGCTTCTGCTGAATTCGATCATTTGCGCGTGGTTCTGGTGGACGCGCGCAATCCTCTCAACATCGGCGCCGCCGCCCGGGCTATGAGCAACTTCGGTTTCCACCGTCTGCGGGTGGTGAATCCTTACGATGTTGCGTTTGAGGGGGCCCGCTCTGCCGTGGGCGCGGCCGCCGTGCTGGCGACGGCCGAGAAGTACGAAACCGTGGC